>JBGTCQ010000125.1:0-32930 GCA_041748755.1 Chroococcidiopsidaceae cyanobacterium | reverse complement strand
GAACCTTGGCGATCGCACTACCAAATGTACAGCTACATTGTCCACGAGTTACCCGCTCTAATTGCCAACCATTTTCCGGTGCAATCAGACAGACAGGGGATATTTGGTCATTCGATGGGTGGACACGGAGCGCTGGTTTGTGCTTTGAGAAATGGCGATCGCTACCAGTCAGTCTCAGCCTTCGCACCAATTGTCGCACCAATGCGTTGTCCGTGGGGTCAAAAGGCATTCACTAACTACCTTGGCTCTAATAAGGAAACTTGGCGTGCCTACGATGCCAGCGAACTTGTCAAGGAAGCTGAGTATAGTCGTCCTATTCTAATTGACCAAGGTAGTGCCGATCCGTTTCTCGCCGAACAGCTACTTCCTCATGTGTTTGAACAGGCGTGTGCAGCAGTCAATCAACCGCTAACCTTGCGCTTCCACGAAGGCTACAACCACAGTTATTACTTCATCGCCACCTTAATTGAAGACCACATCCGCCACCACGCCGCCGCCCTTTGTAAATAAATTCCCACAGAGTAGTTATTGTGAGTCTAAATCCTGCCGCACGACTCCCGCAATTTCTAGAATGAAGTCTGCGCCATAAACCAAAGATGGTGTTTGGAAGCCAACAATAACTTGTCCTGCAAGTACCTTTTGAGCGATCGCCACAGATGTCAACGTTGTAAGACTATAGCCTTCAAGACATTGAAGGCGAGAAACTAACCGCTTACCAGAATTGTCTTCCACCTCTCCCCACAGCAGGCTTTTTCCCTGGGCGCGTTCAGCCTCGGTTGGCCCTGGCGGCTGATTTTGAATCAGACGCTTCTGGAAATTTTGCACTGCGCTTAAGCCTAGCAACCAGCCAAGATAGCGACTTGCAACCATTCCTATCCGGATGGATGCTGGGAATGCAACATATACCTCAATATCTGGAATACCCGTACTATAAAAGGCTGTGGAGATATCTCCCCAAGGAATTGTCGTAGCTGCGACTGCACCTTGTCCAAAGTCGATTAAGCGAGTTTTCCCAGCTGCGGGAACCGGAGTTAGAACTCCACTGCGTCGCACTAAGCCGCCTTGATTCTGTGCCTCTACCATTGTGGTAGCTGTGCCGCGTGATATTTTACCTAATGCCTGAAACCCAAGCGCTAGACGTGTGGCTGAGGGTAGCCTGTCTTTGAGGTGTGCCGCTAAACAGTCCGTTGGTACGACATCGAAACCCACGCCAGGAAGCAACATAACTCCGGCTGTCTTGGCATCATGATTACGGGCAGCGATCGCCTCAAATACTGCAACTTCTCCAGTAATATCCAAATAGTGCGTCTTTGTCCGCAGACATCCAGCAACCATTGGTTCAGAAGTCTGGGAAAATGGCCCAGCACAGTGCAGCACTGCTACCACATCTGCTAAAGCCTCGTTTACAGCAGCGTCATCATTTAGAGAAAAGGCGCGATAATCTAAACCTAGTTCTGCTGCAAGCGGTTCAATTTTTTCGGGAGCGCGTGCAGCAAGAATGGGGCGAAGTCCACGTTGTACTGCTAATCGAGCAATCAAGCTACCCGTATAGCCATTAGCACCGTATAACAAGAAGTTTGAGGACATTTAGCAGATTTCCAACCTGTATTCGCTCCATATTGAACCAGCTTTCCCTAAGCTTACCTCTCAGCTTGCTGGCTAGCCAACGACTGCTCAGCTTCTTTGGCAGTAATCGTCGCTGACGTGCCAATAGCCTGGTAAACCAATGCAGCAATAACCGCACCGATGATCGGCGCGACAATGAACAACCACAGCTGGCTTAAAGCCCAGCCTTTCACAAAAACCGCAGGCCCAATGCTACGCGCTGGGTTAACTGAGGTGTTGGTTACAGGAATACCTACTAGGTGAATCAGAGTTAGTACCAACCCGATGGGGATACCAGCAAAACCAACTGGCGCTTTCAAATCAGTAGCACCAAGTACCGTTAGCACTAGGAAGAAGGTAAGGACTACTTCAGTCAGGAAGGCAGAACCAAGGTTGTAGCCCCCTGGAGAGTGTTCGCCGTAACCGTTCGCCGCCAAACCTGCTACTGCCGCATCATAACCCCCTGGGATTCCTTGGGCAATGAGCAGCAGTACACCAGCACCCAAAATCCCACCCACAATTTGAGCCACAATATAGCCCACTGTCTGTTTTGATTCCATCTTCTTGCTGATCAGTAAACCCACAGTTACGGCGGGATTAATGTGGCAACCTGAAATAGGCCCGATCGCATAAACCATTGCTAGTAGTGAAAGACCAAAAGCTAATGAAACACCCAAAAAACCAATCTTTTCGCCAGCAAGGACGGCACTACCGCAACCTCCAAATACTAATACGAAGGTTCCTATCAGTTCTGCAAAAAATATTTTACGCATTTTGTTATTCTTAATATTCGGGAAGATTATAAAGAATTAATTACACAGTGTCAGTGATCTAGAGCACAGTAGCTGTTAATTTTAATCACACTATTGAAGTTACACGTCGCGGCAAGTTAACTATTACTTAAAATGCACAACTTTATAATTGTGTTTAAAAAACTACGTGAAACTTTGTTCAGCGTCTTTAAGTTGAGTTTAATGTTAAGAAAGTAATCGCCTGAGCATTTCTACGGCTTCGTGGCTGTTAGATTACACCCTGCAAACCGTAGTAGACACATGCACTTGCGCCTACCACATAGACAAACAAGGTTCCAAAAAAGCCAATCGCACGCCCCACAGAAGGTCCATACGTTGTAATCACACCGTATGCATAAGCAATTCTGGCTACTGTAAGAGTGCCTCCGAGAAGCCACACTAGCCAATGCGACGAATCCATTAACTCAAGCGCAACATAGAGCTATTTAGCAACACTCTGATGATTATCGTTAGTATTTAGTTTTGACAAGAGTGTCAATGCGATCGCACAAGCAGGTAGCCAAGGCTGCAAATCCATTCCGTAAGAAGAACCGCTCCCATAATCATCCCCTTAACCGCCTACTCGAATATAGCCACAAATATCGTCAGCAAATTAGGCTAGCAACAATTTGCTCAATCCTGAATAAAATCTTCGATTTAGCACCACCTGCCTTAATTGGTATCGCAGTTGACGTGGTGGTAAAGCAACAAGATTCCCTAATTGCGCGTTGGGGTGTAAAAGATGTCTTTCAGCAATTTTTGATTCTTTCCATCCTCACCGTGATCATTTGGATACTCGAATCAATATTTGAATATGCCTATGCTCGTCTATGGCGTAATCTAGGACAAAAGATTCAACACGACTTACGCTTGGATGCTTATAGCCATTTACAAGAACTAGAACTTGCCTATTTTGAAGAACGCAGCACTGGCGGTTTGATGTCTATTCTCAGTGATGATATCAACCAATTAGAGCGATTTTTGGATGTGGGAGCAAATGACTTACTCCAAGTTTCCGCAACAGTTGTAATTATTGGCGGTGCTTTCTTTATTTTGGCTCCCAGTGTAGCGTGGATGGCGATGTTGCCCATGCCATTTATTATCTGGGGTTCGGTTGTTTTTCAGCGTCTTTTGGCTCCCCGCTATGCCGAAGTGCGCGAGAAAGTGGGTTTCCTCAACTCTCGGCTATCAAATAATTTGAGTGGAATTACTACTATTAAAAGCTTTACCGCCGAAGATTATGAATTAGGACGGCTGGCAGTTGAAAGTGAAGCTTATCAGCAAAGTAACCGTCGCGCGATCGCGCTTTCGGCTGCGTTTGTCCCCTTAATTCGGATGCTGATTTTGGCTGGTTTCACAGCATTGCTACTGTACGGTGGGATGGAAGCTGTTGCTGGAAGAATGTCTGTAGGTACTTATAGCGTTTTAGTATTTCTAATTCAGCGCTTACTCTGGCCTTTAACAAGATTAGGAGAAACCTTCGATCAGTATCAACGGGCAATGGCTTCCACTAATCGAGTTATGAATTTGCTGGATACTCCAATTGAAATTCACACAGGCGATATCGCGTTACCTATCGGTTCAGTACGCGGCGAGTTGGAATTACAAAATGTCACGTTTGCATACAATGGGCGATCGCCAGTAATTCAAAATCTTTCTCTACATATCCCTGCGGGTAAAACTATTGCAATTGTCGGTTCCACAGGTTCAGGTAAGAGTACATTAGTCAAATTATTACTACGTTTGTATGAAGTGCAATCAGGAAGTATCACTCTTGATGGTATTGAAATACGTGATTTAAAGTTAAGAGATTTGCGAGGATGTATAGGTTTAGTCAGTCAAGATGTATTTCTATTTCATGGCAATGTAGTAGAGAATATTGCTTACGGTAGCCCTGACTCTACTCCAGCCGAAGTGATGGCAGCGGCTAAAATTGCTGAAGCTCACGAATTTATCATTCAATTGCCCCAAGGCTATGAGACGATTGTGGGTGAGCGAGGGCAGAAATTATCTGGTGGACAACGCCAAAGAATTGCGATCGCGCGTGCAGTTTTAAAAAACCCCCCAATTCTAATTCTGGATGAAGCGACATCAGCTGTAGATAATGAAACCGAAGCAGCAATTCAGCGATCGCTTGAACGAATTACTGTAAATAGAACAACAATTGCGATCGCTCATCGTCTTTCTACTGTCCGCAATGCCGATTGCATCTATGTCATGGAACACGGCAAATTAGTAGAACAGGGAACGCATGAACAGCTGCTAGAGCAACAGGATATTTATGCTAGCCTCTGGCGCGTGCAGTCTGGTTTGAAATGATATTTCCTCCTACGCAATACAGACAAGAAGTAAATAACAATAACAACAATGGTTTTTAGCAAGTCAAAGGTGCAGCGATGAGGATTACCGCCAGCCATAAACACGGATATTATTGAAGTTAATTGTATCAATCGCTTCTTTCTGAAGATAAACTGCTAGTTTAAGATCATCAGTTAAGACAAGATATCGATTTTTTGCCAGATTGGAGATTCCACAATCAGTAAGCCCAAACTTCGTAAACCTCTCATTTATAGCAATTGCTTTACTTGTCATATAAGATTCTTCTAACTTTGAAATACCATCAGCGAAGATGGTAAAGCACTGAGAACGTTCTGGTTCACCCAGCTGATTAGCAAGGCTATTAACTTCTGTGAGAATATTTGGCGTTGTTACAATTTTCTGAAAGTAATTTAGTATTTGTACTAAAAGATCGTAATCCTCCGGTACAAATTGCTCAGTTCGCTTAAACTTTGATATCCGTTCTCGATTGACAGTTCCGACGAAAAAGAGAAGTAGAATGTTTGTATCAATTAAAATCCCCTTCTGACGATAACGAGCAAAAAGAGAATTGATTTCATCTTTCATACTTCCCTGATTTTCATAGCCTCTACTTCACCAGTTGCTGAATTTACTTTGAAAAGTTTATACTTTTGCTCATACTTCTGAGAAGAATTAAACATTTCTAAGGTGCTTTGAGCTTTGGCAGGAATATCAAACCCCAAAGTAATCAACCAGTATTTTCTATCTTCTGACAGTTCAACTTCTTCAAGTCTCATATCTTGTAAATTGCCAATTATATCTTGTATAGACAGTAGATAATTATTTGCTGCATTTACCGCAGTTCTCACATCAATCATTAGCTTAATTTCAGTAATTTACAACTTTAGTATTTGGCAATCTTCTTACAGAATGCCATACGAACACTCTACATTCTAAATAAATATCGTAGACAATGCCTATCGTGCGAGTATTGTAAGGAATCACTGTTTAGATTTAACTAATATTAATAAAATCAGCGTTTATAGCTGTAACTATTTGAGGGTTATGTACAGGCGATCGCATCTAGTAACTCACAATCTATTGTGCAACGTCTTTTGCTGAAATTAGTGCCATTGCCTGATTTAAGATATCTTCTCGGTTGACTATCTGTGCCAATTCATCTAAATCATAGCGGCCTTCCTCAACTTCTAAAGAAGCCTGATCAATAGCATCTGGGTAAGCCTCTTCCAAAGCGAGGCGCAAATCTTCCAGTGGCAGGTAATAACCGCCAGCCTGACGACGTTTATTCTTTTTTTGAATCATCCGCACGGAATTACGAATAGAGACTTCCCAAGATCGAGTTGTACGATTCTCAGCTTGCTGCTTAATTAAATGCAGCAGCAGAATTACGGCATAGCTAGCGATCGCGTTAATCTTGTCATCACGACTCATCTCTTCGAGTTCTTCAACAATCGCAATTGCCCCTCGAATATCCCCTTTTAACAGCAATGCCTTGAGGGTGAATAATTCTTCCATAGCGAGTGCCTCAATCTTGGGTTCCATTGTGGCTAAAACTGCGGCGATTCTCTGTATGAACCCCTAAAATCCAGAATGTGTTGTATTGCTCTCAATTTTTAATCCAAATTATTTAATTGTGAGCGCAGGCATCGCTCCCTAAGTCCAGATATTTAAAGAGCGATCGCCTGCACCTAATTATCTAACCTAGTTCATAGTGCTGCGAAGTAAGCTTCTAGTGCCTCAGAACTACCAATCAATTTACCATCCATAAACACTTGCGGAACCGTTGCTGCGCCTGCAACAGCCTGTAAAGAGCGATTAGTTATCCCATTACCCAAGACAATTTCCTCATAATCCATATCATGCTCCTTCAGCATCGACTTAGCACGGGCGCAGAAAGGACAACCCTCTTTCGTAAATAAGGAAACTACTTTTGGCTTAACTGCTTCAGGAGCGATATATCTAAGCATTGTTTCTGCATCAGACACCTCAAAGGGATCACCTGCCACTTCTGGCTCAATGAACATCTTTTCAATCACGCCATCCTTTACCAGCATAGAATAGCGCCACGATCGCATCCCAAAACCCAAATCTGCTTTATCAACTAGCATTCCCATGCGTTCAGTGAATTCACCATTGCCATCGGGAAGCAACGTTATATTCTCTGACTCTTGATCCTTTGCCCATTCGTTCATTACAAAGGCATCATTAACAGAAATACAAATAATGTCATCAACGCCATTTGCCTTAAATACCTTAGCTAAATGGTTATAGCCAGGTACATGGGTAGATGAACAAGTCGGAGTAAAAGCACCAGGTAGAGAGAAGACAATCACTGTCTTGCCAGTAAATAGAGCGTCTGTAGTTACATTTACCCACTGGTTGTTCTGCCGAGTACGGAAGGTAACGTTGGGAACTCTATGTCCTGCACGGCTTTGCAACATCAATTTTGCTCCTTGAATTGTACTTATTGTAAAGTTTTGTTCTTAAAAGCGTACTCGTTATGAATACAACTTGTCAAGCAGAAATTGAATTTATAGTGGGAAGACTGGGATATTTTGCGGCAGAATTGCCAAGAAGACAGGAGGTGATCGCAATTAAGGCGGGAGTAATTCCCAGGTGCGATCGCGCCAAATCCAGGTATTTATAGTACGCTTGCGGAATGCTGAAATAACAAAAAAGGCGGGCATTACCCACCTTGCTGTTAACAACTAAGCAATCTGACTAGATTCAGGTTGAGGTGATGGCAACAAACGCCCCAACCCTTGCTTAACAAACCCTTGTAAGAAACCCAACTGCTGATTTTGCTGAAAGACATTTTGCAAGGTTTGACTTAACTTGTGGAGATTCAGCCCATTTTCAGAATTTATAGCTGCTTCCTGCTGTTGGAAATACTCGATTAAACTCAAGCCTGCTAACCGAGTTAAATATGCAGCGCTGACTCCCTGTACTGCTCCTCCAGCAACAAAGGTGATCGCATTGCTTTTGAGGACGATGCCGATCGCCTTACTAGAAAGTTCTACTAAACCAAGTTTGATCATCAAGCTTCCCATTGTTCCAGCCACTGTTTGAGCCTGTTGGAGGGAAAATTTTTGCTGATAGATGCCGCCCAAATCTATAATTAACTGGGCATTAATCGCAGCGGTTGCCAGTAAATCCAACGCTGGTACTGGGTTAGCAAAGGCAGCAGCGGCGGCAATCCACTGATATTGTTCAATTACAGGTAGAGCGCGATCGCGTCTGACTCCATTCAATACAGTTTTCACTTCTGCTTTCAAAGTAACAGCTGCCCGTTTTGTCGATGCCCACACTAGCTGTTGTGCTTCCATCGCCAGAACTTGCGTTAGCTGCTGTGTTAGCTGTGATATGTCTGGCGCTGGCTGTTCCATCCACTCCTGCACAGAACCATCCGGCTGATGATGACGCACTTTTAAAGGGCCAGGAGATGCCGTAATTGCTACCACATCTTCAGTCTTCAACATTGAAGACATCCGTTGCCGTAAAGAAAGCAATACGGTTGCTCTTTCGTCTGCTAAATACTGATCTTGCTTGTTAAAAACCAGCACTGTCCGTTGATTCGCTGCCCTCAGTTGTTGTAGGGTTTGAAACTCTGGATCTGTCAAATCCCCGTTCGTTACAAACAACACTAAATCTGAGGCAATTACTTTTGCCAAGGCAGCTGTTTCTGCCGTTAAATTAGCGTCTGTGCTAGTAAACAAAGCCGATGTCTCTTGCAGACAAAGTTTTGGCTGAATATGCTCAACCCAGCTAGAATCTAGCACTTGAATTAGGGTAGTTTTACCCACAGCCTTGCCGCCAGTAACTGCCAGATGAATTTCCTGCCGATCTAGTTCACCTTTAAGTTGGGCAATTCGTTCTCGTAAAGACGCTACCTGATATTCTGCCTCTATTTCCAGTTGGCTAACTGCACTTTCTGCCTGTGCGATTACTTTTTCTACTGTCGCCCGATCTAGCGGCGAAGCATCTAGCTGTATTTGAGTATTTTTTGTTTGACTTTGCTGGAATAACCATAAGCAAGTGCCGAGTGCAATTATGCCAAGTACACCAAACTCACCTAGTTGATCTACCGAGTGATGCAGGGTCTGCAACAATAAGAGCGAAAATGATAGACCAACTCCACCTACTAAAATAGGTCGCCGCAACTTAACAGCCATCCATTCCTCCTACCAAAATTCAATTTAACTAAAGCTGAAACCTTAGCTTATCTCTCTTTACTTATGCTAAACCCAGCAGTGTTGACTGCCCTACTTATAGGTATTACTTCTGCCTGATCGCCTCTACAATAGTTAAACCCAGACTTGGTGATGGTCTTAACTCAGACAAGGCACATAGCCGAATATGGAAGAGGAAGACCGGACGCTACGCGAACTGAGTTGTAAAGCACCCAAACTCTATCCGCCTGTATGAAATAACCAGTAAGTATTACATTTAATGGCAAAATTCAATTACCTTAACTACACACTTCAGATTATTTTTTATTACTAAAAAAAGTTTTAGCACTTTTTATAAACAGTTTAGGTGTGCTTGTACTCAACTGCTTCCCACGATTCCAATGGAATAAATCGTACAGCATGACATAAAAGCAAGGAATAATAAATAAAGTCAGCAGTGTTGCGATCGCCATCCCCGAAAAAACCACAATCCCCAACGGTTGCAAAAATTCCGAACCTTCCCCAATTCCTAGTGCCAGTGGGAATAGACCTAAAATAGTGGTAATAGTAGTCATCAGGATCGGGCGCAGGCGTTGCGGAGCAGCTTTGATGATTGCCGAAGAGCGATCGCAGCCTGACTCCTCGCGGATTTGGTTCGCTAGCTCTACCAAGAGAATAGCAGCGTTAACAACAATTCCTACCAGTAACACCGCACCTACTAACACAGTTGCACCAATTGCTGTTTGAGTGATGTAAAGTCCAAAAATCCCTCCAGCTAATGCCAACGGCACGGTGAACATAATCACTAGCGGATCGATCAGTGAGTTGTATTGCACTGCCAGCACCACAAAAACCAAGAAGGCAGCTAACCCACCCAAAGTTTTCAGCGAGTCCTGCAACTGTTGGTTAGTTTCCGCCGCCGAACTGGGTAACACCCCAACGCCCTCTGGTAGATCCAGATTTTGCAGTACCGTATCTACCTCCTGAAGTGCTGCACCCAAGCTTGCTTCTTCAGCTAAAGTTCCAGCGATAATGAAAACCTGACGCTGGTTAATCCGCTGAATTTCACCTGGAGCTTGACCTGCTTCAATCGTGGCAACATCACTAAGGCGAATTTGGCGATTGTTATCGATAAACAAAGGTAACCGTTCCAGTTGCGAAGGTTGAGCGATCGCGTCTTCATTCAGTTGCACTCGAATATCCACCAAGCGATCGCCTCGTTGCAACTGAGTTGGCACTGAACCTTCAATTGCCGTCTGAATTGTGTCGCCAATTTCTTGCGTCGTCAAACCCAGTTCTGCCACCCGTTCCCAATCAGGAAGAACTTGCAATTCTGGTTGCCTGGGGGTAGCATCAGGGCGAAAACTAGCCAAGGTTGCTTGCTGTTCTAGAGCTTGAAGCACTTGTTGCCCTGCTTGGTTGAGCTTCTGGGTGTCTTCTGCTTGCAAAATAATGTCAACCTCTGCTCCCCTGACTGGAGAATTATTTAGGATTAAACCGCGTACCTGACCTGGGCTTAAGCGTAAACGAGTTTCTACTAAATTTAGCTTGTTGAATTGGGTACTTACCTTTTCAACATAAGCCTCTACATCACTACCAGGTTTTAGGGTAATAGTGCTGCTAGCTCGGAGGGGATTTTCACTTGTACTGTTACCAAAGAAAAAACCACCCACAGTTGAGAAAATATAATCAGTCTCTGGCTGTTTAAGCAGGATGTCATCAACAGCACTCATTACCTTCTGGTTTGTTGCTAAAGGAGTACCAGGTGGAAACTGAGCAATCAGGCTAGCTTGCCCTGTATTAATGCGGGGGAGAATCTCTTGGGGAATCTGACCTGCCATAAATAAACTGCCACCACCCAAGAGTGTAAAAGTAATCGCTACCACAAGTAAGCGATAACGGAGAACCCTCCTTAAAAAGCTGCCGTATCCTCGCGTGGCATCTTCAAAGCGGCGATTAAATTGCCTCAGTAGCCAAAACTGACTCACACGACTCGACCAAGGAATAGCTAATAGTCGAGAAGCAAGCATCGGCACTATAGTAATGGCAACCAGGAGTGAGGCTGCTACTGCAAAGCTAATTGTCAAAATCAGTTCATTAAATAGCAGCGAGATAAAGCCGCCAATTAAAAGGAACGGCAGCACGGAAACTAAGTTGGCACCAGTGGCAGCAACCAAAGCTGATTCTACTTCTTGGGAAGAAGTAATCGTACTTTCGATGAAGAATTTTGGATCTTGGCTTTTAAATTTTGGCTTTGGTTCCCCCAGCTGATCATTCTGACCAGACGCATCAGTACGTTCAGAAACGTTCTCCAAGATGACAACCGATGTATCAATTGCTTGACCAATCCCCACAGCTAGACCTGCCAGACTGAAGACATTTATCGTCAAACCAAACAGCTTCATAAAAATGATCGCCGTTAGAGTACAAAGCGGAATAGCGAGTGTAATTATTAGTGTTTGCCGCACTGAGCCTAAAAACAACAGCACAGCCGCAGCCGCTAGCAATGCTCCAGAAACGGCAGAAGTGGTTACGTCTGTCAAAGAATTGCGAATAAATACAGACTCATCTAAGGTGGGAGTCAGCACCATGTCTGCGGAAATTAAACCAGACTGCCGCAGTTCCTCCAGCCTTTGTTTGAGCGCGTCCACAACTGCGATCGTATTAGCGTCGGGCTGCTTCTGAACACTGAGTTTGACCGCAGGCGTTTTATTTAAGAAAGCGAATACTCGTTGCTCCTCTGTACCATCGATGACTTCGGCAAAGTCTCGCAAGTAGACGCGGCGGCTGGGGATAGCTGGGGAAGCTGGGGTAGATGGATCTTCTTCTCTCGCCCCTACTTCAAAAGAGAGGTTTTTGATCTCATCAGCATTCTGAAAACGTCCTACAGTCCGAGTCAGGGGTTCAGAATCTCCCAAGATCCGACCACCAGAAATATCCTGATTACGTGCTTCCAGTTCATCCAGTACGTCAGTTAAACCTACACCCACAGATTGCAGGCGATCAAGGTCGATGTTAATCTGCACTTCTTCACCAACGCCACCAGATACGTCCACTGACGCTACTCCTGGGATCACACTGAGTTCGCGGGCTAACTCTTCATCGGCAAATACCCGCAGTTGAGTATCTGTTAATGCAGGTGATGTTAAGCCAAATTCGTATACAGGCAACTGCGAGGGGTCAACTTTGAACAAGCGTGGCTCTTCAATTTCTAGCGTGTCTGGTAATTGTCCGCGACCTCGGTTAAAAGCAGCAGTGGCATCATTTAATGCTTGATCAATATTGCCACCTGGTTGAAAGAAGAGGTCTAAACTCACCTGTCCCTCACGAGTCTGGGAATAAACTTGAACTACCCCTTCAGTTGCAGCTAAGGCTTCTTCTAGGGGTCGTGTCACCTCATCAACTGCTATTTCTGGTGAGACTCCAGGTACGTTTACCCGAACACCGATTCTGGGGTAGGTAATTGATGGCAGGAGATCGACTTGGAGAGTCGTAATAAAAAACACTCCTAATACAATCACTGCCAGCGTCAGCATCAGCGTACCAATATGCTGCCGGATCGCGATCGCACTCACACTAAATTTGGCAGTGTTCTTGACCTCCTGCATTACTATTGCTCTCCTTGTACTGTTTCCGAGATAATCGAAATTCCTACAGTTTCGCCATTTTTCAATGGTCTGCCACTGCGAGCAACAAAGCGCTCACCTGGTCTTAAACCAGATAAAATTTCTACTTTGCCATTAGCTCGTTCTCCCAGCGTGACAGTCCGCGCTATAACCGTTGCTCCTCCTTCTCCAACCTTCACGACAAACAAAGTCCCCTGCCGATTTTGCTGCTGTGGTTGAGGATTAGAATTAGTATTACCTTCCTGCTCCCCCTGCTCCCCCTGCTCCCCCTGCTCCCCCTGCTCCAAAATAGCTGTCTCAGGTACTACCACTGATTGAGTTGCGTCATTCTCAAAGCTAACTCGTGCCAAAAGTCCACTGCCAATGCGCCCGCTGCTGTTAGGAATACTCGTTTCAACTGGCACTAAACGAGCTGTTGGATCTGCGGCTGGAGAAATGCGAGTAACTTGCCCTCGAAACGTCTGATTAGGAAAAGCATCTAAACGTACCCCTACTGGCTGCCCAACCCGAAGATTTGCTATTGCTAATTCTGAAACTTCAACATCCACCTGCACGCGCCTAAAGTCTCCAATTCTCAGGACTTCACCATTAGGCTGTACGAGATTGCCTTCTTCTGTAACCCGTTGCGTCACTATGCCAGAAATTGGAGATGTTAATTTGGCATAAGATAGTTGCTCTCGTGCTTGGGCAACTAGGGCCTGTTGAGCGTTGACACGATCTTGAGCCGCAGCAACGGCTTGTTGTTCTGTACGGACTTGTTCTTGAGCAGCAAGCAGCGCCTGTGCAGTTGTGCGAGACTCGGTGCGTGCTTGCTCTGCTGTTTGTGCCGCGATCGCTCCTTCTCGAAATAATTCTTGCTGTCGCCGTGAATCTGACTGTGCTTGCTGTAGTTCCAGCCGTGCTTGTTCCACTTGGGCTTTAGCATTGCTGACTTGATTTTGAGCCCGTGCTACTTCCGCTTTCAGCGCCGCCAGTTCTGCTTGCTCTGCGTTCAATGCCGTCCTTAAGAGAGCATCATCTAGTTGAGCAATGAGTTGACCTTTTTTGACAGTATCCCCAACATCAACATTTAGAGCCAGTACCCGCCCTTCTACCTGAGGTCGCACTGATATTTCCTGTAGAGGTACTGTAGTGCCAGTATATTCTGGCGCTTCTTGCAATTTACCGCTACGCGCGATCGCCACATCCACCGGCGTTGAACCTTGGCGATCACCTGCGCCTTGTGTCTGAGGTTGAGCATCAGCTTCCTTGGGTAACGTGCCACAACCTGTTGAGATGATTGTAACTATGCCAAATAAAATCGCAGTTACGCCCAGACGAAATTTTCTTTTTCCCCGTGTCTCTTGTCCGGCTAGAAGCACATACCCATTAACGTTGCTTTTTGCTGTGGTGGCTTTGGCTGTCTCTTTATTGGAGTTGGAGTCCAAGGTCATTGCTTTGTTCTGTTGGAGGCAGTTGGAGGGTAGGTCATCTAAATATTAAGTTATTTAAACATTAGTGAGCTTCAAATTGGCTCTGGCGCAAGTCTGAAAATAGAGAAAAGTTTTCACTTTCAATGCATAAATAACTGCTAAGGTTAAACCTAGAACGACTAGCTGCCCAAGAGTTACAAATGCTCTGCTCTTAAAGTAATTGATAAATATGACATAAAGATGACAGTAATATCAAGAAGCTTCACAGCAGGAATAAGCCGTAAAATATGTTGGATCACTGCTCAAGCAGCGATCCTGGAACGGGCAAGTCCGCTTTGCGGCATCGCATATTTTAAAAAAGAGCAATCACCAGTAAACATGCTTATGTATCGAATAAGCGCGAATGTTATAGGCGCAAATTAACTTTTTATATATAGTAGATTTTCAGGTATTTAATAATAGTAACTTTAGTAAGTAGATGACTTTGGATTATTCTTCAGCTAAACCGAACTATATTAGCTACAAAACTTTATATTTTAGTTGAAAACAGTTTTTTGATAAAGACAAAGTTGGTCTTAATGATACTTATCAACTTCTTCATATAAATTGTCAATTATATCAAATGTATCTACACTTTCTTTGTTTAGAATCTACTTAACTATGTCATCATTGCAACAACGACCTACAAGAAGACCCTTAACCCTCTGGAATCGTTGGATTGAAAGATTAATAGCTATCATCATATTAACAAACTTTTGTTTAGTAGTATTTGATTTGACCTATTTATCTCAGCGCGATGTCTATCTCCAGAAAAGACCTAGCCTAACTCAGTTATATGACCCAATTAAAGGCATTGAACCGCATCGAGAAACGCAAAGATATCTTAATAAGGTTAACGAATTAGAAGCAGAAGTTAGTCAAAATGAGCAATCACAGCAGACAGAAAAGCTATTGCAGGAATTGCGTAATCTCAGTAACGAGATGATAGCAGACAATCCATTTACAGGAGCAAATAAAAGTGGTAATCTAGAAAAAATTAAACATCAAATGCGCGATCGCATTGGCAAAGGATCTGCTCGTGAAGCTTTTGCAACTTTTTGGAGTCAACAATATCTATTCCAAGTTGGTTGGCAGCAAGAAATCAACTTTTTTGATACATCTATCCGCCCCCTAATCCAGACTAACTACTATCGAGGTATTGGCTTAGATGGCAAATTTATTGATAATTTTGGGCAAGTTGACTTGCCGTTTGTTATTCTGTTTAGTCTAGAATTTTTAGCTCGTACTTTCTACATCAGTCGCAATCAGCCTAAATTGAACTGGTTGGAAGCAATGCTGCGGCGCTGGTACGACGTTTTGCTGTTGTTACCCTTTTGGCGATGGCTAAGAGTGATTCCAGTAACAATTCGTCTTTATCAGGCTGATTTATTAAATCTCGAACCTGTACGAGCGCAAGTTAATCATGATTTTGTTACTAATTTTGCTGAGGAAATAACTGAAGTTGTTGGTGTCCGTATAATTAATCAGGCACAGGATGCGATACAGCGAGGCGATGTTATTCGCTGGCTATTTCGACCTGATCCGCGCCGTCCCTATATCAATATTAATAATACCAATGAATTGCAAGCGATCGCTTCTCGTTTATTACACCTAAGTGTCTATCAAGTTCTGCCAAAAATCCAGCCGGATATAGAAGCTTTACTGCATCACAGTATTAAAACCATCTTTAATCAATCTCCAGTTTACAAACAACTTCAAAATATGCCAGGCATAAATCATTTACCTAATCAGTTAACTGAGAAGTTGGCTAAAGACTTATCTGAAACACTTTACAGTAGCTTTACAACTTTTTTAGAAGATCCTGTAGCTTTAGAATTATCAAATCGCCTGATCCAAAAATTCAGTGAAACTTTAGAAATAGAAGTACAACAGCAGCATAACGTCCAGGAAATTCAATCTTTACTTGTGGACTTGCTAGAGGAAATTAAAATTAACTATGTTAAAAATATTTCAGAAGAAGGGGTTGAAAAAACATGGGAAGAATCTTATCAGATCCGCAAGAGTAGGAAGCATTAGGATTTGCTTACGCCCCTTCAATGGATGCTGATTGTTAGTCACACTATTTTCACGCGCTCAAATTGGCTTAAAACATCCCACTTGGGATTTAACCCCAAGCGGGATGACAATGCTTTTCAAAGGTTGTGAGAGATATAGCTAATGACAAGCGGTGGTGGGGACGTTAGGTGCTCCTAATCGGCTAAAGACCATATCACGCTTGACCACCAGGAGTAATTTTATCAATAAAATCAACTATGCGGTCAACCACGTTTGGTTCACTCGTAGCACCACTCTGACCAACTTGAGGTGTTTTGGCAGTGCCATGCCATCTTGGATCGGGCTGCGGTGGTTCTGGTTGCGGTCCCAAAGGCTGGGGATTCGCCACATACTCAAACTTTGCCTCTACCCTCTATTGAAGGACCTTTTGCCCATCGTCCTTAAACGCAAAGAAGTTAGCAAAAAATACTCTAAAGCGTAAATATTTGCATCCTTTGCGTTTTAAACGTTTAACATTTAGCAACTATTCAAAAACTGCTACGGATTACTGCATTTTGGACATTTGCTCTACTAGTTCCATCATTTCTGGTGTTAAACCAGGGGAGAACTCCTCAGGACGCTCTGGTAGATCGGGAATTGGGAACCCTTCAGGTGGCTTATCCAACGTCATTAGGGTGCTGCCATCATTTGTAGGGGATGAGCCTCGGAAAATCTTACTCATCTCTGAAGTATCCAGCCGGAAGTGGTGCTGTTGTGTGTTCACACCCTTCTCAACTAGCTCCCTAACTTCTGGAAACTTCATGTTATCAATTTTGGGAATAGGCAGAGTTTTACCCCAGTTAACTCCCAAAGCCTCTAAAGCCTTTGCATAACCTCTTTCATGAGCTTCATCACGAGCGATTAGGTAAGCAATGGTAGCCCGTGCTGTCTTGTTGCTAGTCATTTCATACAAGCGGCACTTCTGTAAACGCCCCGTTGCTTCAAGCATTAGGTTGTAAATCAGGTCAAGTACCAAGTTGCCGCTGTTGTAGACATATGAACCAGACCAAGGGTTGCCAGCTGCATCAACTGGCATTGCACCTTGGGAAGCTACCAAAAAGTGATGGATGTTTGGAGCCATAGGAGCCATGCCTAGTGGTGTTGAACCGCCTTCGCCCGGTGAGCCATTACCTTGGTAGCGAGGTGAACCATCAAGTAGATGGGTGATGGTAGTAGCGATTAGCTCAACGTGACCAATTTCTTCAGTGCCAATACCCTGAATCAGGTCGTGAAATGGCTTTGCCTTGCCCCGAAAGTTAAAGCTTTGAAACAGGTATTGCATCATCGTTCGCATTTCGCCGAACTGTCCGCCTAGTCCTTCTTGCAGGATGTTGGCAGCTGCTGGATCTGGTTCATCAGGAACTATTTCGTTGAGCAGTTTTTGCACATGAAAGAACATTGGCTTTCTCCTATATTCATTATCTTTGGACAACATGGAATGCAGTTAATCACCTGCCACCAACTTAGGTGAAATGTAGATACCTAACAACGTTATGCCCTTTTAATTAACTACTTAGCTATTTGCTTTTCATCTGCCAGTAGGAATACAAAATAACGTCCAATTGGCGTAAGTATTTTTTCTTGAAAACTATGGACTATTGGCTGCAACAATAAACTGTATCTAGCTCTATAGCAGTATGAATTATTTAGGCATAGACGTTAAGCCGCAGGCATCGCGCTTGTGTGGGTTTGGCGCGATCGCGTCACTTTTTATAGTTGGTGTATTTATGATGAGTAATAATCGAGCAAAGAATGAATTTTATAATTCACTATAACTATAATAATTGATTCATTGCAGTATCAATTATTATAGCTATCAGCACAGATACAATTTACCAACTAGTTTTATTAAAATACTTGAATTGTTCTTACTCAAAAGCAGTTTGCAAAGAAAACATATCCCGCTTGTTGCCTGTATAGTGCTTATAGATAAGCTACTGTTTTCTTGATATTGCTAGCCATCCCCTCAAAGGGGTTTTCATTACTCAAGCCGGACTCAACTGCCTAATTAAAGCAGGCGTTCAGTTGTACTAAGGTGCGACGGGCAACCTCTTAGCCTCCGCTGCCTTGCGATTTACCCTATGATCTGGTATTCCTTG
Source organism: Chroococcidiopsidaceae cyanobacterium (assembly GCA_041748755.1). Taxonomy (GTDB): domain Bacteria; phylum Cyanobacteriota; class Cyanobacteriia; order Cyanobacteriales; family Chroococcidiopsidaceae; genus JAHHHE01. The sequence continues at coordinate 14,815 of JBGTCQ010000125.1, read as the reverse complement.
TGAGAGATAGTATCGCTTACCTGCATGAGACAGAACTAACTGTAACCGATTGTTGGAAACTTTAATCTGAACGGAGCCCTTACTAGCCCTACGGTGGGTATCTTTGGAATACATTGAGTGAACTGTCAGGGTAAGAACCCATAGTCTAACCTGGCTTTACCCCAAGCTTACCCCCAATTTTTTAGTCAAACTTACCCAAAATTAGCCCATCCATACTGAACAAATGACAGTATGATGAAGTCTTGTAAAGCTTGAAATCTATATGGCTCAAGCGTGATTTGAACACGCGACCTTGGGCTTATGAGTCCCCTGCTCTGACCAGCTGAGCTACTGAGCCAATTATTATCAACAATTTATAAATATAGCATACAGTACGCATGAACCCTAATGAAATCTAACTCTTCCTTAGATCTAAAAAGACTTAATTTTGAGAAATAACCGTAATTTACTTAAGGGCAATGTTGACACATTACCAGCATTGGATCAATTGACAATCTTAAGGAGAGAAATCCAAAATCCTTATTCCTGTTCTAGACTGACATGAGCTACGGTTGCGTAGCGCTATAAGCATATTGGTTTAAATACTGTTAATGCTCATGATCACCACTGACAGTGAGGGTTATATTTAAATATGAACCTGTACGCCTTCCTTCAGTCACTCGGAATTGCCAACCCCAGCGGTACCGGCTGGTTGGCAGTAATGTTTACCTTTTTGTTGGCCTGGTTTGTTACCTGGCGTTTGATTCCGGCAGTGCGCTTGTTTGCTTTGCGAGTCGGATGGGCCGACCAACCCAACGAGCGACGGCTCAACAGAGAACCCTTACCTAATGCAGGGGGCTTGGTCATTTATGCTGGGGTACTTGCTGCTCTGGTACTAGCTACCCTGTTGAGACCGATCATTATCGAAGGTGTATTGGCTGAGGTGCTGACTATTCTTCTAGGCGGATCGATCCTAGTGCTTGTGGGCTTTATCGACGACCAGTTCAGTCTACCTGCCTGGGTTCGTTTGTTAACCCAGATTCTTACAGCACTTTTATTAATAACTAGCGGCATTCGCATTGAAGCCACCTTTGGTACTTTTATCGACCCACTATTGTCGATATTACTCACGGTACTGTGGATAGTAGGGATTACCAATGCCATCAACCTAATGGACGGAATGGACGGCTTGGCAGGAGGTGTTAGCTTCATCACTGCCATGAGCCTTTTAGCGGTTTCGGCCCAGTTTGAAACCCGAGCAGCGGCAACGTTGCTCCTAGCCGCCCTCGGAGGGGGAGCGCTCGGCTTTTTGCGGCACAACTTTTACCCTTCACAAATTATTATGGGGGATGCTGGAGCCTATTTTTTTGGCTATGTCCTAGCTGCTACAAGCATCTTAGGCAACCTCAAAGTAACTACGGTGTTCGCCCTCGTACCTCCAGTTCTCTTTTTACTCTTGCCAGTGCTGGACACTACTCAGGTGTTTGTATTGCGGTTAATGGCAGGCAAAAATCCCCTTAGTACCCCTGGCAAAGACCACCTGCACCACCGCTTACTTGCTAGGGGCTTATCACAGCGCAGTACGGCACTAACCCTTTGGACAATTACTTTAGTTTGTAACTCGCTAGCTATGAAACTGCAAGGGATGACTATAGTGGCGATCGCTGTCACCATCAGCAGCATTATCATCCTTTTAAGCTTTACTGTTTGGCGAAGGATACAGGCGACACAAAGGACAGTTCGGTGATGGTGATTATGTTATGGGTGAAACCTAATAACGAAATATAAAAAATAAAGGGAGCAATCTTCGCTCCCCTTGCCAGATTAGTCGTCGTCCTGCCAATAAATCGGCGAATGCCGCAATCCTTCGCCAGGAACTAGCGCTTTGGCAGAAAGGCAATTGGATTAACTGCGCTTTTGCCTCCTGGATGAATCTCAAAATGAGAGTGTGGACCAGTACTGAAGCCTGTACTACCCATTTCAGCGATTAGCTGACCTTGCTCGACCGTTTCACCTGGCTGCACCCGAAGTCGGTTGTTGTGAGCATAGCGAGTAAAACTGCCATCGCCATGCTTAACCTCCACCAGTTTGCCATAGCCACCTTTATTCCAGCCGGACCTAACTACAACACCCGGAGCTGCTGCAACAACTGGCGTTCCAATCGGGGCGGCAATGTCAATTCCCCTGTGCATGCGTCCCCAGCGCCAGCCATAGCCGGAAGTCAGGACACCCTTTGCGGGCCAAATGTAACCTTTTAAAGGCGATGTAGTTGGTTTAGGTAAGTAATTATCCACTGCCCCCAGAGGCGGCAAATCTGGAGAAACCTGCCGTCCTTGGAAAGACTCTATCGCTTCAGAAGCATCTACATTGCTCGGTGCCGTTGCTACGCTGGACTTAGTTTTAGAGCGAACGACAGAGCTTGTTTGAGTTAAGGTTTGCTTTTGCAGATTTGGCTGTAAGTCCTCAGTAGTTTGAGCGACACGGAACTCTGGATTAATCGGCTGACTAGCTGATGTATTTGGACTTGTCTGAGGATTTCCTGGAGAGCGAATGGCTACCGTAGCGCGCACAGGAACCTGAGTAGGTGTGGATACAGTAGTAGTTTCATTCACTATCGGTACAAGTTTACTACCCCGATGCTGAGCGTAGTATTTCTGCTGTAATTTCTGGATGTCAGTCTGCAAATCCTGTACATACAGATTAGATGGCGATTCTAGTTTCGTCGAGTTAGGCAACTGAGTTTGAGAGGAAGCAGGTGTACTCAATTGGTTCTCATCTGAGATGCTACCACCCATACCAGAATAAGCAGCACCTGGAGACGGTGTTTTCGCTAGTGGCTCAGGTGGTATCCCTATTTCTTGCTGTGCTCCTGCTGGGTTAGACGCGATTAATTCAGTATTTGTCTGAATTTTATTGGTCATTGGCAGTGTAGAGATGGAAACACTGCTGTGATTGGCGGATGGTGATAAAGGTGGGACAACAAAGACGCTCTGCGACAAAACCGTTTTCTGCGTAGAGGCGACAGTAGATGCCGTTGTTGCAGGCTGAGTTGGGCGATTAATAACGGTAATTGTTTGACCTACAGCGCTGTATTGAAAAGTAGGAATTGTAATCTGTTGATTGATTTCAATCAAATCTGGATTACTTAACCGATTAGCCTTGACAATTTCGGAGAGCGGAATACCGTGATTGCGAGCGATCGCACTCAACGTATCTCCAGCTTTTACTTGGTAGCCTAGCGACGCTGCGTCCACCACAGTTGGCTCATTTACAACAGCATCTTGGACATCAGGCACGACTACGGCTGACGACGGCGTAAGTTGCACATCCTGCGCCTCTAGAACCGCGTCGTTGCTTGTTGCAATAGGCGATGCCGCCTGCCGGAGGATGCCCGTCAGCGACTTAGCGTTGCCCTTGGCGTTAGGGCTGTAGGACGGCTTGTCCTTAAGGGTTCGGGCAACGTTTTCTCCGGCAGTATTAGCCACAACCCCAGGCGCAAGTGTTGAGGCGTTTGGAGCAGAATCAGAGCCATCCAAAATTCCAACTGTGGCTGCTGGTGGTGACTGCTGCAACTCAAATCCTGAGTTCTCGTTGCTTGTTGCAATAGGCAATGCCGCCTGCCGGAGGATGTCCGTCAGCGACTTAGCGTTGCCCTTGGCGTTAGGGCTGTAGGGCGGCTTGCCCTTGAGGGTCCCCTCTGCAACATTTTCTTCGGCAGTATTACCCACACTTGTAGGCGCAAGTGTTGAAGCGTTTGGAGCAGGATCAGATGCTCCATCAATAATTCCAACTGTGACGGCTGGTGGTAACTGCTGCAACCCAAATCCTGAGTTTTCGCTTGTCAAACTAGTTGGCAACACTAAGGCAGCATTTTGTCTTTCTGCCTCTACAACCACCGATTTAACACTTGCCTCACTTCTACTTTGTGCTGCCAAGTCTTGCCTATCGAAAGTCCCAATTGCTGGTGAGTCTTGTAACTGCTGCAACTCAAATTCCGAGTTTTCGTTACTTGTCACCCTATTTGGCGATAGTAAAGCAGCATTTCGCCTCTCTACCTCTACAACTACCGGAGCAAGGCTTGCCTTGGGAGAAGGTTGTCCAAGTATAGCAACTCCTGATGGATTACTTGACTCCTCAGACCGTTTTTGATGACTCAGCGTGTCTTGTGAGGGATTCGATTTTTGCTTTAAGCGGTTAATTAAAACCCTTTGCTTTATGCTTATCGCACTATTAACTTCTACGTTAAATGTTCCCGATTCGTCCTCCAGTGCCTGAGACACGGCTGCTGGTGCGGCTGTTGGGGTGATTTGGGTACTTTTAACTTCATCCGACTTAGAGAGCGTTTCGCTCTGTGCATCCTTAAGTTTTTGAACCAGTCGAGTCACCCGTTGACTTTTTAGTATTTTTTCCGCTTGGATTTCAGCATGCTGAGTGTTGCTGTTAGCAGGGGCAATTTTTATCTCTACGTCTTCCGAAGACGCTAACGCCTTTGGCTGCGCTAGGTTGCTAATGCCTTCAGGTACGTTGTTATGATGTTGTTGCTCCCTAGCGGGCACGGAAAGCGTTGCCGGAGAAGCCTCATCCACCTGATATTTCTGAGTCAGTACCCTAGAGTGCCTCTCTTGCACTGGATCTTCACTTACCGATGGTGCTGGTGGTGTCGCTGCTACTCGCTGTTGTACCTGAGAAATGGGCGGTACTACAGCAGATGAAGATGCAAGTACAGGCACTGACACTGCTTGCACCACTGAATTTACATTGTCGCTTTGGGCAGCTTCAGTAGTTGCGGCGGGAATGCTGAGTGTTGGCTCGTTGCCTATCGCTTCAGCTGCTGGAGCGCGATCGCTTTGTCGAGTTAGCAAAAGATTGGGCGCTCCCATTGAGATTACCAAGCCAACCATTGCCGCTGAGGTGCGAACCCGCCGTTTGACCTTTGGCTGAACTGGCTTGAAGCGTCCCTCCAAAGCATCATTGCTGGCTGCACAGGCAGGAACAGCTTTAACCTTCTTCGTCCATCCTCGTTTCAAACATGACCTCCTATAAACACTAGGGCTTAACTGGCTTCGATTTATTGAGTTTATTACCTGTCGAGTGATTTAAGACACTGCAACAACAGATCCACTTGATACCTGGTAGACATACTGAAGCAAGATTACTCGGCATTTTTGATTTAAACAAGTTTACATGCAATTAGCAAAATTTAAACATCCTTGTTTTCTCAACAAATACACTGCTCAAAAGTTTTAGTGTCGCTTCAATGTTTACCCTTCCGCGTAATGTGTCATCCATGAATGTTGAAACATCACAGCTACTAGGCAACCGAAACTCTATCCAGAACGGTGACAATTCTATAACCCTTTTCAAGGTTGCCGCTACTTCTGCATCTAGACAATAGCCGACTTTAAGCCGATTTTTCTGAAAAAGACAAGTGTGTAACTTTACCGCTCCTTAAAATGCCAGATCTAAAAAAATTGAGGCGAAATCGCTCAAAGTCCTCATTTCGCTTGCTTTGAGCACCTTTGCTTCCTGCGGTGGGGGGTAGGTTGAAAGATGACTAAAATCTATCGCTAAACTACCGCAATCGATTTACTTTATCATAGAAATTTCTTATCTTAACTGCGTGTCAGGTGAATATATAGGCAAAGAATTTTGAGGTAATATCCAATAGGTGAGTTGCTAAATTTATGCTCTCCATACTTGTAGCAACGTTACTACTACTGTAAAAATAACTAATTAAGCTTAATATTATGCTTAAAAACAGTAACTGAACGATTTGGTGAAGTATGCGTCCTGCTAGAAAACGGCTTGCTCAAACGGCCCTTGCAAAAGTGCCTGAAGCACACGTCCTAACTTAAGTGACCTAGCTGACGATAGGCTTCAAATAGACTAACAGCTACACTGACGGAGAGATTTAAGCTGCGGACAGCTGGTTGCATCATGGGGATACATAGACTTGTTGCACAATCTGATAGAACTGCTGGCGGTAAACCTGTGGTTTCGCTACCAAAAAGCAGCCAATCATCGGGTTGAAACTGAAAGTTTAGATAGTTACAACTGCCATTTACGCTAAAGCCAAGCCATCGTCCTCCACGTTTTTGATGGTAAGTTTGAAACGTATTGAGGGAGTCGTGGTAATGCCAGTTAACGTAAGGCCAGTAGTCTAAACCAGCCCGTTTTAAGTAGCGATCGCTAATTTCAAAGCCCAACGGTGCTACTAAGTGTAATTCTGTAGCCGTTGCCGCGCAAGTACGGGCAATATTGCCAGTATTGGGGGGAATTTGGGGGTGAATTAAGACAACCTGAGGCATTGGGTCCGCACTTTGATTAAATCACTATAGATGTTATGGATGTGCCTAAATCTACCCAAAAATAGCAGTAATACATAAGTTTTATTTATGTAAAAGAAAGAGATACATTGATTAGATATTCTGAATTTTGGTTGACGTTATTAGTCTAGAAAGGTGAGGGAATTTCAAAGAGTATTAGAGTAAGGGAGCAGGGAATTCTGCTAGTTTTTGCTCCTGCCCCTTACAGTCAAATCACAGTCAGATCACAATAAAATCGTTTAGCTAAGCAACTAAGGGCAAACATAACTTGTCTTCCAGTTCTTGTTCTTGCTCTTGCATAGCAAGACTTGCTTGGGTAATGACGCGGCGCACGTCTAGACCGCAAGAGTGCAGACTTAACCATTGCTGAGCTTCGTTTCCTTCCCGAAGAATTTTTGGCAAAGGTGAGAGGAAACAGCTGAAGCCCCGTTGTTTAGCGATCGCCCACACTTCTTGATAAATCTCTGAAATCCAATCTCTGGCTGAGATAGTTCTGCCGTCTTGCCAGTGTATCAACTGAGCATCAAGACTGTGCTTAGCAACTGCAACTTCATTCTTTTTGGTAAGGGCAATTAGTTCTTCTGAACGGTTGAGAGCGCTAATCGTACTCTGTTCCAGCGGGTCGAGTCTTGGATCTTCTATTAGCTGCCACAGACGAGCCTCTAGCAAGGCAGTGATCGCTAGCAAAGCAATAGGGTCTGTTACAAGATCGCAGATTCGCAATTCCAGGCGGTTGAGGTCGTAAGGACGGCGATCGCCATTTGGTCGCACAGATACCCACAGGTGACGCACATTTTGCATCGTCTCTGCTGCTATTTGGGCTTCAACCCACCGGATGTGGTGGGCGTGACTTTCAAATAAGGGAACATAAGCTGGGGTTTGGGGGAAGATTCCCCAGCGCGTGGAGTGATACCCCGTGGTGGTGCCATCTAGGAATGGAGATGCAGCACTTAGGGCCAGGTATAAGGGTGCTTCGACACGAACTAGACGACACGCCCGCATCAATACTTCTGGATCACTGATACCAATGTTGATATGGACACTGGCGGTAACAACCTTAGTGCCGTAAGTTTGCTCAATGTATGTGTGATAGGGGCTGTTGGGGTCTGAACGATAAAAGTAATCGCTCCCACCCGTAGACAAAGTACTGCCAGGAATTAGGGTGTAATTGCCCAAGCGCTTTAAATATTCTCGCAGCCGCACTCGCGGACGCACCAATTCACATAATAATTGGTCATATTGCTCAAAGGGCGGAGTTATGTATTCTACATTGCGGCTATCTGGCTCCCGCACAAATCCGTCCAAGGAGGAAACAATCTGGTCTGATAGACCAACGATATCACCTTGGGGCGTTCCAGTGTACATTTCAATCTCGAAGCCTTTTGATAACAGCACGTTGTTCTCCTTGGCTTTTTTAAGTTTTGTTTGAAAGTGTATCAAGATAGACTAAATACTACATCTGCCCTTGGTTTAACGGTATGGTGTTGTCTGCTCTGAAGTCCGCACTACCCTTAGCCCTCTCTAATAATCTGAGGAAGTTGGAATAGACAATATAGACAATAAAGAGCATGCTGCCGAATGGCATATACAGCAATTGGTATCGCTCAATATTAACCTCAGCTAGCTCCTATCAGGCAATAGCAATGGCACTCCGGCATTCTTAAAGCTGATATTGGCGATAAACCTCACTAGCGGCTCGATGCAGCAGAGAGTGGCGATAGACTAAGCCTTGCAAATCATCAGCATAACCGCCACCAATTACACAGGCGACAGGATATCTAAGAGCAACACAGGTACTCAAAACCTGCATTTCACGACGAAATATACCTGTATCTGTCAATGCTAATTTTCCCAGGCGATCGCCCGCATGCAGATCGACCCCAGCATCATACAGGACTAAATCTGGCTGAAAATTAGACAGTAGATCCGGCAAATACTCAGCTAGCGTTTGGAGATAGGCATCATCCTCCATGCCAACTGGCAAAGGAACATCTAGATCGCTCTTTTGTTTTGTTCCGGGAAAGTTAACTTCGCAGTGCATCGAGAAAGTAAAAACACTTCTGTCATTTTGAAAGATAAAAGCTGTACCGTCTCCTTGATGGACATCCAAATCAACAATTAAAACTTTGTAGACAAGATTTAGTTGTTGTAGAACGCGGGTGGCGATCGCTAGATCGTTAAAAATACAAAAACCAGACCCATAATTGGGAAACGCATGATGTGTTCCCCCAGCAGTATTACAAGCCAAACCATGACTTAGTGCTAGTTGCGCTGTGAGAACAGTGCCGCCTACCGCCGTGCAGGTGCGATTTACTAACGCTGGACTCCACGGCAAACCGATGCGCCGCTGTGCCTTTGCATCTAGTGTTCCTTCACAGTAAGCCTGAACATACTCAGGAGTGTGAACTAACTCAATCCATTCTTGAGGCGGACATTCGGGCGTGTAAAATTGTTCTAGCTGCGCCACCTCATCAGTTATTAGCAGATCGTAAAGTTGTCGGAACTTGGACATCGGGAAGCGATGACCATGCGGCAGAGGCGCAACGTAATCTGAGTGATAAACCAGCGGCAAGTGCATTTTTAGGCGTTCAGCTATCAGATGAGATTATTCGGCAGCAATTATAAAAGCCTCTCAGTAATCTGAGCAGCGGAAATTATATAACTACAGTAATGTCGAAAGTAGACAAGCGCTGCGACAAAGAGGCGATCGCCTTAGCACGTCTACAACAAACGCAAATGTATTCTAAAGGAGGAGTTATGCAAGGAATTATCTGGCAGCAGAGTAACACCAAGCCTGAAAATCCGAGTAATTTTGCCTTAATCAGTCAATGGTGGTCTAGTTTAGCTAATAAAAAAATTACTTTTGCCCAGCGAATGATGCCGCAGAGTGGCGAGGTTGATGAACTTAATTGGGAGCCTCAGCGATTTGATGAAGCTTTTGAACTGAAAAACCCCGAAATTCGCGGCATTACCCTTTATTGGCAGAAATCAGATTCAGAGCAGGAACGCAACACCACGCCTCATCAACTAGTATTAGATACCCGCCGTCAGCAGTTGTACATTTTCCCTCAATCCCAAAAGCAGCTAGTCATCCGAGTAGAGTTGCCGCAAATTACTTATGAGACGATTGAAATTAAAAATCCTCAGTTGGAATATAGCTCAGCTGGTAAACACCACATCCTGACTTTACGGGATACCCAGCAACAACTAGAAGTAAAAGTCACCCTCAGCGGAGACACTCTCAGCCAGCTAAAGCAACAGTTACCTTAGAAATACTATGATTAAAAGAATACTTTACTAATCTTAATAAAAACCTGTGACAACCCAGCAACTAAAGCCTACAACACCCTTTGAGAAATTGACTTGGAACTGGCAAGGCTACAAAATTCAGTACACCGTAATGGGCACTGGACTCCCTTTAGTGTTGGTGCATGGCTTTGGCGCTTCAATAGGACACTGGCGCAAAAATATCCCCGTATTAGCTGCTGGTGGCTACCGCGTGTTTGCTATAGATTTACTCGGCTTCGGTGGTTCTGATAAGCCACCTTTAAATTACACTCTGGAATTGTGGGAGGAACTACTCAAAGACTTCTGGACAGCACACATCCAAGAACCTACCGTATTTGTCGGTAACTCAATTGGAGCGCTGTTAAGTCTGATGCTGCTTGCCAATCATCCAGAAACTGCCGCTGGTGGCGTTCTTGTCAATTGTGCTGGTGGCTTAAGTCATCGTCCTCACGAACTTAATCCACCTCTACGTCTGGTGATGACAGCCTTTAATAGGCTTGTGCGTTCTAAACTAACTGGACAGTTCTTGTTTAACCGTGTCCGCCAAAAAGCCCAAATTAGACGTTCGCTTCTCCAGGTGTACTGCAACCCAGAGGCTGTAACTGATGAACTGGTCGATTTACTTTATCAGCCTTCGTGCGATGCAGGAGCGCAGCAAGTTTTTGCTTCGATTCTCAGTGCGCCTCCTGGTCCCACGCCAGCAGAATTGTTACCAAAAGTCAATGTTCCGCTGCTAGTAATTTGGGGAGCTAATGATCCTTGGACACCGATTACCGGGGCAAAGATTTTCCAGCAAGCAAGTGAGAACGGACAACCTATTCAAATTGTTCCCATTCCCAACGCTGGGCATTGTCCTCATGATGAAGTGCCGGATATTGTCAATTCCCAAATTTTGAATTGGCTAGCTGAAAAAACTTAAAAAGCTAGGGTGTGTCTCCTAAGTCAATTTTGTGAAGAATTATTACAAACATCTGACATCTTATGTAAAACGTAAATGTAACTCTGAGTAATAATTAACGGCTCAAAACTTATAGTTTTGCAATTTGCAGACAGAGCCTAAATGAAAGGAAAAATTTACTAATGAATGACTCAATTCTCTTCTGGAACGAAATCGCGCTTGAAGCCAACCGTGTAAGCCATACTGATGGAAGCACGGAACAAAACGGGCCGACGCGCAGTTCACGAGCCTTGGCTATTGTTCACTTAGCAATGTACGACGCTTATGCTGGTGTCGCCACAGATCAAAATTTACCACCTTATCTACCTGAATTACCGGAGCCTGAAACTGGAGCATCGGCAAAAGCAGCAGTGGCTGCGGCAGCTCACGCCACCTTGTCAAGTTTGTTTCCCAGCCAAAGAGGTTTTTTTGATTCCAGACGTGCAGAGTTTGATGCCAAAGTTGCAGACGAAGGCGACGTGGACATGAATTGTGCAGGATACGAGTTTGGATTGATAGTAGCTCAAAAAATTCTGGCTGATAGAAAGGACGATCCAAACGTAAGTGCTGCTGGATATGTGCCTTCGTCGCAACGTGGTAAACATCGTGTTGACCCCGATAACCCTAATCAAGGTTTTGATGCACCTTTCTACGGAGCGCGGTCAAAAGGTTTTGCAATTACAAAGCGACACGAGCTTGACGCGCCGCCGTTCGACAATGAGGAATATTTACAAGCTTTAAGACAAGTGCGTGGCAAAGGTATTGCACCTGAATTGACAGGAACATTGCCGGATGATATCGAAGCTCGAACGGTAGACGAAACTCTGATCGGGATTTTTTGGGCTTACGATGGAGTGCCTGGACTAGGTACGCCACCGCGTCTATATAACCAAATTGTTCGCCGCGTGGCAATAGCTAAAGGGAACACAGAAGCTCAAAACGCCTGTTTGTTCGCGTTGGTAAATGTGGCAATGGGCGATGCTGGTATTCTGGCATGGGATCAGAAATATATTCACGATCTGTGGCGACCAGTAGTTGGTGTTCGTGAACATGATAAATCAATAGGTCCAGCAGCAACAGAAGCTAATAACAATATTTCAGATGATGGCGATCCACAGTGGTTGCCGCTAGGTGCGCCAGCTACAAATTCGATGAGTTTGATGAGAAAGAATTTTACACCAAACTTTCCGGCATACCCGTCAGGACACGCCACATTTGGAGCGGCTGCTTTGCATATTACGCGGCTCTTCTACGGTGTACCTAGTGGTGATAGAAACCCTGACAGCCTATTTAACGGGCTTGACTTTGTTTCTGATGAATTCAATGGCAGGAATCAAGACAATAGAGGTACAGTACGACCAAGGCATCGTCGCAAGTTTAATAATGGTTTGTGGCGGATGATTAGTGAGAACGGGCGGAGTCGCGTTTACCTTGGTGTACATTGGGTATTTGACGCTTTCGCAGTCAAAGATAACAATCAAGTCGATCTTTCGAGGAATGTCGGAGGAGTACCGCTTGGTCTGACAATAGCGGAAGATATTTTCTGCAACGGACTGAAGAAGTCAACCGTAGGTCCAAGACCATAAGGCAGCAATTGTCTAGCAGCAGTTCAGTTTGAGGGTTGGTATTCGACAGGGTATCGACATAGTAATCTGATAAACGAACCGTATTACTAAATATGTTGCGTTTTGCAGATTAGAGTTATTGCATAAGTACCGAAATCCCTGTCAAAAGGGGCAAAGATACCCACCCGACAAGCCCAATTCAATTTAGCTCTATAGGGTAGGTGCCTTCACCTGCCCTTGCCTTTTGGAATAGGTAAACCCATAATTATCTTGACTGCTGGTGCTGGAAACACCACGAAGCGATCGTCACTAAACTGATACAACTCAGGTCAAGCGTTCTGAGGTGGATGACCTAGAAGTGGTTTTCACTATTTTGTTGCGGTTACTTATAAGACTGAAGCGATATGCCAGAAACTGATAAGCTATCTACCCCACTGACAAGCGCTGTCCTGATGTAGACACGCCTTAGTTATAGTCTGCCGACGAGCTACTATGCGCCTATGCCTTTATTATCGTAATGATGACGAGCCGCTTCTACTTCAGGAATGTTTGTCTCTGCCCACTTACATAGCTTGCATAGCGGTTCAATTAGTGTTTGTCCCAATGGCGTTAAGGAATACTCAACCATTGGTGGAATAACGGCATATACCTTACGTTCAACAATTCCATCGCGTTCTAGTCTGCGTAGAGTCTGGGTCAGCATTTTCTGTGATATACCGTCAATCTCTCGCTGTAGTTCACTGTACCGCTTCGTGCCTTGTGAGAGACGATAGATAATAATCGCTGTCCACTTGTCGGCGATCAAGTTCAGAACTTGCCGCGAGGGACATTCAGCATCACATACGTCTGGTTTTAGAGGATTACGTACCATAAAGTATGTATACCACTTTTGAGTGCCTTTAAAAGGTTGCCGCAGAAATAATCAGAGCATCGCTCAAGAATTACACGGCAACGGCTCTGGGTGCATCTTCACAGGAGATGGTTACATTCTTACAAATAGCCACGTTGTAGACAATGCAACCAAGATTGAAGTATAAGCGGGCAAAACGTGCTACTACTTCGCCGCGTGGTGCTATTTCATGAGTTATCCATTGAAAGTGGTGTTTTGGTGATCTCGATTGAGAATGACAGCCATGCACAACAAGCGGGTTTAGTTTTAGGAGATGTGATTGTCGGCATAAATAATCAACCGATCGCCAGCATTGATGACTTGCATAAGTTATTGACACACGAGCAGGTAGGAGTGCGATCGCCTCTGACAATTATTCGCCACTTAAGCCAAGCTAGTTCTCAATGTTGTTCCAGAGGAATCACAATCTGTAGCGGAGTAGCGCCGAGATCCGCCTGTTCGCAGATCTGAATCTCGCTTCAGTTATAGAATCTTACAAATCAATAATTTCAATAGCTCATACACTCAATTAACCAGAGATTAATCTCTAGTAACCATAATAGTTTTACTCAAACGTAAGGTGGCAGCTATGGCAACGATTCGCATTCTCTTGCAGACAACAATTCCGGCAAGCAAAGATGACTGGAATATTGAGCGTTTTTCTTTATTGCGCGACTATCTCGCATCTCTAAAAGACGAAGCAGGAAACTCGCTGTGCGAAGTAACAGCGCGAAACCGGGAGTCAGAAGCGGATGATCCAGTGTTGAGCACCCTCGATTCCTCCGATTTCGATGAACTGTGGCTATTTGCAGTAGATATCGGCGGCGGCTTAACCGAGAAAGAATGTGCAGCGATCGCTCAGTTTCGTAAGCGCGGCGGTGGTGTCCTCTTAGCACGTGACCATCAAGATTTGGGTTCGTGTATTTGCTATCTCGACGGCATCGGTGCTGCCAACTTTTTCCACACACGTAATCAAGACCCCGACGAATCTCGGCGCTGCATTGACGATCCATACACTACATCCATTTCGTGGCCCAACTATCATTCTGGAAGCAACGGCGACTATCAAACAATTACCGCAGTTGAACCGATTCATGAACTCTTACACAGCCACAGCAACGCTTCTGGGGTTGTCGAATTTTTCCCGTCTCACCCCCATGAGGGCGCAGTGGGAGTCCCCGTAGACGCAAAGAATGCACGCGCGATCGCCGTTGGTAAAAGCAAAGTTACAAATCGCCCATTTAATCTTGCTGTCGCCTTTGAGAGTGCTAAGGACGTACACAGCAACACACTCGGACGTGCTGTTACCGAATCGACCTTCCACCATTTCTGTGATTACAACTGGGACACAGACATGGGTTGTCCAAGTTTTGTGGAGGAATCGCCTGGTGATGGCATCAAAAGAGAGCCACGCGCTTTGGAAGATATCAAGACTTACGTGCGTAACATAGCCTTGTGGCTAGCACCTTCAAGATCTGCCTAAGTTAGCGTTGCTGGTGCAGCGTGTCTGAGCGAGTCGCCAACAGTGAGGTGCGCTTACGAGCAGTAATTACTGATCTGTAGCAATTCGATGTGGACAGTGCGATCGCTTTCTGGGATGGCAACCGAAGTTGGAGAACCAAGAGAAGCGGCGGCGACGGCAGACAACGATTATCTATCTGCTAAAGTTTCCCCAGTTGAATCAGTGGGAGCGAACATTCTTGGAGGGGGTGAAGGGTAAGAAGATTTCATCCAAGCAGCAGGAAGTTTTAGCCCAGAATGAATGCAACTCACACCTACCAATCTTCCCAGAAACTTTTCTATGCCGGAAGCACCTTGAAAGGGCTGGTAG
>JBGTCQ010000124.1:0-13627 GCA_041748755.1 Chroococcidiopsidaceae cyanobacterium | reverse complement strand
TAAGCTTGACGGCTTGCACTAAGTTTGACGGGTAAGCCTACAGGATAAGCATCCGCAGCGCAGCAGGTAATTACAAATCGAGACAGCAACAGATATTCTGGCGGCAGTTCCGGTGGGTGGATCACAAATCCTTGAAGCTTGACTTTTTGCCCTGTGTATGAATCAGGTTCGGGATAAACATTAAGCGTCCGCACCCAGTCTAAAAGCGATCGCTCTTCCGGTGGAACGGAACTGCGAAATGCTTGAGGTTGAGTTCGCGTTGCTCCCAAAGAATCAGTCACGCCGCGTTGGAGTGCGGTTTGACTTGCAAATACGCGGGGTGTGAACAATAAACCGACAATAGCTGTTGTCAATAATAAAGCACTGCTAAAACCAGGGGGAAATAAAGTAATATGTGTTGTTGCTTTGGTACGCCGCCGTCGCTGGAGGAGTTCCACTGCTTTCAAGCCACTTATAACCAGCAAGCCTAAGCCTCCTGTAATCACTAACCAGAAGTAATTTGGGTGAATCAGCAGGTTGAGTTTGCCAGTCAGCCAGTATTTCAGCATCAAAATGCCCCAGGCGGCGATCGCCAATACATCCAGCCAAGGCAAAAAGGTTTGTGTTTTAAAAAATGAGTTTTGAGTCATCGCTCAGAAAATTTAAAACTAACTAGAGGAGCAGTTAAATAATATACAAATTAATGAATAGAGTTAGCAAAAATGTTAATTGTGCTGCCAAGGCAAATAAGTAAAATACAGCTCTAGGCTTGAAAATTGACAACATCAAACCAACACTCTTGAGGTCAATCATTGGTCCAAATACTAGAAATGCTAGTAATGAGCCACTGGTAAACGTCGAGGCAAACGAGAGAGCAAAGAATGAATCGACTGTCGAACAAATTGATACTAGCCCCGCCAGCAGCATCATTGCCAGAATCGAAGTAATCGGGCCAGCACCCAGACCAAGAATAACTTCGCGCGGAATTGCTACTTGAATGATGGCGGCGATCGCACTTCCCAAAACTAACACGGCTCCCAGTTCTCGCAGTTCCTGAACTGTATTGTCTAGCAACAACTGTAAGCGGTTTGACAGCGGCTTACTAGGTGAAGTGGCAGCTAAAGTTGCCTGAAGCACAGTAGCGTCCATCCGCATTGGCTGATTTTGACCCAGCCAATATGTCCCAGATTTCAATAATTCCGGAGTTTGTGCAACATTTTGCTCAGACCATTGTTTAAGTTCTGACTTGCTTGTAGTAGGTTTCAATCCTGCCCCAATTGCAGGTTGCAATATCGGTCGCAGGTCAACTTGAGCGCTGAATACCCAACCGATAATTGTGGCGATCGCCAAAGTAAATACCACCCGCAGCACTACTATTTCTGGCTGGTCCCGAAACGCTGTCCAGGTTGCCCAAATCACAATCGGATTAATTGTCGGCGCTGCCAGTAAAAACCCAATAGCTACTGGTGCAGGTACTCCCTGCATCAATAATCGCCGCGCCACTGGCACATTACCGCACTCGCAAACCGGGAACAATAAGCCTACCATACTACCGACTAAAGCTCCCAGCAGCGGGTTTTTAGGCAGTTTGGCAATTAGCTGGCGCTCATCGACAAATAGCAGTAGCAAACCGGAGAACAAAACCCCCAGCAGCAAGAAAGGCATTGCCTCTACGAGCAGACTCAAAAAGAGGGTAAAAGCAGTGTTTAGCTGTTGATTCATGCGTTTGCTAGTCAGGAGCAATGTTGACCTTTATTTATGTCTTTTCAGCTATTCTATTCGGAACGACCACAAATAAATTCACTCTCATTGCTCCTTTGATGGATAAAGCTTGGACTTAAAAAAATCACTACTTTTACTTGCTCAAACTGCCATTTAACTCTAAGAGACTCCTCTACTCTAGGACTAGAATCCAACTACAGCCCCTTATTAGCAATACTTACGCTCCTTTTAAGTAGCACTCCTTAAACTACGACACAGGTTATGAATCAGCTTTACAAAAGCGGAAGCTTACCTTGCAACTGACGTATAGCGTTCAGATGTCTAGGGCAGTCGCAGCCATAACGCGCTATGGCATCATCTGATTCTTGGTCAGTAAACTCTAGCGCATCTTCAGAATTTTCTTGCTCAAATACCACCTCAAAAATCGGTGCAGCAGGAACAGAAACATCAGTATTTGTATTATCAGTTACTGTTTGGTCAGTTGCATTTACCGGATTGACCAACACTATAGATGTTAAAAGTGCAGGGTAAGCAAGCAAAATCAGTTTAGCTTTGTTCATAATTCACTCTACTCAAAATTTTATACTACGCTTGGCTAGTGAGTATAGCTAATTAAGTAGTTTCCGTCATCTGCCTATTGTCAAGTTAACTGCTGAACACTGACCAAAAAGGGACTAGGGACTAGGGGCTAGGGACTAGGGAAAGAAGGGCTAATATTAGCCCCGTCAAGTGGAATGATACGCCCCAGCATAAAGGTATGGAAAAAACAGAAAAAACCCGGCTTTGGTTCGAGGCTGTAATTCTTAGGGGAATCTTCCTCCAGAAATAACAGCAGCGCATAGCGCGAGAACCAAAAACGTACTGTTACAAATCCCCTGCTTTTAAGTATGGGGATTCCCCTAACCCCTAATCCCTAGCCCCTAGTCCCTCTTAAGCGGCTGTTTGAAATTTCTACATGATTTGGCAATAGTCTTGAGCAGTTGTTGTGTTCTTTATTTGTAAAAAACACAAGCTGCATGATATTGATTATCATTTTCGACATATAATAAAATTCATGCCTGTCAGGTATTTGATCAAAAGCAAACCTTAGCCCATAGAAGGAGAGATATGCTCCACCCTCATTTGCAATCTCGAATGCGTAGGCAAGAGGGGTTCCTACCCTTACCCTTACTATTGCTCCTAATATTGACAGCTGCTACTGGCTGTAATCAACCCAACTCCTCATCACTGTCGCCAAGTCAGGATGCTTCGCTACAGTCGCAGCAAAACGGTCAGCCTGAGGAAGCATCGAAAAGCGCTACCAAGCTCAAAGTGGTGGTAACTTTTCTACCAATGTATTGGTTTACTAAGGCAGTGGTTGGAGATTTAGCGCAGGTAGAAGTTTTAGTGCCACCGGGGACAGAGGTGCATGAATACCAGGCGACACCAGGGAATGTGCAAGCGATCGCAACTGCTGATGTGCTAGTGAAAAATGGTCTGGGTTTGGAGGAATTTCTGGAAACGACCGTTAAAAACGCTGAAAATCCCCAGCTAAGGGAGATTGATAGTAGCAAAGGTATTGAAACTATAGAAGAATCACCCACGGATGGCACAGAAAAAGCCGGTGCAAGTGATGACCACGATGAGGCTGGAAATCCTCACATTTGGCTCGATCCAGTCCGAGCGAAACAGCAGGTAGTAAATATTCGTGACGGTTTAATTACAGCTGATCCTAAAAATAAAGTAGCATACCAAGCGAACGCTGCTGCTTATATTCAGCAGTTGGACACACTAGATCGCGAGTTTAAACAGCGTCTGCAACAATATTCCAACTGCACGTTTGTCACTTTCCACGACGCTTATCCCTATTTGGCTAATCGCTATCAGATCCAGCAAGTTGCAGTAGTTGAAATTCCAGAAGATCAACTTTCGCCAACTGATATACAAAAGACGATAGCGGCAGTGAAACAGTACAAAGTTAAAGCCTTATTTGGCGAACCAGGAGTAGATAACAAATTGCTGCAAGGTCTTTCTCAGGATCTGAATTTGACTCTTCGTCCTTTGGATGCTTTGGAGTTTGGACCTCTAGATCCGCAGCATTACTTCACGGCTATGAAAGCAAATCTGCAAAACCTGGAATCGGCTTGCCGTTAGTTGTGATGTATCCTGAAGCACCCAATCCACAACAACCCATGATTTTTATATTGCAGCGCTTCTCTATACTTACGGCTCTACTTTTACAGGTGTACCGACACCTACCTGTGTATATAAAGCAAGGACATCTTTATTGAGCATCCGGATACAGCCATGAGAAACTGCTTGTCCTACCAAATGTTCTTGAGGAGTACCATGAAACCCAATGAAATTTTTGCCGTCAGTCCAAAAACCAATCCACCTAGCTCCTAGCGGATTTTCTGGACCTGGAGGAATGACTTTTCCGTTCCAGGGATGCTGCCAAGCTGGATTACGTTGCATTTCTATAACTTCAAAAATGCCTTTGGGTGTTTCCCAGCCTGCTTTACCGACAGCAATCGGGTAACTTACTTTTAGCTGATGTTTGTGATAGACGTAAACACGGCGATCGCGCAATCTAATAACCAAATGAGTGTCTTGAATGCTGCTCGTTGCGGCTTGTGTTTCTCCAGTCAGATTTAAAGATGATGCCTTTTGAGTATTTCCTACATTTTGTGTTGATGCACCCTCGGCAGTAGCCTGTCGCTCAACGCTCAACAGGAGAATTGCTGCGCCAAAGCAGAACACCAAGAAACTTCTAGATAGGAATTTATCTTTCACTTTGGTTGTCATTTCTTATCACTAACAAACAACTCAATACAAAATTATTATCTAAAATTAAATCTTCTAGTCATAGCTGACTACCTTAAGCTGCGTAAAACTCTTTCTCTACCGTTAGCTTGACTCTTAACAAGCAAGACCATAGCACCTGTAATACTACCACCGACTTATACATTCAGGTAGATTTAATTGTAAGTGAGGATAGGTAAATTTGGTTGATAATTTAGCTCCTTCAATGCCAAGCCTTGTAAAACCGATGTCAATAGTTTAGTCTGTTACCCAAATATTCTCAAAGTGAGGGTGAAATGCGTATTCAAAAGATACAAGTAGTGACAGGTGCAATGCTATCAGTATTGCTGTCGGCAGTAACGGTCTGTCCAGCGATCGCTCAGACATCTACGGAACCAGTTACAGGAGAAACCCAAACTGAAACAACTACCACTCAATCTGTCAGAGGTACTGTCAGGAGTATTACTGGTAATTCGGTAACAATAGAAACAGCGGACGGTAAAACCCAAGTAATTACAGTTAGGCCAGCAGACTTACAACGGCTGAACCTCCAAACGGGAATGCTGGTTGAGGCGACAATAGATAGCTCTTCTGTTGCTACAAATATGAGTGTTGTAACAGATACGACTGCTACAGGTACCAGTACACCAGGTACCACTGGAGTCGACACAACAGATTCTACTACTGGAGTCAGCACAACAGGCACCAGCACAACAGATTCCACTACTACTGGAGTCGGCACAACAGGTCAATCAGGAGCGACACAATCCTCTGAGACTACACAAACTACTGAAACCACTGAAACTACCGAAACAGAAACGCAACCTGCTGCACAAACTCGTCCTGTAAGAGCGCTTTGGTAAATTAACTAAAGGCTTTATGCAATTTAGATAACGACCTTAGAAAATGCAGTGATGCCGTCCTAATGGATGGCATTTTTTTACTTTGTAACGATTGCATTGCTTAAACTTCTTCCCTACTTTAGCAATACAGTCTAATTAAGTTTCAGCACAGGTGGTGCGTTCTTAATTCAACCAGCTTTTAGCTTTATCATTATTACTATCTGAGAACAAAAAATATACTAAATTTAGCTAACTACTTTTAAAAAGCAAAGCTTTTACACTTTTAATACCAACACCAAGTATATATTTAGGTAGATTTATCAAGTGCGATATTAAAAATTGTGAAATAACTATTTACAAAACCATGAAATCTTCGACTTCACCATCGTAGATTTACGGTATGTGAAGCAGCGCCGATAGTAAAAGAGTTAAAGTTTTCCGTGAAATTACAGTTGGATCACAACAGAGGTAGCGTTAACTTTGTTTTGTAGATTAATTGTGTTAAGTTACCTGAAAAAACCTGATAATTGGGTAATTCATCTTTAAGCTGAAGGTTTTAATGTGGCAGATAGAGGGAGCAGTGTAGCTTTTATCTTCCACAAAACCTGTGTGTATTAACAAAAATCCTACACTTTTCTATTGCACAACTACCTTTTTATTATGCAGGGACGGCTAGATTTGAAAAATAATCTAGCTCTATTAATGTGTCGGTTACTAATAGTTTGGTCTGATCACTAAAGATTTTTACAGGAAGGATATAATGCACGTTCAAAAAATGAAAGTATTGACGGCTACAATGTTATCAATGTTGGTTTCGGCAATATCAGTGTATCCAGCGATCGCTCGCCCAGTTGGTGCAGAGTCGGAGCAGCTTCTCAGCCAAGTATATACCTCTGACATTATCAAAGGCGCGATCAGAAGAATTAATGGCGAAATGGTAACACTTGAACTGCCTAGCGGCGGCAGACAACAAATTAAAATTGACAGAGACTTTATAAAACAGATGAACCTACAGCCGGGAATGGATGTTGTAGTCAATTTAAATAGAGGGAATGTTGCTAGAGCGGTGAGAGTGCTAGAAACAAATTATGTTGCTACTACTCAACCTATTAGAGGCACGATCAGAAGCATTGACGACAATGTAGTAATGCTGGAAATGCCAGATGGTACAATGCAACGAATCACATTCAGGCAAGAGGATGTGACCCGTCTGAACCTACAGCCAGGAACGCAGATTTCTGTAATGTTGGATGACCAGAGAATGGCTAGTAATGTGAGTGTGATAGAAGTAAATACTGCTGCAATAGATTCCAGAACCCTCAATACAGTACGTCGGGAAGAAACGATTATTCAGCGCCGCACAGTGGAGCCAATACCCGCTCCTCCTATGGTGCAAACTACTGAAGTCGAGCAATCTACTGAGATTCTTCCTGTCAGAGCGCTTTGGTAGTTTTACCACTGTGGGAATTTAGTAAATCATACTAAACTTGGTGATGCCGTCCTTTGAGACGGCATTGTTATTGTGTAAGCACTACTCAATTTCCAGCAAACCAGGCGGCGGCGTAATCTCAATCCGACCCGCTTGGAGGTCTACTACAGGTGCGATTACTTTCACAAACGGAATCAAAACCGTTTTTGGTTTCGGTGATTTTGGCTGAGGTTTGTTCTTGGCTGTTGTCAGCTCATCAGTTGGTGGAATCGCTGACTGAGGCTCCCAAAGCTTCACTTCCAGTAAATCATTGCCAGCGGGGATGACATCTACCACCGTACCTACTAATTCTTGTGTCAACTGGTTAAAAACTTCCAAGCCAATTAAATCCAAAACGTGATACTCATCTTCACCAAGTTGTGGGCGATCGCTCTGGGGAACCAGCAATAAACAACCCCGCAACGCTTCCGCCTGGTTTCGATCTTCCACACCTGCCAATTCAAGCACATATAAACCTTTACTTTCAATACACCGACCCGCTAGTAATTCAATTGATTGCGGTTCGCTCTCACCAGGACACAGCAACCAGCGCTGTCCTGGTTCCTCAAATCGTTCAGGAAAGTCTGAATTAGAATAAACCCGCACTTCTCCATCCAAACCCTGAGGTGCGACAATTTTCCCAATTTCTAGCCATTCAGACATACAATTTTAAACCCCTGTCACACGCAGATACACGCAGAGATATTCGTCCAATCCATCTATATGCTTTCCTGCTGCTTAATCAAATCACTCCTGCACCTGAGCGCTGATAAACCTCCTCAGCAACCTTGGCTAAACGCTGCATACCAGTTTCAATCTCCTTGTCGCTGGCTGTAAGGCTAATACGGAGGCATTGCTGCTTGTGCAGCCAGTCTTCTCGTAAACCGGGGAAAAAGGAACTTCCTGGTACGACAATTACACCCACCTGCTTCAATTGTTGGTAAAAATCCCAGTCACTGAGTGGGAGATCTTGCAACCACAACCAGGCAAAAATTGCTCCCTCGCCACGATGTAGAAACCAGGGCAAATTCTTGGGCATTGCTTGATCAAGGGTCCTTTCAAGGACGGCGAATTTATTCTGGTAATAAGGGCGAATAACTTGCGTGGCAATATCGGCAAGAGCACCAGAAGTAATCGCATAAGCGGCGATCGCTTGTCCATACCGAGACGAATGTAGGCACATATTCGTCTGAAACGACTCTAGCACTTGAATTAGGCGTTCATTCCCAATTGCAATCCCAATTCTTTCTCCTGGTAGCCCTGCCTTAGATAAACTCGTGCAGTGGAGAATATTATCCTCAAACATCAGCTTCATATCTGTAAAGTTCAGCGCTGGGTAGGGAGGAGCATAAGCAGAATCAATCAACACTGGCACGTCGTAGGGAGCAGCTAGAACGGCAATTTTCTGGACTTCATCATCTGTAAGGACATTACCCGTGGGATTACAGGGTCGGGAAAATAAAATGCAACCAGTATTTTCATTAATTGCCAGTTGGCTGAAGTCGGGGCGGTATTTAAACCTGTGGGCATCTACATCAACATCTAGTGTTGGCTTATAGGCAATTAAGGCTTCTGGCACTAAGCTAACGCCGCCGTAACCCGTGTAATCTGGACTAAGCGGGAGGACGATTTGCTTAAGATTGCCGCTGCTGGTGTAGCCGCCAAAGGCATTGGCAGCATAGAAGTATAAGGTTTGACTACCAGGGGTGATTAAGATATTGCGATTACTTAAGTTCAAACCATAGCGCCGATTAAAATCGTTGGCGATCGCCGAAATTAACGGTCCATAGCCTTGACTCGACCCGTAACGACAAACCACTTCCCCATACTCAGAGCTAGCTAATAATTCCGCCGTACAATCCCGCCATAGCTGCTCTACCTCTGGCAAAATCAATGGATTACCAGCACTCAAGTTAATAAATTCTTGCCCCTTACCTGCTTGCAGCGTTTCAATAATGTCCTTCATAATTGCCCTGACACCAGTCAGGTTAGACATTTGCTCGCCAATTTGAGTTAGGGCAGGCTTCATAAGCAGTGAAATAACTAAACTATCAAGTGGTTAACATTAGACCGACAGCAGCTGGTAATAGGATACCAACCCACCTAGATACCTGAGCATTTTAATTCCTTGCGGTGTATTTACTTCGTGCTAACTAGATTAACTAATGTAACTGAAGAATGCTACACAAAATCCACTTACTCAAGCCGCTTTGAGCGGGTATCTATTGATAACCTGAAATAAAGGCAGAATGAAATGCGTGTTTGGCAGGCTGATTTTTATCGTCGTCCTTTGCAAAATGAAGCAGGACAAGTGTTGTGGGAGTTGTTGATTTGTAATGCGACTCGCACATTTGAGTATGAGGCGCTGTGTCCGCAGTCGCAAGCAAATAGTAATTGGCTAGTTTCTCAAATCCAATTAGCATCTGGTCAAAACCCCCCGGATGTAATTCAGGTGTTCCGTCCTCAGTCGCTAAGTTTAATCCACTCAGCTGCTCAAAAACTAGGTATTTCTATAGAACCAACTCGACGCACTTTTGCCTTGAAACAGTGGTTGCAGGAGCGAATACCTCAATATTCCAATACAGGTGAATCTTATAACCCTTTAGCTCTAGATAAACCACCACCCACACCACTACCAGAGGATTTATGGGGAGAGCAATGGCGCTTTGTCACCCTCCCTGCTGGTGATATCGAGGCAGTTACAGAACGCCCGATTCCAATTCTGAAAACGCCAGGGTTTCTGCTGCCGATTAATTTAGGGTTAGCGTCAACCATTCCTGTCCCTGGCGTTGTGATTTATGGTGGACGACAATCAATGCGTTTGGCACGGTGGTTACAGGAATCTCAACCTGTGGCACTCAATTATGTTGCTGGTGAGCCAGCTGGATTGATTTTAGCGGCGGGACTGGTAGACCGATGGGTTGTTGCCACGTTTGAAGATCAGGAAGTGGCAGTTGCTGCCACAACTTATGAACAGCGCAAACAACTAAGTCAAGGACTACACTTTCTACTGGTGCAGCCGGATGATTCGGGTATAACTTATAGCGGCTTTTGGCTATTGCGGGAGGATTAATGTTAAGTAATAAATTGTTGTTTTTGTTATTAAATTTGTGGAACTTATTGCTTTTAGAATTAGTAATTACTTATGGTTAATATTAAGCAATAAATTGTTGTTTTTCTTATTAAATTCCTAAAACCTATCTCTTATAAGATTGCTAATCCTTGCTAGGCATAGATTTTAACTATTTAAAGTAGGTAGAGGCAGTCATAATAATTGACTGACTAGATAGGTACTACTTCTGGAGGCGTTGACAAACTATTTGTTGAAAATTCTAATATCCAAGATAGATGCATTCCACTACAGATGGCTCTAATCTTAATTTAAGAAAGTCACCTTTTTTGAGGGAATAATCATGGAGAACGAAGCTAGGTCTAAGAAAAAAGTTACTAGAAATGAAGAAATGGATACCTCTACAGCAGATAGGGGAATTGTTCCTGCTGAGGTAGCAGCACGCATGGATAGGGAAGGTAGTGATTTCAGGACGACTGCTGACGAGCAAGCAGGTACTGAGAGCATTGATGTCACTGGGGGAGCCACAGTAGACCAAGAGGGTCTGGCAAATAACTATGCTATTGAGCCGGAAATGTACTACGAAGAACCAGGAGACGCGAAGCAAGAAGAGGAACAACGTGTTGCTGAACGTGCCGAGGAATTAGCAGAAGTAAATGAAGACAAAGAGGGAGAACTGACAATGGAACATGATACACGTGGTAGAGGACCAGGAGTTATTTAGAATTAGATACTAAAGCTAGAACTGGTTGCTAGCTTTTGAAACCTTTGAATCTTTCATAGTAAAACCGCTCATAAGGCACTTCACAAGAAGGTTTTGGGCGATTTTTTATGAGAATATCTTGCTTAGAGAAGCGTTTCTTTGAGAGGCGATCGCTAACCATCATCATCTAAACATTTGCTATTGTATGCTGTCTTCCCAGTAAAATAGCTTGACGTTGCAGCAAGGTACAGGGCAAAAAAGATGGCTGAGGCTCATATTGGCATTATTGGTGGTAGCGGTCTTTACAAAATGGATACTCTCAAAGATGTGGCAGAAGTAGAAGTTACCACACCTTTTGGTTCGCCGTCTGATGCGTTAATTTTGGGAACTTTGGCGGGAACGCGGGTGGCATTTCTGGCCCGCCACGGTCGCAATCATACGCTTTTGCCCTCGGAGTTGCCGTTCCGGGCTAATATCTATGCGATGAAACAGCTGGGTGTTGAGTATTTAATTTCCGCTTCAGCAGTTGGTTCGCTCAAAGAAGAAGTTAAGCCCCTAGATATGGTTGTACCAGATCAATTTATTGACCGAACAAAAAACCGAGTTTCCACCTTTTTTGGGGAAGGACTTGTTGCTCACATTGCTTTTGCTGATCCAGTTTGTAGTCATCTGGCTGGAATTTTAGCAGATGTAATAGCTAGCCTCAATTTACCAGAAGTAAACCTGCATAGAGGTGGTACATACGTTTGCATGGAAGGACCAGCATTTTCTACTAAAGCTGAATCCCATCTCTACCGCAGTTGGGGAGCAACAGTAATTGGGATGACGAATATACCGGAGGCAAAGTTAGCTAGAGAAGCGGAAATTGCCTACGCAACGTTAGCCCTTGTGACAGATTATGACTGTTGGCATTCAGACCACGATAGTGTAACCGTTGAAATGGTGATTGCTAATCTGCAACGCAATGCAACTAATGCTCAGAAAGTAATTCAAGAAACAGTACGACGCTTGAGCGAGAATCCGCCACAATCAGATGCTCACTCAGCATTAAAGTATGCGATTTTGACTCAGCTTGGTCAGGTTCCTGTGGCTACGAAAGAGAAGTTGGGGTTGTTGTTAAAAAAGTACCTATAAATCCATTTGTTAACAAACATCTTCAGGAGGAAAGGAGCTGTGCTGCACTCAAGGCGATCGCTCCCCTATTTCTCCTCATCCAAAGCCTGCGGTAGAAAAACACAAGTGCCTAATCTAAAACTAACCAACAAGCTAATATCCTAGCTGCTAAGCATCTCCATACTTGCTGTGGTGAAGATTAGACGCTAATTGCTGATGAAATGGAGAGCGATCGCCTATTTCTTACTCATAACCTAAAGCTAACAAAAAAGATTACTATTAGCTCTCAAAGCATATCCTAGAAATAATTATATAATTCAATTACTTTAACAAGTAATTTTTGAGCAGCAATCTTTTTTGCTTCTTTTATCGATTTTCCTGTACCATCTGCTACTAAACATCTTGTTCTAAATTTACAAGTGGCTTCTAATGTAAAGAGAGGTTCATGAGGTTCTCCTACTCGTCCTATCTCAGTATATTCAGGCGGAGATGCGCCTTTATCTGCTAAAAATTCTTGGAGGGTAGAAATAGAATTATTTTGCTTCAACAAAGAAATAATATCTTCTATCTGTTCTTCAACTGGTGGGATTATATGTTCTAAATCGAATACTTTCTCAATAACTTCTTTGCACTTCTCAAGTCCTTGATCTAGATAAATTGCTGCTATCAAGGCTTCTAAAATATCGGCGACTACATTATCTGTTATTTGTGATCTACTGCTTGTACTCGAAATAACTATTACAGAGGTAAGATCAATTTCGTGAGCTATTCGAGTTAAATTTTTATTTTCTACCAGTTCACGTCTAACATCATTGAACCATCCTGGTTTGTTTATGTAATGAGAATATGTTATGAATAAATATTCAGATACTATAAAGCCCAGTATAGAATCTCCAAAGAACTCTAGTACCTCACACTGTCGCATGGTTAGTGCTATTTTATATTTGTTTAAAGCTTTTGGAGTTATTCCAAAAGCTTTTTGTAGCCACTGATGCAATTCTTGGTCATTCATAAAAAACTAAAGGCGTAACTCCTGTAACTGACGGGGTGACAAGGAAGTGAAAAGTAATACGGTAGAGAAGTTGCAGTAATTTGCGGTAGAAAAAGAGAGGTAAAGTGTTATCAACAAGGTCTACGCTAATGAAAATGCTGCCTCAAATCTATCCAACCTGCTGCCAAAAACTACTGACTCCAACACAGTACAAGATACTACAAATCTTGGTGCTCCTACTGCAATTTTATAAAACAGTAACGCTGGAAAAGCTGGCAATGGAATTTCCTCAACCAATTCGATGTGAAAGCCGCCGTCGCAGCATACAAAGATGCTTGCTGTTGCCACAACTAAGTGTTCAATTCCTCTAGTTTCCCTTGCTAAAACATAGGATCAAAATCAGGAAATTCAAACGAGGGAAACGCATGACACTTGCCATAGATAGAACATTGTCGGGATTGTTGGCAAGTTTTGTGATGGCTGCAATCTGTGGAATATTGTTGTGAG
The DNA here is from genome assembly GCA_041748755.1 of Chroococcidiopsidaceae cyanobacterium. Classification (GTDB taxonomy): domain Bacteria; phylum Cyanobacteriota; class Cyanobacteriia; order Cyanobacteriales; family Chroococcidiopsidaceae; genus JAHHHE01. The sequence goes on along the minus strand of JBGTCQ010000124.1, from coordinate 451 downwards.
CGGGGCTATTATCTTAGAGCATTTCAATTTACTCAGAATTCAGCCTCTGGGGTTTATCATTCAAGCTCAAAACTCGGAACGCCAAGCTTTTTCTGGAAATGCCAAGTTTAAAACTCGGAACGCCGAGCTTTTTTCTGGAAACATCAAGCTCAGAACTCGAAACGTTAAACCTTAATGCGATCGCAATGGGTGCATTTAGCGGTTAAAAGAGTACAAAGATAAAAATACATGAGGCAGCGTTCCATCACCTATTGCTGCTACAGTAGTCTGTCCGCACCAAGACGAGAAACTGTATTCCATCACTTTCTCGCTCAAACGAATGCTGCTGCTTGAATTCCAACTTCTGCCATACTCGGAGCGCACGCTTGTTGAATGCTGCGATCGTGACTCGAAACGCTTTTGGTTTAAGTAAACTGTTTGCAAACTCCAACACGGCATTGGCATATTCAAC
>JBGTCQ010000123.1:0-5221 GCA_041748755.1 Chroococcidiopsidaceae cyanobacterium | reverse complement strand
CAGTGCTTCCAGATGTTGTGGTGCCAGTGCTTCCAGATGTTGTGGTGCCAGTGCTTCCAGATGTTGTGGTGCCAGTGCTTCCAGATGTTGTGGTGCCAGTGCTTCCAGATGTTGTGGTGCCAGTGCTTCCAGATGTGCTGCTAGATGTGCTGGAAGCAGAAGGAACGCCACCAGGGGAAGCGGAAGCAATCTGGAAAGACCTAGCAAAGGCTTTCGTGCTCACCTTCAGAGGTAGTATCGAGTTACCGTAAGCGCCAATAAGCTTACCGTTTAGATAAATTTCGGCGATTTTACCATTCGGATTTACGCAAGTATAAAAACCTTCCCTATTAGCAACAGCTGGATTAGGGAGCCAGCCAGTTTGGCAATTGGAGTTTGGACTTGGTATGGAAGCCACAGCAAGGTCAATTAATGCCTCATGCTGCCAAGCAGATGGAGTATTTAGAGTACCTGAACTATATTGACCAGCATTGTTAAAGTTAGGACCCCATCTATATATAACTTTAGGTCCAAGCCAACCAGTACCGGACGCTGGAGACGCTATGTAGTATATAACTCGTTGAGGAACACCAGGAATTTCAAGTGTTAGGATAGGTGTTCTCCCTGTAGAGCTAAAATTTGGTGCTACACCACCTACACCGCTTAAGTTTGCAGATGCATCTGTAGCAATATTTTTAGCTTGCCTGACTTCTTCAGAGATAAAGTCGACGGCACGATTGAGTTCTACGCGCCTTTCAGTCACAGCTTTTGATTTGTTGTTGTTTTCGGTAATGGCTACTACACCGAAGCCAGTAACACCAACAACAACTGTGCTGAGCGATGCTGCTATTAGCAACTCTATTAATGTAAATCCAGCAGATGGGTTTTGCTTATTTACTACTTTAGAAAGTTTGGCAAGATAGTTTTTCATAGATTTTAATTTATTTGCTACTGTATTTTTGCTAGTAAAATTGGTAGAGAAATTGAGCTGACTGTTAGACGCAAGTAGAGATTTGAGACTCATTTTTATTGAGTTGTAGTGCAAATACCACTGGTAATCTGAGCATCAGTAGAAATTAAGCCAGAATAGTTACCAGTTCTCATAATTCCAAGACCGTTTGATATCGCAAGGCATCCCTTCTTTGGACTGGAACCGTCAGACATGGAGACTATAATTTTGCCGCTATGAGTAGTGTTTCCCCGTAAAGAGAATTGGATTTCACGAGGGGGTCCTAGATTAGTTGCAATGGCAACTCCATTTGGCAAGGTGCGATCGCCTGTAACAAGGCAGGAACCAGTAAGTTTGTTATTTGTTGTATCTACAACAACTGTAAATGATTTATTTCTACGAATTGCCTCTCTTTGGCATTCTTGCAAAGCCCCTCGTACTTGATTAAGAGCATCATCTACTTTATTCCTACTAAATAAACTTAGAAAGCTAGGAGCTGCGATCGCAGCTAAAATACCGATAATAATAACTACGGTTAGTGTTTCAATTAAAGTGAAACCTTGACTGTTTTTAGGGGCATTGGAAAACAGCATTGGGTATGACCTCTGTGTAAAAATCAGCAACAGAAGAACCACCAGAAGTTGGTGTAACGGTGTACCTTATCTCCAATATGTTATGAGGAACAGTAGGAGAAAGAGTAGCAGTTCTGGTCATAGTAAATGCCTTAGTTGTGAGCTTGCTACTTTTTGAAATGCCAGTAATAGTGTCATTTGTATTTGTTATACCTGTAATTCCGTTAGTAACATCAGTAGCAGTAACTCTATCCCGCAACGCATCAGCAAACCCTGTAGTTCGAGTGATTGCTGCACTACACATTGGTGAAGTTGCTACTACTACAGTATTTGCTAACCAATTACTATCTAATGGAGCGTTTAGAGTGATAGTGTTTGTTCCAGTGTCAATACTTGCAATTGTGTTGCTAGTAGAATCACTTCCTATAATCAAATTATCGTTAACTTGAAATCCAGTAACCGAAGCTACTGTAAGTGCAGTATTTACACCAGCGACAGAGTTAACATTAGTTGTTAGCGAGGTACTAGGCAACGTAAAATTAGCTGCTTGCTCCTTAATATCTTCCAAGTCTTCTTGAATCCAGGCTGTTGCTTCTGTATATTCTTGAGCACGGGCTTTGAATACAGCTGCGATCGCGATCGCTTGCATCGCAACGCCAACAAACATTGACGCTATCAAGATAGCTACTAGCACTTCAACCAGCGTGAACCCTTCGTTTTGTTGCGGCAACTTTGGCTTAAACATTTAAGGTACCACCTGTCGTTCCCACGAACCGAGAGGGGCAATTCGAGGCGGCCACAGCGAAGATGGAATATTATTCCAACTACCCGTTTGTGAAATTACGTTATGGTTTGCGCTGGCTCCATCCCATTCTTTTAACCAGATAGAACCTCGGATTTGAGCACTACCATTAACGCCACTAGCAACCGCATTGGGGGCAAAAATGAATGCATCTACTGTGTTACTGCCGCCAAATACAACAGAAGTAGTTGCTGTCCCTCCAAGTATCTGAAAATTAGTAGGTTCACACCCTGCTACTAGAGTTGTACCGTCAGGTTCTCCGTCTGGTGAAGTAGGTGAATCGTAACAATTATGACCAACTTTTACGCCACCGCCGCCTGTATCAATATTCCCTTCTACATAAAGCTTAACTTTCGTCCCCGGTGTAATAATCAGCTTCTCGCTTCCACTCAATTCAATTGACTTATTACTACCATTTTTTGCCACATAATAAACATATTCATTATTGACATTAGGTACATCAATATTAGGAGAAACAGTTCTTGGTAGACTCAAATCATCATCAATTGTAGGAAGTGACATAGCACCACAAGTGGTTGGATACACTAAACCTACTGTGCAAACAGTTGGCACTGGCAGCGCTGGAGGAAGAGTTAGAGAAGAATCAGTCGTAACAGTACCACCATTATCTGTAATATTAGCTGTTTCATCTGCGTCTAAAGTTCCAGGAGGACATCCGGCATCGACGACATTACCAGTTATTTGATTGTTACCCAAAACAAAATTTTCTGCCCATGCTCCTGGTGGATTGAACGAAGGTATTCTACTCCGATCAAAAGGAATGTTTACTTGTAGGCGACTGGTAGATTTGACGTTAGTACCTTGCCGTGATTGACCTTCCAAAACTAGAATACTCCCTGTAGAATTAGGGGTGTAGCTAATAACTTTAAACCTATCATTACCAGTACCAACTATTGTCCAATCATCGAAAGGTACTGCGTCGGTGTACAAAGTATCTGTTGTACAAGTACCAGAAGCATTACGACTTGCTAGGTAAGTTGTCCAAGGATAAGGCTTGTTAGCAAGACCTCGGTGTTTATTGAGAAAGGCTTGTACACGGGTAATACCAGTTTCTGTTACACTCAAGCTCTGTGCTGTGCTTTTTTGAGCCGACGCACTTACTTGATCGCCTTGAGACCTTATGACCAACGTGGTAGCAATTAGGATCATGATGAGTCCCAATCCTACAGCAATGGGTATAGCAAAACCCTGCTCTCCAGAGCGATTTATGAGGGCGAATTTTAATTTTTTGTTCATATAAATTCACCCCATTTTTTGAGTAAAATTGAGAAATTAAATTACTTGAATAATTGGTAAAACTGTCACATTGAACTTGATGCAGAAGCAGGGTTAAAACTGCGATCACTATTACAAGTTAGCTAAAACCTTTCTACTGTTATGGATAATGTACCTATTCCAAATTAGCCTGACGTGTTAACTAAATCCTCAGTAAAAATCCTGATTTTGCCTCTGGCATCCCTTTAAGCAAGCCAATGCCCGTCTGTCAAAGCCTTTGGCTCTCATTGTCTATGGACATTAGCCCACAATATATGAAGTGCTTGTAAACAGAAATTAGTATGCAGAATATTACGTTACGCTACTATGTTGGCGAAGATAGAATCTTGCATTTAGACATTCCTGTGGGGTTAACAGATGGCGAGTTAGAAGTTACGGTATCAGTTCAACCTGTACACTCACCATCAGAGGTTGATTCCCCGCAAGGAAAAGGTTGGTCGCCTGGTTTCTTTGAGAGAACGTTTGGCTCTTTGCGAGATGAGCCTTTGGAACGGGAGCCTCAAGGGGAACTTCAAGAGCGGGAGCCACTGGATTGCCTTATCTACTGGATACCAATACCTGTATTGGTTACTTGAAAGGCAGGGCAATTAGTATTAGACGGCGACTGGAAGCTGTGCCTTCTTCAGATGTGTTTGTCTGCTCTATTGTTAAGCGTGAGCTATTTTATGGGGCAAAGAAAAGCTCTAATCCGCAAAGAACGCTTACCAAACAACTAAAATTTCTTGACCACTTTGTTTCCTTGCCCTTCGATGATATGTCGGCGCTAATTTATGGACAGATTCGCGCTCAACTTGCTGCTTTAGGCACACCAATCGGCTCCAATGACCTGTTAATTGCCGCGATCGCTCTTACAAGCTAGCAATAACGATCCCTTCAGGCGATCGCGTATCTGAAGCTGTAATACTAATTAAATACAGTCAGTTCATCTCTATAAGGGTCGTCATGGTACAGTACAACCCGTTGCAATATCCACCTTCAGCTCTTGAGCTACCAGACTCAGACGATATCCCTGTGGACAATGAACTGCAAATTCTGGTTCCTACATTATTAAGAGCTATCTTGGCGTGGTTGTGGTCAGAACGCCAAGACTGGTTCTTTGGAGTCAACATGGGAGTTTACTATGACCCCAAACAGCCAGCAATTGTCCCAGATGGATTTCTTAGCGTGGGAGTAGAGCGACGCAAGAGTGAGCGAGGACGGCTGAGCTATGTTCTTTGGGAAGAACAGGATATAGTTCCGCAACTGGTATTAGAAGTCGTCTCCAGAACCTACGGGCAAGAGTACGAAGGAAAGCGAACTAAGTATGCCCAATTAGGAGTAATGTACTATCTAGTCTACAACCCTGATTACTGTGTACGAGACAAGCATGACTCCTTTGAAATTTACCGTTTAGTGGATAGCGAGTATGTGCGTCAGCAAGGCGACTGTGTATGGCTACCAGAGATTGGGTTAGGAATTGGACGGGGGCAGGGGAGTTTTGAGGGCTGGAACCAAGAGTGGCTGTACTGGTACGACAGAGAGGGGAATAGGTTTCCTTCACCAGATGAGCGCATTCAACAGGAGCAACGGCTTAGGGAGGAGGAGCAACGGCTCAGAGAGGAATTGATTGCCAGGTTACGCGCC
>JBGTCQ010000122.1:0-50258 GCA_041748755.1 Chroococcidiopsidaceae cyanobacterium | reverse complement strand
TCTGTGTTTTCAATTCAGGAAATTCAAGAGCGCTGGGCGCAGTTACAGCCCTAACTACTGTCCTGCTTTATTTAATGCAGGAGCTTGGGGGAGTAAACTATCTTCGCCGCTCAGAATATTGTCACTGGAGTTTTTGTTTGTATATGCGATCGCAGATCAGCAACCCAATGCTTAACATAGCTTCTCATAATTGTTTTTTTACCTACTTACTCATCACCTAACTCATTTCAGAAGTGGTCAGATGAAGTGTAAAGCACTGGTACTGAAGGAGTTCTATAACTTGTCTAAAATAATGTACATAACTTGCAAGTATATATTCGAGACCCACCGCTAGTACAAGATTTTTTTCATTAGCTAAACTAATCAGCTCCCTTGCGTGTTCAGTGTTTAAAACAAAAGGCTTCTCAACGAGAACATGTTTACCTTGCTTTAAAAGTAGCTTTGTTGTCTCGTAATGTTCAGCAGGTAAATTTGTTACAAACGCTACCTCGAAATTAGAATTATGAAGAAGTTGATCGAGGTTACTCCACACATCAATTTGATCTGGGTTGAACTGATCTTTTGTTGTTAAGCTTTTATTTCTTAGCCAATCTTTTGTACTTTTGGAGTTACGTTGTGAAACTAAATGAATTTTTGAAATACGTGGCTGAAATTGAGCTAATATCGTACAAATAATCTTGCCCCAACGCCCAGCACTAATGATAGCCACTTCATCGGGAATGAAAACATTATTATCGACTGCATTTATAAATTGAGATTTATGAAAAATTTGATTATTCATTTTAACTATTTGGTGGAGTTGTCAAGGCTTTTGAATAGAATTCAGACAACAATCAACAAACTACGTTTAATTCCCGGACCTAAATTGCTCAGAACAAAAATATATAGAAAATTTGTATTGATTTTATTATGGCTAGTTCGATACCAAAATCATTATTAGGTACTTTATTTACACTAATAATTGAAAATTAGTGTAAATAATTCGAGGTTCTAAAATGACTCACTGTAGTCAGCAGCACTATGCTTTACGGTATGACAAATTCAGCCTTTCAAACAAAGCGTATGTATATACCCATAACTCGTCTAAATCTGAGTTACCTACTCTATTACTATTTATTGGCTAAAAGCTTATCAGATATTACGTGATAATACCACTATTAGTCAAAAACATTTTACTCAATGTTTACATTAGATGGCATATATGTAAAATTTGTGTCAAGACTAGTCAAAATTGTGCGTCAAGTTGCTGGAATTTAGAGTCTTTGTCAGTGATTCCCAGGCATTCTTCACCTGTCTCCAGTCCAAAAGTCAAACAACTCAGTGCTTATACACATAATTAGAGAAGCGTGTGCTAGAAAAATGTATCATTGATGTACCTATGCACTCCCAACAGTGATAATTAGACTCAGGTACGATATAGTCCCAACTCAGCTTGAAGTATGAGCTGTACTTTTCTATTCATTTTCAGAGTTACTAAAATAGTAGGGTTCTAAACTGGCGAACATCTTTATTCAATGCAGCAGCATCATTATGAATCAGGCGTTACAGTTATGCTGCAAGCATTAAGAATTATTAAAACCTATTGCTTGTAAAGCAAATACAGTAATGGAAACTCATAGATTTTCCGTTCCTTGGGATGAGTATGTTCAAAACAGCTGCTTTAAAAGATTAATTAGGTGGAGTGTTGCTTAGAATCAGAATGTAAGATAACTTTCATAAGCGACAACTCAATCTAAAATCAACCTCAGACTAGAGGAACTAACCTATGGCTTTATCAGTTGGCGATACTGCTCCTGATTTCACTGTCAAAGACACAAATGGTAATACTGTCTCCTTGTTGGATTATGCAGGTAAAACAGTAGTTTTGTATTTCTACCCCAAAGATGACACTCCAGGTTGCACTAAACAAGCCTGTAGCTTTCGAGATGCTACTGAGCAGTATCAAGGCAAAGATATGGTGGTGTTAGGAGTCAGCAAGGACGATGAAGCCTCACACCAACAATTTGCCCAGAAGTACAATCTGAATTTCCCGCTACTAGCTGATACTGATGGTACTTTAATCAAAGCTTATGATGTTGATGGCGGCGGTTATGCCAAGCGTGTCACTTTTGTAATCGACGGCACCGGAAAAATTATTCATGTCGATGCTAGTGTTAGCACCGCTAGCCACGCCAGTGATGTTTTAGCAGCAGTTGGACTGTAGGAAGTTGATATAGGAGCAACTTATAAACTACTTCTACAGCCTTGAGAGTAATACGATCTACATTGCTATCAATGCACCAAGCCCCAGCTATTTTCTATTATAGTTGGGGCTTAATACTGTACTTGTTGAATCAATTCGCTACCTGGGGTGTAGTAACAGGATTTGTTGGGGTTGATTGCTGTTGAACTTGCAGCCGTTCTCGCTGTTTTTTGCGAAACTCAGCAGCTGCCGTATTAAGGCTTTCATTCTGTTGAGAACTATAATTGTCTACGTTGGGACCGCTGCCTAAATTGGCGCGATGGATTAAGTCGAACACGCCGAATGAATTGCCTTCGTTGGTACGCGAGAACGGATCGCTACTCTGTTCAGAGTTTAAACCTTCTAAAGGATTAACATCAGTGGTTTGCGCCAAGCTGAGTTTGGGCAATAGGAAGGAAATCAGACTAATTCCGGCTACAGTGCTAAGAACAAGACTGGCGAGCGATTTATGTTGCTTTTTCATAGAGGTTTTCCGATAAAAAGCTTAATGTAAGTAATGCTTCTATCTTAAGCAAGAGTGCGACGGATTAGGGGTTGAATGCCCAAGAGAGCTATAAGGTTAAAGCCAAGTAACACTAGCAACGCTCCACCAAAGGTAACTGCTCCCCAAGGTGCTTGCATTACTACACTGCTAAGTCCCCAATCACCGTTGAGGTAGAGATAGCGAATTGGTTCGATCGCATAGCTAAGAGGATTGAGCGTGGCGACAACCTGTAACCACTTGGGCATGAATGATAAGGGAGCCAAAGCTGTGCTGGCAAAAAGCAGCGGCAGGTTGGTTACAAAAATTACGGCAATCAGCTCAATGTGACCAGGTAAAGTAAAAGCTAAACCCAGGCTCAAAGCTGTCACCCCCAAAGCTAGGAGGAAGACAATCAAGGCGATCGCTCCTATTCCAGCTAAATTTGGTAGCCCAGCCCCCAAAAACGCCGCAACTGCCACAATAACAGCCGCTTGCAGCAAACTTTGACTGATAATAAACAGTGCTGATGCTAAAACAATCGAATACCTCGAAGCAAGTGGTGCTACTAGCAAGCGGTTTAAAAAGCCAAATTCTCGGTCAAACATTACGGGCAAACCAGCATTAAGCGCCCCAGCAAAGGCAGTAAAAACAATCACGCCAGCACCGAGAAACTGACCATAACTAGGGCTATTACCAAATAATCCCTGAGGCGCATTTTGAAACAGCGCTCCAAACAGAACCAACCACATCACAGGCTGAATAATTCCAGCAATCAGCGTTGAAGGACGGCGCTGCAACTGAATGAACAATCGACGTGTTAAAGCTAGAGTCTCTTGAACTAATTCACCCCAGAAATTTGAGGTACTTTCCCCAACATTAAACTGAGTTAATGCTGCTGGCTGCAAACTAATATCAGATTTAGGAGGTGTAACAGTGCTACTCATCTTTTTTCCTCTTTAGTGTTCTGGAACACAGAACAATTCCGAATTTAACTTGTCTTGATTCGCTACTTCATGTTTTGTTTACGTTCTGCCTTGGGATCACGAGTCCCAGCTGCTGCAAGTTCAGCATCCATCAGTGTTTGTCCCGTAGCAGCAAGGTAAACATCATCTAAACTAGGGCGAGATTGAGCAATACCAAATGTGGGCAACCCAGCTGCGTTCATTGATTGTTGAATGGCGCTCAAGGCATCGTTTTGGGGAGTGACAACTAAATTGAGCGAGTTACCTTGAGCGCTATTAATAATCACTTCTTGAACGAAGGACAGAGATTTAAGTAGATCTTTTGCTTTTTCGGCTTCTTCAATGGGAGAAAATTCGCGGATGCGCAGAGTAATGCGATCGCCGCCTAACTTGTCCTTCAATTCCGTTGGTGTGCCTGCCGCAATTACTAAGCCCCGATCAATAATTGCCACCCTAGAAGCCAGCGCATCAATTTCTTCTAAATAGTGGCTTGTGATCAATACTGTTGTCCCAGCTGCCTGTAGTTGGCGCAAGAAATCCCACACGATAAAGCGGCTTTCAATATCTAGCCCAACTGTTGGTTCATCCAAAACCAAGATATCCGGTGCATGGAGTAACCCAGCTGCTAAGTCTAGGCGTTTAAGTAAACCGCCTGAATATGTACCAGTCCGTGTATCAGCCCATTCCTGTAAATTCAGTAAATTCAGTACCTGATTAATCCGCTCTTTTGCCGCCGCACCGGGCAAGTGGTAAAGCGCCGCTTGCAGTTGTAGAAGTTCTCGTCCTGTCAGCACCTTATCCGGGGCGACTTCTTGAGCTACGTAGCCTAACCTTTGTCTTGCTGCTCTGGGGTTATCTACAACTGAAATGCCAGAAACTTCAACCCGCCCCGCGTCTGGTGTGGATAAAGTACACAAGATTCGCAGAGTTGTTGTTTTCCCAGCTCCGTTGGGGCCAAGTAAACCAAAGATTTCTCCTGGTTCTACTTGAAATGAAACGTCTTTCACGGCTTCAACTGAACCGTAGCGCTTCTGAAGATTTTGAACTAAAACAGCGGGAGCCATCGAGGTTTCTCCCTCAATATACAAATCTAAACAAAGTCTACCTTTATTCTAGTATGGTGGGCAGTGTCCCTCTAGTATGTTGCCCGTCATTTTTTACCAGCTGATTCCTGTTCACATATACTCTTATGCTCGTCCTTCTCCGTCTTTACGGATCTTTTCTAAAAAATCAGGATAATTATCTAGATCAGCTATTGATTTTAGAAGTGGCATTGTTACCCAGTTTTCTTCTATCCTTGACCTGTCCATGTAAGCATAGAAAGCCTCATTCTCATCTCGATGAGCAAGCATATAAGCTCGTAATTCTTTAAGAGTCATTTCGTTGAAGTTAAAATTCATGTTTTGAACGTCCATTTACCATCTTGCTGAATCGCTATTTGCATTTCTTCACCAGCAATAATAACCACTTCGCCTGTACGTTCATCTAAACGTACTAGAGCAAGTCGGTACATCATCGTTAACCTCTGACAAAGAATAAAGTACTGCAATGTCTGTGCTGCTGTGGGAATAATCTGTACTCCTAAATATTCTGTATCTACCAATTTAAAACTTTCAAAGCAACTGGTACAGATGCAATTACTTTACTTATTACACGCTCTTGGGGACAAGTCTCCAAGAGCGCTACCGCACTACCACAACTATGCTTCTAAATTGGAGTTGTGCTGATAAGTGTGTTTAAATTTTTAGCCACAGCAGCGCTCAAGTGATGGGTAATTGGCAAACTATCAACCACCATCCCAGCACATAACAGCATCATGTAGAGAATGGAATAGAGAAAGAGCGATCGCGCTATTTGTTTGTTGTCTGGATTTTGCAATAGCGCCCAAGCTTTTTTGATGAAGATACTTCCTAGTACCAGCGCGATCCCCGCATAAATTACACCACTTACATGTAGTGGATAAACGAGTAAAAATGTTGCTGGAATCAAAACCAGCGTGTAAAGCCAAATTTGACGAGTAGTGGTAACATTACCAGCTACAACTGGCAGCATCGGTACACCAACTTTGGCATAGTCATCGCGGATCATCAATGCCAACGCCCAAAAATGGGGAGGTGTCCACAAAAACACAATTGCAAATATTACCCAGGCTGCCCAACTTAAAGTACCAGTCACAGCTGCCCAGCCAACTAGTGCGGGAATTGCCCCAGCAGCGCCACCGATAACAATGTTTTGAGCGGTGTGACGTTTGAGTAAGTGGGTGTAGATGCCCATATAAAAAACAATGCCAGACATTGCTAACAAAGCACTCAACAGGTTAGCAAATACTATTAGCAGTGTGAAGGAAAGGACGGCTAGGGCGATCGCAAAAATTAGGGCATCACGCGGTTGTACCCGACCAGATGGTAAAGGGCGATGGCGTGTGCGCTCCATTGCGTAATCGATGTCACGGTCATAAATACAGTTAAGCGTCTGGGCAGCACCAGCGGCAAGAGTACCACCAGCGAGGGTTGAAATTAATAACAATGGATCTAATTGTCCCTTGGCTGCAATCCACATACTGCCAGCAGTTGTAATTAGTAGCAACGGAATAATCCGCGGCTTCGTTAGCTGGTAGTAGCTTTGAATAACTTCTAAAAAGTTCTGATGGTGGCGAGAGACACTAGTCCCAATCATATTTGCACTAATTCCTTAATATTTGAAACAACACATAGCACTCTCGGTAATTACTGCTGTTGCAAAGACAAACCAAGACGCAAATACATAATCTCTGCTTTTTTATGTTCGTAGGTGGTTCTTTCAATTACCAAATGTTAACTTTCACTGGATTAGCTATAGCGCTCATAATCTAAACTGCTAGTACGGCGCAACTCTCACTGGGCTTGCTCCCTACAGGCCTAACGCCTGCCTTAGGATGCCGCCTAACGCCAAGGGCAACGCTAAGTCGCTAACGCGGCTGTAGGGCAACGCTAAGTCGCTGACGGGCATCCTTTGGCAGGAGCATCACGCAGCGCCAACACAGTAAAAGCAACCAGTGAACCTAGTAGGACAGCTCCGATTGCTTGGTGAGCTACCGTCAATGGCTCTACTTGCAGATGTAACCGGAATGTCGCAATGCCCAATACAACTTGTAAAACTAACAACCCACCAGCCATATTTGCCAGTCGCCGTAGCGCTGGATGCAGTGCTGGAGTACGCCAGGACAGAAATACCAGGGTCATTGTTGCTAAAGTTGGTGGCACCACACCACCGATATGGCTATACATAATTCCACATAGTTGTTGACCCGCAAAGCACTGGTGCAGCGCCCAGCGAGACCCTACCAAAGCTCCCAGTAGACTTTGCAAGTATACTAAAACGGCAGCACTTAAGCTTAGCCAAGGAAGCTTAAGTGCGGTTCCTGTACCCTGATAAGGCGTTAGAGCTGTGCCGATGACTAGCAGAGTGGTGAAAAACAGCAGCGCCGTTCCCAGGTGAGCAGTCACGATATCAAACCGCAAAAGTTCGGTAACAGTGAGTCCACCTAATAAGCCTTGGAAGACGATTAAACCAAGAGCAAAAGTGGCGGCAAAAGGCAGCCAATTGGGTAAGTAGCAGCGGTGCCACCAGGATAAGCCGGTGAGCACCAAAGCACCTATACCAATCAAGGCTGCATCCAAGCGGTGAAACCACTCCAGAAAAACCTGAAGATTCATTTGCTTGGTTGGCACAATCTGTCCGTAGCACAAAGGCCAATCAGGACACGCAAGACCAGCATTCACTACCCTCGTAGCACTGCCTATTGCCATTAAAATTAGGGTAGCTATGCACAATTTCCATACCAACCGCCAAATCTTTTCTGGAGGCTGGGACTGCTCGCCACCCACTACAGTTTGTCTATGCAGGACGGATCGGTCATGGACGATACCTTCTGCCCATCGTAGAGTCATCAAATTTAATCAAGTTGTGAGTATATGCTCATTCCCACCCTAGCGCATTGTTACATAGGAAGTAAGCTAGTTTCGGTTTCTCCTGTGAAGTAAACTGGTTCTTTGTCACAGGAGCTTTAAGGATTTTTCTACTTTGTGAGGATTTAATGATTCCTATTTCCTTAAGCGTTGTGAATCTTTACATTTGTTTATATATACTTGAAGCAAGACATGGTAGCCCTCTTTGGGAATATAACTTGCGCGATCGCCAAGAAATCAGCAAAAAATTGTCTCTCTTAGCCACCATGTATTGTTGGCTAGACTACCGTGGTAAGTAAGCAGAGCTGACAATACTAGAGAAGTAATCAATTAATTAACCCGTGAACATCCCAAGCTCTATTTGGACATTACTCATCGGCATCGTGCTGACACTGGTCAGCCTCTGGTACGGTCAAAATCATGGCTTACTACCAACGGCAGCCACAGACGAAGCGCTGTTAGTGGACGGTCTGTTTAACACAATGATGACCGTATCTGTGGGTCTGTTTCTGCTCGTTCAGGGCATTCTGATTTATTGTGCATTTAAATTTCGTCGTCGTCCTGGTGACGACTCAGACGGACCACCAGTTTTTGGTAATATACCGCTAGAAATTCTCTGGACGGCGATCCCGGCAATTGTTGTCCTGGGGATCTCTGTCTATAGTTTCGATGTTTATGATGCCATCGGTGGCTTTGATCCCCACGCCGCCCATGAAGCACCGATGACACCGCAGGCGGGGATGCCAGGAGCCGCGATCGCCGCAACTTTAAGCGATTCACCGTTGGCACAAGCAGAAACCTCCAATAACCAGCAGAAATCTGACGCGGCGATGCAAGATCCCGCCACAGCATCAGTCCGTAATGCTGACCAAATTCCCCAAAAGCAAGATGCTCCAGGAATAGGGATAGTTTCTCCCACCATTGGGGCCAGTCCGGAAAAGGCAGGTAAACCGCCAAGCTTAGTTGTTAATGTCACAGCTATGCAGTATGCCTGGATTATTACTTACCCTGATACTGGTGTTGTTAGCAGTGAACTGCACGTTCCTATAGGGCGTGAGATTTTGGCGAACATTGCAGCAAATGATGTAATTCACGCCTTCTGGGTGCCAGCGTTTCGCCTTAAGCAAGATGCGATCCCAGGTCGCCAAACCGAGATCCGCTTTACACCAAATCGTGCAGGTGAATATCCCCTAATCTGTGCTGAACTTTGTGGTCCTTATCACGGAGCAATGAATACGAAAGTTATTGTTGAGCCACAGCAAGCATTTGACCAGTGGATGCAAGAGCAGCAAGTAGCAGCTAAGGAAACACTAAATCAAGCCGTTGCTGCCAAGCCGACTAATTTATCTCCAGCAGAATTTCTTGCTCCCTACACCAGCAACATTGGAATTAATTCTCAAACCCTACAGCAAATCCCCAACCATCACCATTAGGTATCACAGAGGTAAGCACATAAGAGACAAGAGGCACTTAGGCTACGAAAATCTTGACTCCCCTGCACCTCTGCTAAGAATGCTCTCGTACTCCTTACTCCCTTTCTTCCTATGACACAAGCAGAGCTACAAGCTACCGCCAATGAACCCGCCCTAATTGAGGAACCGGGGAGCAGGAATTGGCGAGAATACTTTACTTTTAACACCGACCATAAAGTGATCGGGATTCAATACCTAGTCACTACATTTGTTTTCTACTGTATTGGCGGTGTAATGGCTGACTTAGTTCGTACAGAATTAAAAACGCCAGAAAGCGATTTCGTTAGCCCTGAGCTTTATAACAGCTTGTTTACGCTCCACGCTACGATTATGATTTTCCTGTGGATCGTTCCGGCAGGAGCTGGGTTTGCTAACTACCTGGTCCCCTTAATGATTGGGGCAAGGGATATGGCATTTCCTAAGTTGAATGCTGTCGCCTTTTGGATGATCCCGCCGGCTGGATTATTACTGATCAGTAGTTTAGTTGTTGGCGATGCACCAGATGCAGGTTGGACTTCCTATCCTCCTCTTAGCTTGGTTACTGGTCAAGTAGGTGAAGCAATTTGGATTGTTAGCGTTCTTCTGCTTGGTACTTCCTCAATTCTGGGCGCACTGAATTTTTTCGTCACTATTTTAAAGATGCGAATACCCGGAATGGGGGTGCATCAAATGCCCTTATTCTGCTGGGCGATGTTGGCTACTTCCGCCATAACCTTGATATCGACACCAGTATTGGCAGGCGCTCTGATTTTGCTGGCGTTTGACTTACTAGCAGGAACAATGTTTTTTAACCCAACTGGTGGTGGCGATCCAGTTGTCTACCAGCATATGTTCTGGTTCTACTCCCATCCAGCGGTTTACATCATGATTTTGCCTTTCTTTGGGGTAATCTCTGAGGTAATACCTGTTCACGCGCGTAAGCCAGTTTTTGGTTATAAGGCGATCGCCTATTCCAGTTTGGCAATTAGCTTTCTAGGTCTAATTGTCTGGGCGCACCATATGTTCACCAGTGGGATTCCTGGCTGGTTGCGGATGTTCTTCATGATCACCACAATGATTGTTGCTGTACCAACGGGAATTAAGGTGTTCAGCTGGTTAGCAACACTTTGGGGCGGCAAACTGAGGTTAAATTCTGCCCTACTATTCGCTATGGGCTTTGTCGGAACATTTGTAATCGGCGGTATTACTGGTGTAATGTTAGCAGCAGTGCCGTTTGACATTCACGTCCACGACACCTATTTTGTAGTCGCTCACATCCACTATGTTTTGTTTGGTGGTAGCGTGTTGGGCATTTATGCTGGATACTACCACTGGTTCCCGAAAGTAACGGGGCGGATGATCAACGAATTTTGGGGTAAGGTTCACTTTGCCTTGACAATTGTTGGTTTGAATCTTACCTTCTTACCCATGCACCAGCTAGGGATGATGGGCATGAATCGCCGCATTGCTATTTATGACCCCAAATTTGAGACGATCAATTTCATCTGCACGATGGGATCTTACCTGCTAGCAGTTTCTACATTCCCCTTCATCATTAATGCAATTTGGAGCTGGAGATATGGTCCTAAAGCAGGTAACAATCCCTGGGATGCTCTGACTTTGGAATGGATGACTGCCTCACCACCAGCGATCGAGAATTTTGACAAACTGCCAGTCCTAGCAACGGGCCCTTATGACTACGGCATGAGCAAACGTAACAAAGAAGTAGATGTACCCTTGTCTGACGAGAGCGATCCCGCGCTAGCGGCTGGTCCGAACTCAGCTTTACGTGCTGATCCAGACCCTGCTGTTGCTGCCAATCGAGAAGACCGTAAATAAAGATTTTTGGTAGGGAGTGGTGAGCGCTAAAGTGTGTTGGCGTAGCCCGCCGGAGGCATCACTCCTCACTCCCATCTGGGGTTTTAATCCCACACCCTTACGCCACACTTTGCTCACTTTATAAACATTGAAGATTCATGCAAAGTCAAACCCTTGACCCAACCAAGACTGCTCTAAATCATCACCATAGCGCGGAATTAGCAGCCGCTCACCACGAAAAACACCCGGATCACCGCATTTTTGGGCTGATTATATTTTTAGTAGCTGAGGGCATGATTTTCCTCGGTATGTTTGGAGCGTATCTTGCTTTTCGGTCTGTGTTACCCACTTGGCCACCGGAAGGAACGCCAAGACTAGAGTTATTGTTGCCTGGAATCAACACAATAATTCTAATTTCTAGCAGTTTTGTGATTCACAATGCCGATACTGCAATTAAAAAGAATGATGTGTCTGGTATGCGAACTTGGTTAGCGATCACTGCCGCTATGGGTGCAATCTTCTTAGCTGGGCAACTGTATGAATACAGTAACCTAGAATTTGGTCTAACTACGAATTTGTTTGCCAGTGCATTTTACGTTCTAACTGGTTTCCACGGACTACACGTTTTTATTGGGGTGGGAGCGATAATTGCCGTACTGTGGCGATCGCGCATTTCAGAACACTACTCCAGTAAAAAACACTTCGGTGTAGAAGCCGCAGAAATTTACTGGCACTTTGTTGATGTCGTGTGGATTATCCTGTTCGGACTGTTGTATATTCTCTAATCCAACCTGCATTTTGTTGATCTCGCCCCCAATTGGGGGCTTTTTAATTACTAATCCACATCAAAAGTTCTCACGGAAGAGTGCAGGGATGCTTAGAACTACCATTAATACTCTAATCTTTTAGAATGATGTGGTGTTTGGAGTCTATGATAACTGTGCCTTGTTCCTGTAGCTTGCCAAGCACTCTTGTGATCGTCACTCTAGTAGTAGAACAAGCATCTGCAAGATCTTGATGGGTGAAACGTACACTTAGGCGAGTTCCTTTGTCCACATTTTGACCAATTTCCTGTTTTAACAGTTGCAATAGCTGAAGGAAGCGATCTTTTACTCGTCGCTGTCCCGAAATGGCTAAAAGTGCTTCTGTCTGCCTTAACCGCTGATTAATTTGAGGTAAAACACTCTGGGCCAACCGATGAGAGGCTGCTAGCTCTGCTATAGAAAAACACACTAGCTCAACTTCTGTTAGGGCTATAGCTTGATAAGTGTGGAGTGAAGTCAAATCAGGTCCAAAAGGTAACGCAGGTCCTGCTAACCCTACAAGAACTTCTTCACCATTTTCACTCATTGTCGTCAGCTTCACAACGCCCTGACAAACTTGCCAAATAATTTGGGGTTTTAGGGGGATAATCTCTCCCTTTAAAAAAATATGCTTTGGTTTATCTTGGATCAAGTCATAGTCATTTTTTTCTAAATCTGCATCTGACTGTACAGGTGAGCTTCGCTCACGCTCAGCATTGCTAATGTCACGTACACATATCCGCATTCCTACGACATTGCCTTTACCATCAATAATCCTAGCCAGTGTCAGAGCCGCTTCAAAAAACTCGCCTTTACGTGGAACAAGGCGTACCACCCACTCCTCATGTTGGACTTGTTGCAACTCGCTCAGTTTGACATGAAAGACTTGACGCTCGGACTCAACGACAAAAATAATTAACGGTTTGCCCACCAGAAACCGCTGCGAAACTTTGAGTAAGTTGGCAGCGGCGCGGTTTGCTTCCTGGATTATCCCATTTATATCGGTAACCAGGTAGCCACTCGGTGCGAATTCAAATAGATCTTGGTATCGTTGGCGTTGAATTTCCACTTCCACTCTTGCAGATGCCAGTTCTTCATTCTGCTGCTGCAGCTCCTCTACTGCCACCTGTAGTTCTTCCGAGACGATACCAAGCTCCTTAAAGGCTACAGGCAGTAACTCTGGTTGCAGCTTTACCGAGGTGTTTGCATCTCGGTACAGTTCATCCAAGCGTCTGTGCATAACCTCTATTTGTTGAGTAAACATAATCACATTCACGTTAAACCTCCAAGACTCATCCTGATTAACTGCAGAGTAGAAAATCTACCCTCACGATGCTGACTAAATATTGAAGCAATTATAAGAAGTATAAAATTATGCTAAAAAATTATATACTTCATGTGTTCAAGGCTGCGTATTAGAAATTGATGAGTGAGATACCAGCTTTTGGGCGTTCTTAGTACATGCTCTTGTATTTAAGATAACAAACTAACTTTACTTTATACCCATCTTTCGGTAGAGGCTAGGAAGACAGTAGCAGCTACTCTTACTTTCTCTGAGTGAACCCAATAATCTCTTCTAATAAAATTTAGAAAATCCAGACAGATATCCAACTTTACCTAATTTTTCCTCACTGTCTGGCCTAACCATTTTTAAGCTTTTCACTTTACCGCAAAACTGCCTGTGATATGGAAAAGTAAGTGTCAGCTTGAATGCAGGAGGCTCCCTCCTGCAACGCGGCGATTACGAACATTGTCAGGTATTTTTGCTAGAAGTCTAATATGAGATTCTGGTTTTAAAAGGCAACTGAAATGACAGCTAACCTAGAATTTGGCACTCTTGCAAATCCTGAAGAGGCTCAACACCTTGGGACAATTTTGCAGCAGTGCTTTAACTTTCCAATTAGCAAGTGGCAACCCTACTCCAGTCTTCTTGGTTTGGAAAACTACCGTGTAATTCGGCATCGCGGACAGGTCATTGGAGGCCTGGGAATCTACCACATGGGTCAGTGGTTCGGAGGTTGTAGTTTACCCATAGCAGGTATTGCAGCTTTAGGAGTTGCACCAGAATATCGGGGAATCGGAGCGGCGGCTGAACTTATGACTTTAACACTTCGTGAGTTATATGCAAAAGGTGTTCCTCTATCAACACTCTACGCCTCTACTCAGCGCCTTTATCAAAAAGTAGGGTATGAACAGGCTGGAAACATTTGCCAATTTTCAATACCTACAAGCAGCCTGATTCCCTCTGCTCAAATGCCAATTCTTCGAGTAGATCCCGCTTCTGAAGAAGTTTTTCAGGATCTCTACTGTCAACGGGCAAAAGAAACTAACGGCAATTTGAATCGCAATAGAGCCATTTGGAAACGAGTCTTGCAGCCGCCAGAGGATGTTGTCTATGCATATTTGCTAGGGGCACATAAACCAGAAGGCTACGTTGTTTTTAGTCAACAGTCAGACACAGGAGGCTATAACCTCAAGGTTACAGACTTGGTTGTTTTGACACCAGCAGCAGGACATTGTGTCTGGAATTTCTTCGCTAACCATCGGTCTCTAGCTAACAACATACATTGGGTTGGCCCAGCAGTAGAGCCTCTGCTAACTTTTCTTCCAGAGCAGACTTACAAAGTTATTCATCTTGAACGGTGGTTTCTGAGAGTAGTAAATGTGCCAAAATCCCTGATGCTTCGTGGTTATCCTCCAGGAGTAGAAACCGAGTTGCACTTAGAGGTTAAAGACGAGCTGTTACCTGAGAATAATAAACGCTTCATCCTTGCAGTATCCAAGGGTCGTGGAGAAGTGACTCAAGGTGGCCGCGGTGAGCTACGGTTAGATATTCGTGGGCTGGCACCGTTATATACAAGCCTGTTTACACCCCATCAACTTCAAGTTATTAGTCAAATTGAAGCTACTGCCAATGCTTTATCAATAGCAGCACAACTATTTGCTGGTTCAGAACCCTGGATGTCTGATCATTTTTGACATATGGCTCGATCCTAAAACAAAACATCCAACAGAATGTTAAAACGCCTCTAGAGGTTTATCTCTAAAAGCGTTGAAACGGTGAATGATAAAAGGTTTAGTGTTAGTTATTGCCTGTATATGTATATAGCTTAATTAATCAAACCAAAAATAGGATAAAGCAAGTGTGAAAATGAGGAAGAAGAGTATGAAGAAAGAGTAAAGATGTTAGTTAGTAATTTTAGTCTTCATTATTACCTTTAATCAATAATACCTAGTAAACAGGAGCTAACACCATCAAAGGAATTTTGTAGGCAGAGAGCGATCGCACCTATATCATTGCCGCTAATAGCTCTAACATTAACTTCGCAGCGCTGGCGTGAACATTGCGGTTGATAAATCAGCCAATCACCCGATGGTGCATCTCTATAGATACGCGAAAAACAGATAGTCTTGCGTGCTAAGCTTTTAATCCTTGTCTGCCAAGTCAAATGCTGGCGTTCAATTACAAATAGCTTCTGAGAACTTCCGCTCCTCAGCTAGAAGACAAAAACAGCTGCAATAGTTCTAGGATCAAGAAGTTGCTCAATCCCTGTAATGGCTCAATCACGGCTACAAAAACTCGGTTCATACCTACGTCCGCATTGGCGGCCAACTACATTAGGTGTCTTGGCTCTGTTTGTCGTCAATGCAGTAGGCGTTTACATTCCGCTACTGATTCGTAACATCATTGACACACTTCAGGTTACGTTTAGTTTTGAGCAAATTTTGCGTTATGTAGCGCTGATTGTCGTACTCAGCTCCATAATGTGGGTAATCCGCATGGTATCCCGCATCGCGCTGTTTGGAGTTGGACGGCAGGTGGAATTTGACTTAAAACAAAAGATTTTTCAACACTTGCTAAAGTTGGAGCCGGCTTATTTTGCTGCAAATACAGCTGGGGATTTGATTAACCGCGCCACCAGTGATGTAGACAATATTAGGCGACTACTTGGGTTTGCGGTGCTGAGTATAGCTAATACACTGTTTGCCTATGCTCTGACACTGCCTGTGATGCTGTCGATTAATGTGCCGTTGACTTTAGCTGCGATCGCCGTCTATCCGTTCATGCTGATTTTGGTGCAGTTGTTTAGCGATCGCCTCCGCAAAGAACAGCTGGAAGTACAGGAAGAACTCTCGACAATGAGCGAGTTAATCCAGGAAGATATGAGCGGCATGGCTCTAATCAAAATCTACGCCCAAGAAGAAAACGAGCGTCGCGCCTTCCGCCAAAATAATCAGCAGCTACTCGGAGCGAATCTCAAACTGGCAAAAACCCGAAACACATTGTTTCCCCTAGTTGGAGGACTTGCGTACTTCAGCTTACTGATTCTGCTATGGCTGGGAGCGGAGCGGATTGCCTCTGGCGCCCTTAGTATTGGTGACTTTTTGGCATTGCTGTTGTATGTGGAGCGTCTTGTTTTCCCCACTGCGTTGTTGGGTTTTACAATTACTGCTTACCAACGCGGTGAAGTTAGTATTGACCGAATTGAGTCAATTCTTACAGTCACACCGAAAATTCAAGACTCAAATAACGCTATCCACTTGCCACTGGAACAGGTAGAAGGTGAATTGACGGCTCGGCATCTGAGTTATACCTATCCAGGCTCTACTACACCAGCACTGAAAGATATTAACTTTACGATTCAGTCAGGGGAAACTGTAGCAATTGTGGGACCAATTGGCTGTGGCAAGTCAACTTTGGCGAATGCGCTGCCGCACTTACTAGACATTAAACAGGGGCAACTGTTTTTAGATGGATATGACATTACTCAGCTGAGATTGCCGGATTTGCGCAGTGCGATCGCCTATGTACCTCAAGACAGTTTCCTATTTAGCACCTCAATTAAAAACAATATCCGCTACGGCGACCCCTTGAGTGAACAATCTGAGGTGGAATACAGTGCCAAACAAGCTCAAATTCAACCAGAAATTCTCAACTTTCCGCAACAATACGAAACTATTGTCGGCGAACGTGGTATTACTCTCTCTGGCGGACAGCGGCAGCGAACCGCTCTTGCTCGTGCCTTACTGGTTGATGCACCCGTGCTGATTTTAGATGATGCCCTCTCTAGTGTGGATAATCAGACAGCAACAGACATCCTTAACAATCTTTCCCAAGGCACTCAACGCAAAACTGTTGTTTTCATCTCTCACCAGTTGTCTGCTACTGCCACTGCTGACCGCATTTTTGTCATGGACAAGGGTGAGATTGTCCAGGGTGGCACTCATACTGAGCTTTTGCAACAACCAGGACTGTATCGCTCACTTTGGAACCAGCACCAGATGGAGGAATTACTGCGCTAGTTTATTTAATGGTCTGTTTTGTCAGGCATAGTAGCTCCCTCAAGGTTGGCACCATTCAGGTTAGCGCCATTCAGGTTAGCACTGCTCAAGTTAGCATTTTCTAGATTGGCACGCATCAGATTAGCATCGCGCAAGTTAGTTCCACTCAAATCAGCATCTTCCAAATTGGCTCTGGTTAGATTGGTACTACTTAAGTTTTTGCCCTTTAGGTTTGCTCCTTCAAGATTTGCTTGCCTGAGATCTGCTCCTCTTAGATCTGTCTGAGTTGGTAGGCGTTTCTCCTGAGAACTGCTACTGGAACTGCTGCTACTAGTGCTAGAACTACTACTGCTAGAAGTGCTGTCTGTTTTTGCTGGTCTTAATTCTGCAACAGTCCATGCCAGGATACTTCCCAGGAGCAACAAGGCTGCTATGCCAAAAAGCTTGCTTTTGTTAGTGGGTTTGTATAGTTGTTCCGCCTGCTTCTTTTGGATTTGCTGGGATTGAACCTGCGCGATCGCCTGTTGGATAAACTCTGGCGGAATTTTGACTTCTACTCCCGCTTCCATTAGTTCTTCTGAGGAATATCCCTGATTTTTCTCAGCATATAGCCGAGCAGCAAGGTCAAAAACTTCCGGGACTATTTTTTCAGAAATTCGAGGCTCTAGGTGATTATTCATGAGATACCTCAAGGGCATTTTAGCGCTATCGAAGCATTATACCTGCTTTAAGATTCTGAGTCAGAGTGAATAATTGATTTTTGTATAGCGTGGAGATAGTGGTTAATTCGCCTAAAAATCTTACTGAGCGTATCATCCTTGGTTAGTTCTGGAATCGGGAAAAATTCTCCGTGTCCTACAGTTTTTATGAAAACTTTTTAACTCAGCCAGCCCCAGTTCATGTTTTTAAGTTTGGGCATAGGCAGGTTATAGCTTAAAACTTTCTTAGTTTTAAAAATGAAAACGGTGATACAATAATTGCCTCAGTCAATCGGTTCTGGTGGTGAGCAGCCAACCAGAGGTTAACAGGGAAAGCCCGGTGCAAGTCCGGCACTGTCCCGCAGCTGTGATGAATCCCTAAATATTGGAATACAGAACATGCAGTTCCATATTCTCAAGTGGGTTCTAAGTCAGAATGCCTGCCAATACGTTAATCACTCTACTTTATGTGCGAGGTACACAATGAGAGCTTCAAATACCCTTGGTAATGTCCCGAAGGCAGTCCGCATCACTTTGTCACTGCCTGTACAATTAAGTCTCTATACTGCGCTGTGCGCTCTGGTTCTGTGGACGGTTTACTTTTCTACCTATCCTGCTGTTCATGATTCAATGCACTCTCTTCGCCACCACACTTTAACGGTTAGTTGTCATTAATCAGTAGGCGCTACAGCAAATACCAAAATGTCAAAATTTAAAATTGCAGCGCTCATCATGACAATTGTTGGCTTGATGAGCTTAATTTCATCGACGGTAGGATTCTCAGGCACACCAAAATCAATTATTCGACTTACAACTGAACCGCCCAGCAGTCAAATTTTACCTTTTGAAGCTGAAGCAATTACGCCCCAATCTCCAGTAAAATTGACTTTACAAGCCCTCGATTCAGAGCGTCAATTACTGGAAAATAGTAAGTTTCACTTACAGATTCTTACTCCACCTAAACAACCTTTTTTTCCCACTGATTTTCCAGTTGTCGAGGGTACTAAGCTACTAGATATAAAAGTAATCGCTCCGACAGGAAAGTTGCAACTTCAGCAGATGCTACCAATTCGGGGAAAATACCAGCTATTGGTAAACGTAACTCCCCTAGTTGCTAATCAATTTAGCCCAATCCAGCAAACGCTAACACTTGATGTTCCTGAAAGTTACATTAAATATCGTAATTTTGGGATTTTGGCAATCATTTTGCTGGCGGTTGGCATAGTCGGCGGCTTGATTATGGGAGGAAGACAGGTAATCCAACTGGGGGAAATTGCCCCAATGCGGGTACGACTGTTATTGAGTGGAGGAGTTGTTGTAGCGATCGCCCTTTTATTAGTAGTTAATATTAGCGCTGAGATGGCAGAATCTCATACTCACGCCTTACCCAAAGAACGGCTTCAGCTAGCAAAACCAGCCATTACTACTTCAGGATTGAAACTGCAAATAACAGGAGACAATCATGCCACAGTCGGGCAAGTTGCTGATTTAGCCGTTGAGGCGCTTGACTCTAAAAATCAACCTGTAACTGATGTAGTTTTTAATATTAAAACGACTCCGCTAGAAGCTGAATGGGTGGCTTTTGCTTACCAAGGCATTCCAGATGCTACTGGAAAATTAAGATGGCAGCAGCAGTTTTTTGACGGTGCTACTCACAAACTAGAGGTAGAAGTTTCACCCCAGTCAAACACAGTGCGTCAATTCCAACCTTTTCAAGCTTCTCAAGAAATTGAAGTAGCAGGCGTAGCTCCACCTCTAGCAATCCGATTAATTGGCTTGACCTATTTTACAAGCATAATTGGATTAGGTTTAGCACTAGGGCTGTGGTTAAGGCGGCGTAGTTTAGCTTGGTTGCATTAAGCTTGCAGCTACCTAATCACTCACCCTCAACCTTTGCCATACTGTCCAGGCAATTCCCAAACTAAGAATTGAGGAAATAGCGATCGCTGGAATTAGCCATCGATTATCTGGTTGCCCTGCCTGAGCGGTTATTGTTGGCGTTGATGCAGCCTGGGAATTAGTTCTCGTCGGTGCAGCTACTCCAGGTGCAACGGTTACTTCGTAGCTCAACTCAAAAGATTTAAAATTAGCTCCAGCTCTGGGAGTGCCACTTAATTCCAGTTTATACGCTCCAGCTTTGGGAAATACAATTTCAGTGCCAGGAATGCCCTGATACTGTTCAGCAGAAATTGCTTTTAGAGGTGGCTCCAGCACTGGTAAGACATTCTGAGAGCGGGGTTCTAAGTAGATAGCTAAATCGCAATTACACTGATTCAACGGAATGATTTGCCCACCCTTACGGGTGAGTGCAAACCAAATTTGAGCGGTTTCTCCAGCTTTAGGATTGTGATTCGGTTCAAGATGAAACGTAGCAGCCACATCTCTTGAAACATCAAGATTGTGTGCAGTAACTGGGGTAGCAAGTAATGCTGTTATAAATAATAGCCAGCCGACGAGAGTTTTATTTGGACTGGGGCGGGGCAGCATAAAACTTTTCCAAAGATAAAAGCGACCAAAACCAACGTAATCGTACTAATAGTACTCCCAGTGTGATAGTTCCTAATATCACGGCAAAAAGTTGATTCTGCCCTGTTCCTTCTAAATTACCCAGGTAATGGGAGCCAATCAACACCGCATGAGTTGCACACAGTAGCAATGCTGGAACGCTCAACAGATGGATCTGCCGCCAACCTCTTAAAGTTTTTTGAACGCGGTCAAAACTAGTAAGAGCCGCTGGAGTCATTAAAGCCACAGCTGTTATCCCCATAGCTATAGCTAACTGATGTGTTGGTAACAAAAAGGAAATAGCATTCAGGTTCCAACCAAACGTATGTTGCATTGTCTGAGCTACATGGACAAGAGCCAGTACAAACGCTCCTACACCCAGAGCGCGGCGATATTGTAGTGGTTGTAACCAGAAGCGGCGAATCGGGCGGGCAATCAGCGCTAGCATCAAACACAGCAGGGAAGCATGACCTGTATAACTAACCATCATGCTCATGTCTCCAGTTCGCAGCAGGGTTAACACTCCGATGGTAATTGTCACCCACCCTGCTAGCCGGAACAGTTGGCTACGGCGATCAGCACTTACTAGAGACGTGGATACGCCCACACCCAGCATTGTTGGCAAGGTTCCTAAGCCAAAAGCCAGCATTGTCGCTGCCCCCATCCACAAATTCCCAGTCTCTGCTGCTTTGATTTGAGCGGCATACAGGAAACCGCAGGGCATTAGACCCCAAACTATTCCTAACCCAGCTGGTGTCCACCAGTGATTGTGTAGCGAAAGTTTAACCATCGCTGCACTTAGGCGATTATGCAATTTGCCCTGAGTTAGTGGGTGTAGAAATGGGATACGTGGCAAAAATTTGGGTTGAATCTGGATAATCCCAAACCAGATCAGCATTACACCTGTAAGCAGCGCAATTCCCCGGCGTAACACACTACCGCTACCTGCTATTTGTCCACCAGCAATCAAGATAGAACCTAGCGCGCCAATTCCAGCTCCAACTAGGGTATAGCTGACTAATCTTCCCAAGTTAAGCAAAATATGAAAGGAGAGTTGCTCTTGCCACTTGAGAGGATCTTGCTTGTGGGAAAGTGAAAATGCCACCGTTAAGGGACCACACATTCCTACGCAGTGACCAAAGCTACCAAAAAATCCTATAGCTATGATTAACAACAAATCCAGCATGGTGCTTTTCTTTTAAACCTTGCCTAACCTTGCACATAATTGGAAGTTGTAACCGAAGTGGTCATATCGTTATTCTAAGTCTTTAGGAGAGGTGTACGTCTGTCTTGAGACGGGATACTCAACAGTAATTTCAGGTAGATAAAAGAGGAAATGGATTGTCTTGGCTCTGTTGTTGTTAGTAGCAGTTGCGCTAGTTAGAGGCAATATTTTCTGGCAGCGTCCTTCACAAGTGATTGAAACCAAGGTTGACAGAAGTTTGGCTGCGGCATCTAGGCAATCAATTAAATCCCCAAATTATAGACTCCAAAAAGTTGTTCGCGCACGTTCAGGCGTTGAATTACCAGCGCTACACCAAAGTTGAACGCGATCGCGCTCGAAGTTACATCACCCAGTCCCTCAAAAAATTGGGATGGTTGCCCACATTGCAATCCTTTGAGGGCGGAATCAATATCTCTGCCCAACGGACAGGTACTGACTCGGAGGCTGGAGCAATTCTCCTAGCAGCGCACTACGACACCGTTGCAAATTCGCCTAGTGCTGACGATAACGCCAGCGGGGTTGCTGTAGTTCTGGTCGTGGTTAATGCAACTACTAAATTGTTGGATTAGGAGCCTGCTTTCACCGTATTCCACGGTCACAACCATCGACCTCCTCGACAGCGGCCGCTGCTCTAGAGAATGCCATTTCTCAGCATCGAGAGCGGTTTGCAATTAAGCTAGACTCGTTATCATTTAAATGTTAAGTGGTTGTCAGTCATAAGGGAAACAGAATGTCGCCTGTAAAACCGAATATTTTGGTCACTGGCGGAGCCGGATATATTGGCTCCCATGCTGTACTGGCACTGAAACAAGCTGGTTACGGCGTGGTTGTTCTTGACAGCCTGGTGTATGGGCATCGCGACTTGGTTGAGAAAATTTTACAAGTAGAGCTAATTGTTGGTGATACCAATGACCGATCGCTGCTTGACGAGCTGTTTGCTACCCACAACATCGCCGCAGTAATGCACTTTTCTGCTTATGCTTATGTAGGCGAATCGGTTACAGACCCTGATAAATATTATCGCAACAACGTCGTTGGCACCTTGACATTGTTAGAAGCAATGCTGGCAGCATCAATTAAGAAGTTTGTCTTTTCTTCTACTTGCGCTACATATGGGGTGCCAAACACGGTGCCAATTCCTGAAGACCATCCCCAGCATCCAATTAATCCTTATGGATTCACTAAATTGGCAGTGGAGCGGATTCTAGCAGATTTTGATGTTGCCTACGGCTTGAAGTCAGTTGTGTTCCGCTACTTTAACGCTGCTGGTGCAGATCCGAGAGGATTATTGGGAGAGGATCATGGTCCAGAAACGCATTTAATTCCTCTCGTACTCATGGCAGCTTTAGGCAAGCGCGAATCAGTCTCGATTTTCGGCACAGATTACCCAACGCCAGATGGAACTTGTATTCGGGATTATATTCATGTCACAGACTTGGCAGATGCTCATATTTTAGGTATGGAATATTTGTTGCAGGGTGGCGATACAGCAGTATTCAACTTAGGAAATGGCAATGGATTTTCCGTTAAACAGGTAATTGAAACTGCTGAAAAGGTAACGGATCGGAATATTAAAGTAGTGGAGAGCGATCGCCGTCCTGGCGATCCCCCAATTCTTGTCGGTAGTAGCGACAAAGCAAGAAAAATTTTGGGCTGGAAACCTCAATATTCCGATCTGCAAGATATTATGACTCATGCTTGGCAGTGGCATCAGCATCGGCATGGCTAAAAAAGTAGTTTGTTATTCCCTAAAATCCTAACTATTGCAAGAGTTAGAAATATTAAGTAAAAAGTTCCAGTTGGGACTGCGTTTTTAGTATCGTAATACCCTTAGCTATTTTCATCTGATACTACTCATAACCAGATTTCAGAGAGATAATACTCTGGCAGAAAAAGTATTTCCAGTCCTCGGTGCTACTTGCGAATGTAATCGCCTACTTATTGACTAGTTTAAATAGCATGATTGTCTTGGACCACCGTACATCCCTGAAAATAAAGGAGTGTTCAACTGTAAACTGTGCCAGGGTCCCAGTAAGATTTCACTCGTATCTTTACTGAAGCAAAACTGCGCTTTGTTGTAAAAAAAATAATTTCAGTAGAATTACACTTAGATATATAGCAAAGCTAGCGTTAAGTTTAGTTTATAGGCTTGTTGTGTCTAATTGGTTTAAAACCTCCACAAAATTCCAATCTGTGGGTAATTTACCCTACACAAAAATTCTAGATAACTGAGCTTTTTATTGGTAGTTTTAAATAGTTAACCATGCGTAAAACAACTAGCCTAAATTTAATTTGTAACCTAGTTAAAAATCTTCAACCTTATAGACAGGGTGGAAGGAGAACACTAATGGCGCACTTAAAACTCTGTTTCTACTCATCAGTAGTTGCACTACCAATAATTATGCTGCAATGTGATAGTAGCCGACCAATCACTATTGGAGGAGAAACATCTGACAAATTATTTCCTCCTGATTCAGGAATCATTAACGTCAAGACAGTTTATGGTGCAAAGGGAGATGGAACCAGCGACGATACTCAAGCGCTTCTAAATGCAATTCGGGCTAATGTCGGCAAAAGCAAGACCCTTTATTTTCCTACGGGTACTTATCTTGTCAGTAATCGCCTGGACTGGCTTAATACCAATGGTATCTGGCAATCGCATCTTATGTTCCAAGGCCAGAACCGTGCTACAACAATTATAAAACTTAAGGACAATGCCCCTGGTTATAGCGATCCTAATCAACCCAAAGCACTAATTTATACTGCATCCCACAGCCCTGCTAATGCAACTACCGGTTCCGGTAATAACGCATTTGAAAATTCGCTTTACGATTTGACTATAGATACGGGGGTGGGAAACCGTGGTGCGATCGCTATCGATTACTTAGCGAACAACATGGGAACCCTTAGTGATGTGACGATTCGTTCTGGTGATGGACAAGGACTCATCGGCTTGGGGTTACAGCGCTACGGACCTGGACCGTGCTTGATTAAAAATGTGCAGATTGACGGCTTTGACTACGGCATCTCCGCGCAAAACTATGAGTACGGGATTACCTTTGAACATATCAGTTTAGCTAACCAGAAAATCTCAGGTATTCGTAATAACACCAATGTGCTGTCTATTCGAGGCTTAATAAGTAACAACTCCGTACCAGTTATTCAAAACGTGTCGAGAAACAGTTTTGTGACGCTGGTAGATAGTACCTTAAGTGGAGGTTCCTCCTGGATGAGTGCAATAGAAAATGAGGGGGGATTATATGCTCGCAATCTTGTAACTTCTGGTTATCAATCAGCCATCAAGCAAAAAGGCTCTATCATAGCTGGTTCAACCCATGCTGAATTCGTTTCCCACAACTCCTTAAGTTTATTCCCATCTCCACAAAAAGCTCTAAATCTTCCAGTAGAGGAGACACCTTCATTCCATGACAACGATTTTAACAATTGGGCTAATGTTAAAGATTTTGGCGCTATAGCTAATGACAGTAAGAATGACTCTACGGCTATCCAAGCGGCAATCGATTCAGGTAAAACCACGATTTACTTTCCCCACGGCAGATACAATCTGAGCAAGACTATAAAGGTGCGGGGGCAGGTACGTAGAATTATGGGAATGGCATCGCAGATTGATATCGCCTCAAACACGACGTTCAACAATCCGGCGAATCCCCAGCCACTTTTTTACTTTGAAACTGGGGCGCAGGAAGCAGTAATCATGGAACGCTTTAACTTTGTATACACAATTACTGGCGTTTCGTTTACTGGTGGGATTAGCATTGAAAATGCGTCGTCGAAAACCGTTGTTCTCCGCGACATTCTTACAAGTTCCTCAGCAAAATACTTTTATCGCAACGCTCTAGGTGCTGGAAAATTGTTCATTGAGAATGTTGCTACCGACGCTCCTTACTACTTTGAGTACCCTCAGGATGTCTGGGCGCGGCAACTAAACCCAGAATCCTTTAAAATTTCTAGTGGCCCAAGCATATCCAAGCGCGGTGGTACATTCTGGATTTTAGGACTGAAAACCGAAGGCCCACGTAGCGTACTGGAAACAACCAACGGAGGACGCACGGAACTCCTGGGAGGCTTGCTTTATCCTGTGCGTCAAATTGCCCTAGACGAGCCAGCTTTTTTAAACAATGAATCCCAACTTTCGCTCGTATATGCAGTTAGTGCCAATGCAGTAGAGCGCAATTACAGTATTCATGTTAAGGAAACAAGAGACGGAGTGATCAAGACGCTTTTGAGAAGCAATATTCCTAGTCGTGGTCCTGGATCTTTGGTGCCATTGTATGTCGGCTCTAATTAATAATTTGCAAAAATAAAATAGTACGACACGACAGCAAAAGCAAACAAATCTTCTACTTAGAAATAAGTTTACTATCCCGCTTTCTCTATCGTCGCTATTTTCCAAAAGGAATCGTTGGATAATTTTTTGTCCTGCCGATTCTTTTGCCATTCAAAGCCAATCAAGCTAACCATGAAAAGCATATAACCAGGTTCTTCCATCCATGAAAAAATACTACCTTGAACCAAGATTGTGATTAAAAAAAATCTGGAAAGGTCATCCGAGCAAGTATGCCATACTAAAAACCAGAGGTATAGATATATTCCTAATCCTAAAATACCCAAATCTCCCCATACGCCAGCCCAGGAAAATGTTAGAGAGAACATACTACTACCAGTAAATTTATTAGTAAGCGGATTTGTATCATTAACAGCAAAAATAATCTCTGTAACAGGAGATGATGTAACACCTAACGGTTTTAAGTACTCTGCATAGTCTGGAATTAACCAGCCTAACCGTCCAATTGTATGACCAGGTCCAAGACCGAATAGCCAATTTAAGAATGATTGATAGTGTGAATTAATAATAGAAAATACAGAAAACTTCACGGTTAAGCCATCAATAAACCTGTTGTCTCTGCTCCAGAAGCCAAGTGATGATGGGAAAAAACTTTCAGCAATTTTATATACAAAGCCGACAGCTATAATTGTGAGTGATGAGTATTGCAATATCTCTTTAATACTCTTGAGTTTTGTGAGCAACAAAACTATCAAGGAGACAAGAAAGGCAATTATTACCTGCTTTGAGTCAGAGAAAATAATATCTGCGGCAAGAAAGATAGCTACAAATGTACGCAGCCAGATTGAAAGAATTCCACTGTAGACCACAAAGAAATATATAGCAGCGGTTAAAGCAATGGCACCACCTACATGATGACCAGCTCCTTGTCCTATGAAGATCCCTTGCACGTCATCTGGATCTGGGGAGCGAATAATAAAGAACTGATAATAAACAAAAACGATATGAATGAAAGTAAAAAGCATTAACCCAGAGCGTAGTCGCTCAACACTTGAGCGAGACATCCAAGTACCGATTATTACTAACAGTAGTAGGAAAGGTTCGGCGAGAAGCAAAAAGTCTAAAACTACATTAATAACCCCTGCACTATTTACAAGGGCACTAGCGCAAATTAGTCCTAGTAGAGTGATGATGCTAACTAAAATCTGCCTCAAGATAGTATTGTTTTGAATCTTAGCTAACAGCAAGCCAAACAGTCCTAATACAAAAGGAAAGTGCAAGAAGTTAATAATGGGCGGCACTCCGATTGCTGTAATAACGCGCGGGAAAAAGGCAATGGCTAGTACTAGAAGTATTAAATTAGAGATCCTAACAAATCCATTTTGAAATCCTACTTTCACGTTGCTCTACCTGGGTGTACGAGTAATCCACCACTCAGTACATAGTTAGTGGTGTGTGTTTATAGGTTGTAGATTATGCCATACATAAGTTAAAGGGGAATACAAGTTATGGGCTACTTACTACGGATTTGCGCGTAAATTTCCATCAGCCTCAGGTAATTCTTTTTGGCAGTATACTTAGCCTCGAACTCAGCTCTGGCTTCTTGGCGCATCTGAGTTAGCTGTGCCAAGTTGGATAAGGCTAATTCTACCTTAGCCGCTAGATCCTCTGGATCACCAGGACGGAAGTGAAATCCGTTACGGTCAGGTTCGACCAACTCCGCGATCGCTCCAATCGCGGCAGCAATCACCGGAGTCCCCTTGGCAAAAGCCTCGATTGCTACTCGCCCGAAAGTCTCGTACCACTCTGAGGGAAATACAAGAAAAGCTGCTTCCCCGATTAGCTCATATACCTCCTTTAAAGACTTCCGCTCCAGCCACTCCACGCCCAGTATTTGCTTTGCAGCCTCAGCTACCTGTGGAGCCAAGGGACCATCTCCAACAATTTTAAGGGTAATTTTCCCACCTAATTGCTTCCAAGCTTCTAGTAGCGTTCCTATACCCTTCTCCGGTGAGAGACGCCCGACAAAAAGAGCGTACCCCCCACGTCCCTCGCCAAGTCCGGGGTCTGGGTGAACAAAGTTAGGCTTGACCACAATCTTTTCTGCGGGGAAGCCCCCTTGAATAAACTTCTGACGGGCAAATTCCGTGAGGGCAATGTAAATATCTACTGCCTCAGTCCAGGTACGTAGCATCCGGTGAGTTGTCAGCATTGCCGTTACTGCTCCTGTAGCCACCCGATCGCGATAGCAAGCATGTAATATACCGGGCCAGGGAACGAACTTCCCCAGGCAATCCTCACAGACATGTCCATCGCGAAAAAACAAGGCGTTAGGACACAAAAGGCGGTAGTTACGGAGGGTTTGAACTACAGGAACTTTCTCAGCTTTAGCCGCATAGTATACAGAGGGCGAGATTAGAGGGAAAAAATTCTGCACGTGAACCAAATCGTGAATCTGCTCTTTAAGGTGACTTCTGATTGTTTTATAAGCCTCCACAGACCAGACTGTATTAATAGCCATCCGCATTGGGTTCAGCTCTGTTATCTGCTCATTATTTTCCTCGTACACTTCAACCAAGTGCCCCATTTCTCGTAAGAGGCGTTCTTCAGACTCACGAGACTCGTCTTCTCCTCCACGAATCTGATAGCGGTTATGTACGCTCAGGATACGCATCCGATAAATCCTCTCTAAAGCTTGAGTAAACCTTTTTCACAGCCAAATCCAACCCAGGTATGCCAAAACCAATCTACTGCTGACTAAGAACTTCTGCGTATACCTGAGTTAAAAACTGACCCTTGGTTTCCCAACTATAAACTTCAACCACCCGCTTCTGCCCCGCTTGCCCCATCCGCACCCGAAGCTCCGCATCTTGAGCCAGACGAGTCATAGCCTCAGCTAAGTCATGTACTACTTGCTCAGGTGTATGTGCAGGAACCTTAAAGCCAGTTTCTTCTGTAACCTGGATAGCCGGACCTCCTAGATCCAAGCAGAGTACAGGGCGGCCTGCTGCCATTGCTTCTAAGCAAACCCATCCCCCAGAATCGTGCAAGCTGGGGTGGACTAGCGCCAAGCACTCTCCCAGCCTCTGCAAGGTTTGATCACGAGGCAGCTTACTCCAAAACTTAACTTGCTGAGCAATACCTAATTCCTCGGCAAGCTCCTGAAGCTGCTTTGCTTCTGGACCATCGCCAATAACCCAGTACTCAGCATCAGGTAAATTAGCCTTGGCAAAAGCTCTAAGCCCCAAGTGAAAGCCTTTCCAGTGTAAAAGTCTACCTATTGAAATAAAACGAGGTTTTTGGCAGACAAAGGGTAGTTGCATAAGTGAATTGAAATCAGCTTCAGGTAGGCTAGCTACCTCACAAAGTTCTACTCGTTTGCAACCCAAGGCGGATAGACGTTTAGCTGTCTCCTTAGTAGCCGCTAAAGCTACAACACTCCGCCGAGCAGTAAGGTGTACGAATAAATCGCGCTCTCCCACCCATCTAGCAATGTCTCGCAAAGTTTCGTAAGTCTTCCCGCGCAGGCTAAAATCTTGCCAAAAAGCCTTTGGTCCAGATTCCCCGCCTCCCACTGGACCCCAAATAAAGGGTACTGGCAGAAGTGCGAGGAAACTAGGACCCCAATACTTTACATAAGTTACGTGATGGCAAAGGTCAAAGCCAACTTTATAGTAGAGCTTACGAGCTAACCCGTAGGCTCCAATCTGCCATAGGTAGTAGTGGAGCTGCACCCCCCGTTCCCGCTTCCACCATTGGACCCAACTGGGGAGGTCATAATACACGAAGTGGAGTTTGGGAATTGGATTGCTAGCTAACTCAGCCTCAATAAATGGGCGGTTGTCATTCCGGGTGATCACCCATACCTGATGCTGCTTGACCAACTCCCGAGCCGTATTCCATCCTATTCCTGGATCGGAGCCATTGCCTGGCCTACAGGCATAGGCTGAAATTAGAATCTTCGACTCCACATCATTGTGTGTTTGAATGACTGTCATGTAGCGAGTACCTCAATTGGCAATAAATTTAGTAGTTGTAGCCCTTATCCGAACTTATGCATTTCTATTGCTCTCTTGGGCGCTATTAATTTTTCATAGGTTGTAGCTATTTGCTCAGCTGTTGCCTCCCAAGTAAACAACCTTGCTCTTGCAAGTCCTTTACTACTCAACTCTTGGTGATAGATAGAATCATTCTGAAGTCGGGATATAGTCTCTACTATTGCTTGAACATTAGTTGGAGCAACCAACACAGCAGCATCCCCAGCTACTTCCGGTAGTGATGTAACGTTTGAGGTGATTACTGGTGTGCCACAAGCCATTGCTTCTAAAATAGTCATGCCAAAACCTTCGTAGAGCGAGGGTGACAGGAGTATATCAGCAGCATTGTAAATTTGAACTAGAGTGCATTTATTCGGCTTGCCCAAATAGGTCACGAAGTTTTCAAGTCTGTAACTCTGGATAAATGTTTTTTGCTCAGCAGTAAAGTCTGCACCGGCTTTCCAAAAGTGAATAGGTAATCCTCGCTCCCGCAACACTTCTAAGACTCTTAAGATAGTAAAAACATTTTTACGTGGATGATTTGAGCCTACATGCAACAAGCATGTTGTTTCTGGTGAAATCCCGTGTTGCTGTCGAAAGGATTTGACTTCATCTTGGGGAAGCAGGTGGAATAGCGGCTCAACCGCATCAGGAACGACTGTTATTTGATCTATTGCGATATTTAACTTTTGCACTAGATCTCTTGCTGTGTTAGCAGAGACAGCTACAATACGGTCTGCTTTGCACAAACCCCGCACTGCATACTGCCAAACTGCCATACTGACAACAGGTAGACGTGCCTGCTCGTGAAGATTTTCAGGATGAATCAAGTTGATTAAGTCATGGCAGGTTACGATTATCGGTTTACTTGTTGTTTTTAATCGGTAGACTAAATGACCATCACTATGGTCAATGATATGAAATATATCTACATTTTGTTTTTCTACATTTTGGGGATAACGCCAATAACGCTGATAATATTTCCAAATTCCTGTCGACCAAGAGTTACTCTTTTTAGCTGGGGAGTAAGATGGTGGTGCTAATTCAACAATTTCCCACTCTGGTCGAACGGCGGTGAGTCCAGCAACTAAGCCGTCAGCATAAACATCCATACTGAAGGAAGATCCAGGCGCTCTTCGAACAATTGCTACACGCATTATGATTCCTCAGTAGTATTCTGGAGTAGTTTGCGCCATAGGTTGAGCGATCGCTCAGCAATGCGTTCGTGGGTATAGTGCTGGCACACTCTGTTGATACTGTACTGTGCTACTTCTTCCCGCCATGCTGCGTCGCAAATCATCCGCTCTAAAATAGCTGCTAGTTTTTCAGCATCTCCTTCGGGAAACACCAAATCAGGTCGAGCAACTACATTGGGAATTTCTCCACAGCTGGAGCCGATTACTGGTACACCCATTGCCATTGCTTCGATTAGCACATGACCAAACTGCTCTTTCCACTCTGGAACAGTACGTGAGGGAAGGATCAAGACATCAAACTTGCTCATCTCTTCCGGCACTTCGTCATGGCGCACTCCTCCTCTCCAGGTGACCAGATCAGCTACTTTCTGGTTCTGGGCTTCCTGTCGCAAAGCTGACTCATCGGGTCCTGTGCCACATAAAATAACCCGGAAGTGATGACCGCGATCGCGCAGATAGCGGATAGCAGCGAGTAGCACATCAATGCCTTTGGAG
This sequence comes from Chroococcidiopsidaceae cyanobacterium, assembly GCA_041748755.1. Taxonomy (GTDB): domain Bacteria; phylum Cyanobacteriota; class Cyanobacteriia; order Cyanobacteriales; family Chroococcidiopsidaceae; genus JAHHHE01. The sequence goes on along the minus strand of JBGTCQ010000122.1, from coordinate 18,827 downwards.
TATGCCAACCGTCCTACGTATCCAATAAGGAATTCATTATTTTTGAACTTATGGGGCGGAGGAGCAAACAGATTTGTGTCTACTCCCATTTGGGGCATCACCTCTAACTGCCCCTGATAACCCCACTGACGTAGCAAATCAGCACCTTCTTGATTACCAGCGATAATTAGTTTTGCTGTACGTAGGACAAAATGACGACTCCACTGGCGCAAATTTGACAAGCGCCGCTCCATATTCTCCCAACAAAAGAGTACCAACGGTTTGCCAGTTAACCTCGCCCAAAGTGCTATTTCTAAAGCAGAAAGGGAAAATACCTCTTGCTCTACCTGGATAATATCGGGACGAAAGTCTTGCAGCGCCCGCAATATAGCACCAGGAGGATAGAGATAGGCACCCACTTGCCCTTCAAAAAATACCCGTGCTGGGTACAGATGGATTTGGGGATAGGGTTTCTCGATCTCAAACCGCTTGCCCCATGCCAAGGCTTTCCACCTGACTGGGACGAGCAAACCTACCTTTGTACCAGTTGCAGCGATCGCATTCAATTTTCCCTGATTTACACCAACTACATAAGTGTGACTAACAAACAGTACGCGCAAGCTGGGTTCGGTCACAGTGACTTCACTTGCACTTGGGCTGATGTCAACACTATTCATGCTGATCTCCTTTTTGCTTCTTCAATACCCTGAAGTATTGTCATTGCAGTCTGCTCCCAAGAAAACAACTGAGTTACCCGTTTGCGACCAGTCAAACCCATTTGAAATGCTTTTTCTGGGTCTTGCATGGCAGCAATAATCGCTGCTGCAAGTAGATCCACGTCACCAAGTGGTGCTAGCCAGCCTGTAACTCCTTTTTGGACAATTTCCGGCACCGATCCCACCTCGTATGAGATAACCGGAAGTCCGGCGGCTTGAGCCTCGGCGATCGCCCGCCCAAAAGATTCGGCGTGGGAAGGTAGAATCGCCAAATGGGCCCATTCCAATTCGCAAATTAGCGTCTGGGTGTCCAGCCGACCCAGTAGCACAACTTGCTGATCTATTTTGTGGTCGCGCAATGCTTGCCGGACTGACTCTTCATTATCCCAACCTGCCACTTTAAGTACCCAGTTTCGCTGACCCTGAGCCGCTACACGACCTAGAGCCTCGATGACATCAAAAATTCCTTTTAAGGGGGCAAGAGAGCCATAAAAGATCAGGTTGGATACCTCCCCAGAAAATAACCGCTGCACTTGGCTAAATCTGCTGTCTATACCTCGATGGGTAGTAACAATTCGCTCAGGCTCTATCTCAAATAACGCGATTAGTTCTTTTCGGGTGAAGAGTGATGACACAAAAACAACATCAGCATGCTTGAGCGATCGCCAGCGAAACCATTTATCAGTCATAGACTTGACTAAGCGCAGGGCAGTTTTCCTTTTCATCCACGTTTCGTAGGACGGGGATGCGGCTATCATGCCAAACACAACTCCTTCTGACTGTAAAAGTTTTGGCAGGAAGGCAGCCTCGTAATCCCAGCTGATAACCGCATCGACTCGCCGAGAGGCAAGGACAGCCTGTACTGTTTTTGCAACTGCAAGACCATCTAGCAAATAATGCACTTGGTTCTGTGGCACTGGAATAACTTGGATTGAAGTTTTCCAGTTTGCAATCGGTCCACGTAAGACAGGCATGAGAATTACTTCTGCACCCAACTGTTGCAAATGCTCGGCAATTTGCAGACAACTTTGTGTTCCACCGCCGGGGCTACCAAGAGAATGCTGATGAGTGATAACAATACACTTGCTCACTACTTTTAATTCCTCCATCGGCATTGCGACATCTTAGCTACTCAAACACCATTGATATACTTTTAATGTCATTTCAGCGATGCGATCCCAACTGTATTGTTCAGCCAACTGCCGATTATGTTCACCCATACCTAGCATCTTGTCCTTCTTTTGGATTGCACAGTTCATAGCATGGAACAAACTTTCTTCAATATTCGGGTCATACAAGAACGATCCTGTGTCATCTAAAACCTCTTTTATACAACCTTTGCGCGGTGCGATACACGCTCGACCAAATGACATTGCCAAAAGAACTGCACCTGATGTCAGGACGTCTCGGTATGGAAATACAACTACATCGCAAGCGTTCATGTAAAGTTGAATTTTCTCATTAGCAACAAAGCCAGGTATAAATTTGATACTGTCATCGCCAACAACTTTTTGGTTAATTAGTTCTGCCAACTCTAAGCTATCGTTCCATATCTTGCCAGCAATTACTAGTTGGACTCCATCTGGATGCCACTGCTTAAAGGTTTCAAGCAGTTCAAGCACTCCCTTATACGGTCGGAGCAAACCAAGGAAAAGCAAAACGAGGTTTGAATCTGGAATACCTAAGATTCTCCTTGCCTCTGTTTGAGTAAGGTTATTTTTGTAACAATCAATGTAGTTGCCGTGTGGCACTACGAAAATTTTTTCATGATTTCTTAAATTGAATGTTGTAATAAGCTCATATTTTGCTGCCTCACAATGAGCAATAATTGCATGGGCAGTTTTAGCAACAATGGCAGTACAGATACGCTCTAATTTTAAGTGCTGATTATCGTGGTTTTTAAGATTGTGTACGGTCCAGACAATCTTTACACCTATTAATCTCAAAATGACCAGTTCGCAAAGGAATATAACTGAACTGACCAGTGATTTAAGCATATTTGACTTGATGAAGAAGGAGTGTAGCCAATGTATGTGTAGAATATCTGTCTTCCATTCATTAACAGCAGTAGGTAAGAAGAAAGCCTTGGAACTTGCTCCTTCGACTTTAACTCCTACCTCTACTAAGTGCTTGGCTAGTTGTGTTTGATAAGGGTTATCACTACTTTTATCTTGAGGCAGAAAGATTGACTTTAAACTACTCATATTACTGTCTATTCTACTTCGGTCGAATTTTATACTCTAATTTTTAACAAGCATCTATGATGAAACTAATTTGACCCTCTAATATTATCTATTGAAATTCCATTTTTTTGTTTAAGCTCATAAAGCTACTCTCTTGTTCTTAAGGTAAATTAATTTCTTATTGAGCTCTTTAGAGAAAGTTGAGTACATTTATGGTAATAATTTTGTGAACCATCCATACAATTAGTGCGTTTTTCATTTGCTCACTAATTTAGTTAATATGCTTACATTATCTTGTAATTTTTCAGATAGAGTAGATCTAGTAATTACTAATTGTTCTGACAGCTCCTCATAAGTATTTAGGATCTTTTCAAAACCTTCCATTAAACACTTTTTATCTACTTCTTCAATATCAAAACAAAAGGATTCCTGATTTATTAAATTCATATAATCTCTAACCTTAGGCATATAAGATAAAGCTATAGTTGGCACTCCTAAAGATGTAGCAATTATAGCTGCATGTAACCGCATGCTAAACACGATATCAGTGTCAGAAAAAATATTTATAGCTTCATCAAGTTGAGGAACTTCGTTATGAATAACAACAGAGTCCTTTTTAATCATTCTTGAAAAAAGAGATTCTAGAATTTTTCTATCATCATCGTTAGATGTTGTTCTAAAAGGCACTAATTCTATTTTTGCATCTAAAGTATTTACTGCATAATCAAGTACCATAGCAATTGAATCAAGCATTTTTTCATTTGCAGCAGGATCTGGCACAGAAGACATGTCATATTTAAACCAATGTCGTAAACAAACAACGATACGAGGATTCTTCCTTAGTACTCTCCTCTTACTTTGTTTTTCTGCCAAAAGAATTGCTGGATCTGCCGTTACTATGACGGGATTTTGTAGACCGACTTGCTCAAGCCTCTGTTTAGAATTTGGATCTCTTACAGTAATAGCATCTACTGTTTCTAATGCTGTTTGAATTAGTTTCTTTGACTTATCGAAACGTAAATTTTCTACTCCTACAGACCACAACATAGTTTTTAAGCCAAGACTCTTTGCTCTAGTTAGCCAACGTAGCCAAACTTCAACGTTGTGTGATGACTTTCCATAGTCTTTGAGGAGTCCACCTCCTCCTAAAATATAAACACTTGCTTTAGGTAAATGTAGATAACCAGTCATGTTATAGATAGCATCGGGATTAACACTAAATACTTGATGTGTTGCACGAACTCTAGCTGGATTTCTCCCAAAAACAATTGGTTGAGCTTGTTTTAGAGAGGAAATTTGACTTAACGTAGCTGATAAAATAGCCTCATCACCTAAATTACCTGCGCCGTAAAAACCATGAACAATAACACAATCATCTTTCTTGAATAGACTGTTTAGAGCTTTTTGGATCATTTTTTTAACCAATTCTCACAAAATTACACTTTTTTATCAATTACTAATTAGTAATCTATTCTTACTTTGGTATCGCCTGTGGCACAGCTGAACGAAAGAGGTCTACTATCTGCCTAAAGAGTTTTGGCGCAATTAATAGAATGGTAGATATATATATCACAGCACCAAGTACTATATAAATAGTAAGTAGCATAGGCAAATTGAGCATTCCACCAAGAATATGTTTAGCTCCCAATATACTTGCTAGCATTATCAGGGAACCAATCAGTGGCGCTGCATACTGGCGGAGATAAGTAATTAGATTAATTTGAATGAGCTTGTATACTACCCATATCGTAATGGGAGACATCAGATAACTGCGGATCACATATGCTGATGCAACAGCTATGATTCCCCACCGGACTGCTATCAGAAAACCAAGCACATTGCCTACTGCTTGAAGGGAATTTAACCCCAGGTTCCAAAAAGGTTTACCTACAGCCATAATTACAGGACCATTAAAGTAAAACCCAGCATATAAAATGCCCACGAGGGCTAATATTTGCATTACTGGGATGCTTGGTGTCCACTGTTTTCCAAATAAAACAACTACTAGCTCAGGGGCCAGAGCAGACAGACCCAAGAAGACGGGAAAAGCAAATAGGCTACTTAGCTGAATCGCGCTGTAGAATGCTTGCCGCAATCGTTCTGGTTCTTTTTGTAGACGTGAAAAGACTGGTAGCGCAGTTGCTTGGATAATTCCAGTGACTAATTGGGTTACTACCAGCAAAATGCGGTAGGCAACAGTGTAATACCCTAGTGCGACAGTACCCAGAAAGTAGCCAATTAGGAGATCGTCAGAGCGGCGATTGAGGAAGTTAAGTGCGTTGATTCCTAACACATTAATGCCGAAACTAAACAATTCTCTAAAGTGCTTCACAGAAATATTCAGCCCCGGTCGCCAGTCGCTGACTCGCCATAAAACCAAGACTCCAACCAGTCCATTGATCAACTGCTGACCAACTAGGCTCCAGACACCAAAGCCCCGAAGTGCCATAACTACACCCACAAAACCGCCAGCGCACGTTGCCACCAGTGAACGTAGAGCTAGAGTTTTGAAATCAAGCCGACGGCGGAGAATTGCTTGCTGCACACTGCTGAAGGTACCGAATAGGAAGCTGAGGGATAAATAACGTAAGATCGGTGTTAGCTGCGGCTGTTTAAAAAAATTAGCGACTGTTCCAGCGGCAGTTATGCTGCACAACATTAGCAGTAGTCCGATACTGATATTAGTCCAGAAAGCCGTATCTAAGTGTGCTGGGTCTAGCTCTTTTCGTTGCACGATCGCATCCGCAAATCCTTGGTCGAGAAAGACTTGCATGAAAGCTAAGAAGACAGCAGCCAAAGCGACTAGACCAAAGACCGACGGTTCAAGTAAGCGGGCGAGTAGGAGAAAGACAGCAAAGGAGATTAATTGGTTGCCCCAACTCTGGATCGCGCTCCAAATTACGCCTTTAACGGCCTTTTGTTTGAGGTTCATTCTTGCAAAATCAGATTTCTGGGGTGCATTTTCAGACCAAAAAGTATCTAATAAATTAAAAGTGTAAGTTTAATCAACCATTCATGATTGTTAGTTAGGAGCGACCAGCATTTTTCCTAGTTTCAGATGTAACAGTTTCAAGAGGCATAGAATCTTCTTCAGCGTAGTATTCCTTTGAGTAGTAGCCATAAGGTTTATTGTTAGAAATCGCACCATTGACCACTATACCCAGAACATTCTGCCCTGATTGCTTTAAAAACTCCTGAGCAGCAGCAGCACTGGCAGAATCTACCACACCAGGACGAACCACCAATAATGTACCATCAGCCATTTTTCCCAGGATAGGAGCATCAGCAGCAATATTTAATGAAGGAGTATCAATTATTACAAAATCATAATTGCTCGAAAATATTTCAATCAATGAAGCCATCCGCTGGGATTTGAGGATAGCCATTGGGTTAGGAGGTGTAACCCCAGCAGTTAGGATATGGAGATTAACCATAACTTTTTTGATCACTGTCTTAAGTTCAGCCTTGCCGACAAGGACATTACTTAAGCCAGCCTGATTGAGTAGGTTCCAAATTTTATGCTGAGAGGGCTGACGCATATCTGCATCGACAAGTAAAACCCTACGCTCTGACTGAGCTATGGCCACGGCCAGATTGGCACAAAGTGTAGATTTGCCTTCTTGGGGTACGGAACTGGTCACCACAATGACCTTTAACTCTTTATCTGAACTCAAAAAACCCAGATTGGCCTGAAGCATCCGGTATGCTTCACTAATTGGGGAACGGGGTGCGTCTCTAACCAAAATTTTTGATGCAACCTGTTCTGTATCTCCACTACGAGAAGTAGTCTTCTCAGACTTGCCGAAGACAGGAATCAGTCCTAGCAAGATATACCCAAATACTTCCCTCGCTTCTTTGACTGTTTTAATAGATGTATCTAGCCCATCCAGAACAAGGGCAATACTTATGGCAAGCAAGATTCCCACCATATTCCCTAGAGCTAGGTTTCTCACTTTGTTGGAAGCAATGGGATCTTCCGGAATCTGAGCATCTTCAACCATACGGGCATTACCCACAGCTCGGTTTTCCTCAACCCGAATTTCTTCTAGCCTTTTCAAAAGCGTTTTGTAGGTAGCTTGGGCTGCTTCTACTTCACGTTCTAGTTCCCCCTTGCGTTGCTTCAGTCTGGGTAGGGCATTTATCCGTTGCTTATATGTATTTAGTACGTTGGATAAAACAGAAACTTGACTAGTATAACCGAGACGTCCCGCCTCTAAATTAACCAGATTTGCAGTAATTTGTTGTTTTAGATCTTCAATCGAGGAATTTCCATTGAGATTTTGTTTGTATCCCAAAATATTTTCTACGCGCCCTTTTAGTAAGTTCTCTAGGAATGCTCGCTTACTCTTGAGTTCAATTACCATCGGGTGTGATTCTTGAAAGCGAGCTTGCGCGATCGCTAACTCATTTTCTACTTTTTGGAATTCTTCAAGTGCTCTTTGGACTCCAGGTGACTGGCTAAGTGAACTTGCGGCTATGGCTTCTTGTGAATTCATTCCTAACTTACTTCGCAGCACTTGAGATTGCGACTCTGCATCTACAAGTTTCGCTTGAGCAAGGCTCACTTGGTTTTCTAAGTTAGCAATTACTTCTACTGCTGATTCTGATTCTTTTTCTAGATCTACGACATTGTTTTGTTCTTCAAATCTGCGTAAAATTACTTCTGCTTGATGCACATTTGCTTGAGTTTTAGGCAACTGCTTTACAATAAACTCACGATCCGCAGCAGCTTCATACCTGTTGGACAGTATACTATTTTGTAAATACAGGTTCATGACTTGATTAACAGCGATCGCAGCGACCTTGGGATCAGGGCTTCTATAAGAAATCTCCAAAATGTCCGTTCCCCCGATCTCTTGCACTCTCAAATGTTCCAGAAATTCCTGAGGTTTTAGTTCTAGGTTGAGTGTTGCTATGGTCTTACGTACAACAGGAGCAGAACGAATAAGTTCTACTTCTGTACTTAAAGGGTTACTCTTGCTACCTACGGAACTTAACTCTTTTTGTGCTGAGTTTTCTCCCGTAATAGCAGAGGTAACACTATCTGTCTTCTTAATCAGAAGCTTTCCTTTCGCTTCATATATCGGCTTTTGCAAAAGCATGTTTAGAGATGTAAGCAGGACAACAAAACCAAAGACAGCTGTCGCAGGTAACCAACGCCGTCTTATAGCTAACCAGTATTGTCGAAAATCTATGTATTCCGTAGATTGCACAAGTTTTCTCTAAAGAAGCTGTTGGGTGGATAATATTACTTCAAGAATGACTTTTGAATGACTCATACTTTACAGATAGCAACTGCCTGGAAGCTATCCAAATAAAAGGTGGGATAGTCTTACCATATCGGCTCCAAAGTCTACGAGGTTCCTGGATTAGCCGATAAAGCCACTCCAATCCTGCATTCCGCACCCAAAGGGGTGGTCTTTTGTGAATCCCTGCAAGGACAGGAAAAACCCCTCCTAACCCAACCATAACTGCCTGGATTTTACCCTTGTGTTCATGCATCCAATACTCTTGTTTTGGACATCCTAGTGAAACTAAAACCACTTGAGCTTTACTTTCGTGAATCTTTTGAATAATGGCATCATCCTCTACCTGTGTTAAAGGGCGAAAAGGTAACGGCTCCATACCTGTAATTTGAAGTTCCGGAAATTCATCTTCCAACTTTGTTCTCATTTTTTCTAAAATTATTGCTTGAGAACCTAAGAAAAAAATTTTAATGTTTTGCAGTTGAGCTAACTGACATAAAGATAAAAGAATATCCATACCTGCAACGCGGTCTTGCTGACGCGCTCCCATTAACCTCATCATCCAAACTAAGGGCATTCCATCAGGAGTAACAAGATCCGCATTTTTTAAAACAGAGGATAACTCTGGATGCCAATAAGCTTCCATCAGCATATGAACGTTAGCTACACAAACTACCTTGCTTGCATAATTACTAGCCCATTCCAACATCATTTTTATTTGGGTATCGAAGGGCAAAGCAGTTACAGGCGTGTCAATCAAGTTGATGGCATGCTTAGTAATTAAAGTTGTATTTTCCCGTTCTAAACTTTCTAAAAACTGAGCCTGAAATTGATTTTGACAACTTGATATTGGCTGAATATGTAACTTGTTTTTGTTAATTGTCATCACCTTATTTCCTTTAATGTTGAACTAGCAAGCACCAAAACCTGATAAAACCTTGGGGATGGTCATGAGTAGAATTTTCAAGTCCTTTGACAAAGACCAGCTGTCAAGGTATCCAAGGTCATAGTTATTTACTGCATCCAGATCCAGCAGGTTCGATCTTGCTTCTACCTGCCAAGGTCCTGTGATTCCGGGCAGTGCATTTAACCGTTTTTGCCCTTCTGAGCTGATCCGCAGGGCATCATATAAAGCCCAAGGACGAGGTCCGACTATGCTCATGTCACCTCGCAGTACATTGAACAACTGCGGCAACTCGTCCATGCTATACTTACGCATCCATCGCCCTAACGATGTGATGCGGGGATCATCTCTGAGCTTGTGCAGACCAATTTGATTAGCCATCACCTGATGGTGAAGCTTTTCTGCATCCACTCTCATCGTGCGAAATTTTATAATCTGGAAAAGTTTTCCTCGTTGCCCAACGCGCCACTGCCGAAACAAGATCGGTCCTGGCATATGAATACGTATTAGCAAAACTAGCACCAGTAATAGTGGGCTCAAAGTCAGGAGCAACAAAGCAGCCGCAATTCTGTCACTGAGGCGCTTCAGCCCCCACCTAAGGCGGTTTCGCCTGTTTGGGAGTTTATAGTTTGAGGGCAGCCGGAGGAAAACTGCCTTCTTAGCTTGCTCAGATGCATCTGCCCAAAGCTTTAGTCCCAATTCACCTAGATTTTGATCTACGTAAAGCAACTGTACTGACGAATGCTTCAAGTACTCGACTAGGTAATGTTTGTTCTCGCTTGTAGGTAGACAATCTTTGGTCTGCGGCGATCGCCTCACCAACAGTTGCCCTTGTCGCAACTTAAGCGAATAGTAAGACAAGTGATGCTCTTGATTCTGCTTAAGAGGAAAGTGTGCTTGTAGGAGGAGTTTTGAGTAAATTATCATGATTATTCAGCTATGTTAAGTCATTAGTGGTAAAGCAATATACCAAACTAATCGCCCGTCCCTCTGCGTAGCAAAGAGACAGATACTCTTAGATAAATAAGACTAGCCGAGCCAGTTAATAACTTCGATAATTAATATCGAAATGAATTTAACTTCTACTAATTAGACAGTGGATAAATATAGTTTTGCTGTCTCAATAAAATAACCTACCTTTACCTGATTGGTGTTGATCAAGGTTATCTCATCGGTCTTAGCTTGCTAATTTCTTGTCTTACAAAATCCCTACTGCACCTTATCCAAAGCTCAGGTTTTATAAGAAACCCTACTAGTAAACGCAAACTGTGTTTGAGAGCTTGGACATAAATTATAGATCTCCCTCACTAATCCCCAGTTAACTGATGTTCACAGTTTGTGCCGTGTGCTAAGACGAGGTTACACGAATTAAGCTTAAAATTCAAGTAACTTGTGATACAATTTCAAATAAATTAGAAATGAAATACATTTGTGTTCTATCTAAAGTAATAGATTCTTTGTTGAAATTGCACATTGAAAGAATAGTATAGTCAGAGTAATTACCTGTTGATCGAAATCACATTTTGTCGTGAATAAAATCACATCAAGAGCAGCGGGTAGATATTGTATACAAGGTGTAAAACATCCTGTAGCTATGCAACGCCTTCATAGCGTAAGCAAAGCTTGCAAGCTACTATTCTTAGAGGATGAAGTGAACAAAGGTTAAATGCCAGCTAATTGTCTTAATGACTAAATTGGGTAAGTCATAAAATGTAGAAAATTGTTTGAAAGCACAAAACTACTTATGACACTGCCTAACTGGGTTACATTGTCCCGGCTACTGGCATTACCGGTGCTGCTGTATTGCTTGCAAAACCCAACTGTTGAAAATCGCTGGCTCAGTTTGGCAATTTTTCTCATTGCAGCTGCAACAGATTGGCTGGATGGCTACCTAGCCCGAAAACTCAACCAAATTACTGAGCTAGGTAAGTTTCTTGATCCCCTGGTAGATAAGTTGCTGGTACTTGCTCCCCTACTGGCGCTGATCGAATTGGGACAGGTTCCTGCTTGGGGAGTGTTTTTAATTTTGGCGCGGGAGTTGAGTGTAGCAGGCTGGCGCGTCACCCCAAGTTTGACTGGCAACACAGCTGTTGTAGGAGCCAATTTCTGGGGCAAATTCAAAACCGTGAGTCAAATTACTGCGATCGCGCTGCTCATTGCTCCCTTGCCGCTTAACTGGAAAATCATCTCTCTTGTTGCCTTCTGGATTTCCGTTATCCTGACATGGATTTCAGGTGCTATCTACTTTTGGCCGCAAAAAGAGCAGGGGAGTAGCGGAGTAGGGGAGTAGGGGAGAATGTAGCTATAAGTTCTTTCCCCCTCTCCAGCGCTTGTGTATACTCCTTATCCATCACCAATTCGGGCAAGAATTTCCTCATCTACGGAGAAATCCACCTCAACTGTATCTTTACCAGAAGCGAGGTAATCATTTTGAAACGAGTCTTTGAGACCAGAAACCAGGTCATATTCTGGATGCCAGTCTAGTTCGGTTATGACTTTATTCACTGAAGCAAAGAAATGCTGAAGGCGCAGAGGAAATGCCTTGCGTTTGCCGAAGTCAAACTTATGTGGATCGTAATGGACAATTTGTACCGTCTCCGGTGATTTACCAGCAGCTTCAGCACAAGCACGAGCCAAACCATCAAAAGTAACGTAGCGATCGCCCGATACATTGTAAATCTGCCCAATCGCTTGGGAGGAACCCAAAACATGACACATTGCCTGGGCTAAATCTTTAACATGACCCAGTTGAGTAATATGTAGACCATTGCCGGGAATTGGTATCGGGCGATCGCGCACAACTCTATCAAAAAACCAGCTTTCCAGCTCGTTGTAGTTCTGCGGACCATAGATATAGGTAGGGCGAATCGAGGTAAACGGCAATCCGATATGGTTCAAGTAAGCTTCCGTTTCCTGCTTACCTCGGTGACGGCTTTTGGGATCAATTGAGTCACCCTCCACATGGGGCAATTGGTCAGATCGGAGATACACACCAGCTGAACTCATATAGACAAAGTGCTGCACCCGTTTAAACATATCAGCTAGGGGTTGCGTGTCACTTAGTTCCCGACCATTGTTATCAAAGATGGCATCAAAATGTTCTGGCTCTAATTTCTTGATTGCATCTAAGGAGGTGCGATCGCCCTTGATTTGGAGAACCCCTGCAACTGGTGCGGGTCGATTACCCCGATTAAACAACACCACCTCATGTCCTTGTTCCACCAACAATTGAGTTAGGTAGACACCAATGAATCGCGTGCCACCCATAATCAAAATTCGCATATCCCCATCTCCTTTTTTTAGCCTCAACCTTGTTTTTATCAGTCTCAATACCAATTGAGGTTATCAGGTTGCGTCATGCATCTGGAACCACTTTAAAGGAGAAACGCCTGCTCTTTAGCACTAGAAAGTTGTCAGTGATAAAACTTAAATGGGTTGTTAGATGTACTAATTGTGGTTTGATTATCTGTAGATTTCAGTCGCTCTAATGAAAGCCTTGGCTTGCGAAAGTGGGTGCTGGGGAAATCTTGATAAGTTAAGTTCTTAGTTTTACAGACCTCAAATGTCAACTCAAGTGAGCTGTGCCATTGAAGTATGCCCTTGTCCATGAGTGGTTAACGCCTAAAGCCACTGGCGGTTCAGAGCTTGTAGTCCGAGAAATTCTTAATCACATTGATGCCGATCTCTATGCTCTAATCGACTTTGAATCAACCAATCCTGAGAGCTATCTTTTTCAGCGTCAGATTGGTACAACATTTCTCCAGCACTTCCCGCAAGCCCGCAACGGCGTCCAAAAATATCTACCTTTGTTACCACTAGCGATCGAACAGTTAGATTTGCGGGAGTATAACGTTATTCTCTCTTCTTCCCACACCGTCGCTAAAGGAGTTCTCACCAGTCCTAATCAATTACACATCTGCTACTGTCATACCCCCATGCGCTTTGCCTGGGAATTAACCTTTGATTACCTCAGTAGTAGTAGTATAGGTCGTGGTCCCCAAGGCATCTTGACTCGGTATCTACTCCACCGCATGCGCCAGTGGGATGTATTGACGGCGAATCGGGTAGATCACTTTATTGCCAATTCTCAAAACGCAGCGCGTCGAATCTGGCGCTGCTACCGCCGTCCAGCAACAGTGATTTACCCTCCGGTAAACATCCAGCGATTTCCGTTTTTGACCTCAAAACAAGATTTTTACGTTACCGTTTCCCGGTTAGTAAGTTATAAGCAAGTATCTTTAATTGTCCGCGCTTTCAATCAGCTCAAAAAACCCCTAGTGATCATTGGCACTGGGCCAGAGCTTCCCCTAATCCGCAAATTAGCGCAACCGAATGTGCAGGTGCTAGGAGAGCAACCTGATGAGGTGGTGGAGAAATATATGGCTCAGGCAAAAGCATTTGTTTATGCTGCTTGTGAAGATTTTGGTATTGCCTTGGTGGAGGCTCAAGCCTGTGGCACTCCGGTGATTGCCTATGGCGCTGGCGGAGCTTTAGAGACAGTGCGGGATATTCGCCAACATCCAGATAACGGAACTGGGCTATTTTTTGAGGCGCAAACAACAGCAGCCTTGGTAGAAGCTGTAGAAAAGTTTGAAGCATATCAGGGGGTTTTCAATCCTGAGTGTGCTCGCACTCACGCCGCTCAATTTGCCCCCCAAATTTTTGCAGAGCATTACTTGAAGTTTTTGCAGCGCTCATGGCAGGAATTTGATTCGCTTCACCGCTCTTAATTTGTATGGAGTGTAAAACACCTTTAAAACCAATTTTAATTTATCTGGTGCCTTGTGGCTTTAGAATCAGGACTATGTGTGGTGTGGATTGTTAAGGAGTAAGATGACTGCCCATTCACTTATCTCAGGCAAGACGAGGGGGTTTGTGAAACGTGGTCAAAAGCCACTTTCGCAAGGCAATAAGCGGAGCCAGGGACGGGGAGATTCATTCCTCCCCAGCGGTGCCACAGAAGATTCTGTCCGGTACCGCGTGCCAACTGGCGTGACAGAATGCTCTGACCTACTGCCTCCTAAAGATACTAGAGTATCATTTCATCTAAATAGATTTGCCAAGCAGATGTTCGACGGAGGGTTATCCCTTCAACTAGACAGAGAGTTAGCTAAGCGACTATTCGACAAAGAGTTATCCCTTCAGCGTTTAGACAGGGAGTTTACCAAACGACTGTTCGATGTTATCTTTTCACTATTGGTTCTGATTTTATTTTCCCCAGTCTACTTGCTTTTAACCTTGCTGATTGCTTTAAGTTCGCCTGGCCCTATTTTTTATATCCAGGAACGTGTTGGCAAGGACTACAAGCGCTTTGATTGCATTAAGTTCCGAACTATGGTTATTAATGCTGACGAGATGTTGTTGGAACTGATGGAAACGTCGCCTCAGATGCGGCAAGAATTTGAGGATAATTTTAAATTAAAACAAGACCCCAGAATTACTAAGATTGGTCGCTTTTTGCGATTGACTAGCCTTGATGAATTTCCTCAATTCTGGAATGTTTTAAAAGGGGACATGAGTGTTGTTGGTCCTCGACCTTTAGTAGTAGAGGAATTACCTTGTTACGGTCGCCATATTGATAAAGTTCTGACCACTAAGCCAGGAATTACTGGTTTGTGGCAAGTCTCCGGACGTAATGACATTCCCTACAGTCGCCGAATTTTAATAGACGTTTACTACGCCAAGTTCCACAATTTTTGGCTGGATTTGTGGATAATTATCAAAACGATTGGGGTCGTAATTGTGCCGAAAAATAATGGTGCTTACTGAAGACTAATCAGAAAACTAAAAGGTATTAATTATGGGGGCATTAACTGCCCCCATAATTACCGAATAGTTCAATCACTAATGTTAAATTAAGTAAATGGCTTTCGTCTCTAGAGCAGATAACAAGACTAAAGTAAACATTAACAAAAAATAAATATTATATAAGTTTTAAAAAATCTAAACAGTTAATTATTAGCAATCAATAGTGCTTAGTCATGCAGTATAAAGTTGACATTTAAAAACTCAAGTAGTTTGCTATTTTGGCAAATTAGCATTTCATCTGCTAAGTTGTAGCAAGTTTACTCCTGCACTCAAATATTTACAGGTTATCCATAAAGGATATTGAGGATGACGCAATCCAAACGAGCGCTAATTACTGGGATTACAGGTCAAGACGGTTCCTATTTGACTGAGTTTTTGCTGGAGAAAGGCTATGAGGTTCATGGCATTATCCGGCGGACTTCGACATTCAATACAGACAGAATCGATTATATGTACGAAGACCCTCATAAGGAGGGAGTGCGGTTGTTTCTCCACTACGGGGACTTAACCGATGGCACTACGCTGCGCCGGATTTTAGAACAAATTAAGCCAACGGAAATTTATAACCTGGGCGCTCAATCCCATGTGCGGGTGAGCTTTGACTCACCGGAATATACGGTGGATTCCGTAGCGATGGGAACGCTGCGGTTGTTGGAAGCAATTCGAGACTACCAGCAGCGTACCGGAATTGAAGTGCGGTTCTATCAAGCTGGTTCTTCGGAAATGTTTGGTTTAGTGCAAGAGGTTCCCCAAAAGGAAACAACGCCGTTTTATCCGCGCAGTCCATATGCCTGTGCCAAGGTTTACGCCCATTGGCAGACAGTGAACTATCGGGAATCCTATAATTTGTTTGCGTGTAATGGCATTTTATTCAACCACGAATCGCCACGCCGGGGCGAAACGTTTGTGACGCGCAAGATTACACGAGCGATCGCCCGCATTGTTGCTGGAAAGCAAGATAAACTCTACATGGGCAATCTCGATACTAAACGGGACTGGGGATATGCCAAGGATTATGTCAAAGCAATGTGGCTGATGTTACAACAAAAATCTCCTGAAGATTATGTGATTGCCACTGGGGAAACCCACTCGGTAAAGGAGTTCCTCGATGTTGCTTTTAGTTATGTTAATCTCACGTGGCAGGATTATATCGAGTTTGACGAGCGTTATCTTAGACCAGCTGAAGTGGAGTTATTAATTGGTGACCCTACCAAGGCGCAGCAGAAGTTGGGCTGGAAACCAACAGTAACATTTAAGCAGTTGGTAGCCTTAATGGTGGAAGCCGACTTGCAAGCACTAGGTCAAACTGCGCCGAATGGTAATGGTTTAAATGTAATTCAAGATATAGCAACAATTCGACAAGAGCAAGGCAGTTTGCACTTCTAACCAACACTGGCAGGACGAAAACATGAGTGCCTTAGATTTAAAAAATAAACGGCTTCTTGTCACTGGTGGGGCTGGATTTCTGGGTCGTCAAGTAATTGCCCAACTGTATATTGCTGGGGCAGAACCGCAGAAGATTACAGTAACGCGATCGCGCGATTATGATCTCCGCTCTCTAGAAGCCTGTCAGCGAGCAGTGGATCAACAAGACATTGTAATTCACTTAGCAGCTCATGTCGGCGGCATCGGTTTGAATCAGGTAAAGCCAGCAGAACTTTTTTACGACAACTTAATGATGGGCGCTCAGCTAATTCATGCTGCCTATCAAGGGGGAGTCGAAAAATTTATCTGTGTTGGTACTATCTGCGCTTATCCCAAATTCACCCCGGTGCCATTTAAAGAAGATGACTTGTGGAATGGCTATCCAGAGGAAACAAATGCTCCCTATGGAGTTGCCAAGAAAGCCCTCTTGGTGCAACTCCAAGCTTACCGTCAGCAGTATGGATTCAATGGTATCTACCTATTACCAGTAAATTTATACGGTCCCGAAGATAACTTTGACCACAGCAGCTCCCACGTAATTCCGGCGTTAATCCGCAAAGTTCACGAAGCACAGCTTAAAGGAGACTCAGAGCTAAGGGTTTGGGGTGATGGCAGTCCCACCCGTGAGTTTCTCTACTCTGAAGACGCGGCGCGGGGTATTGTCATGGGTACCCAGTCCTACAATGACCCTGAACCTGTCAACCTGGGAACGGGTTATGAAATCTCCATCCGCAACTTAATTACTTTAATTTGTGAATTGATGGAGTTTGATGGGCAAATTGTCTACGAAACTGATAAGCCCAATGGCCAACCGCGCCGCTGTTTGGATACTGAACGCGCAAAACAAGCCTTTGATTTTGTCGCCCAAGTGGACTTCAAACAAGGGCTGAAAAATACGATTGACTGGTATCGGCAACACGCTGACAAGTAACTGATATCAGCAAGGGTACCGGAGGAAAAAAGTCGTAAAGACGTGAATAACATCGCGTCTTTAATATCTAAAAAACTATAGCCGTAGAGTGGGCATTGTCTACCCTAGCCTCTTTGTTGAACTCGTGAATAAAGTAGAACTACGCCGATCGCTTCTTAAAACACGTCAGTCTATGGCTGTAGAAGAATGGAGGCAAAAGAGTAATCGCATTTGTACCCAACTACAAGCCTCTTCCTTATTTGCTTCAGCAAAAACAATTCTGGCGTACTTTAGCTTTCGCCAAGAACCAGATTTAAGTTCCCTATTCCTAAATACCGCTTACCGCTGGGGATTCCCGCGCTGTGTTGGCAATTCCCTGATCTGGCATACCTGGAAACCTGGTGATTCTCTCCATGAGGCTTATGGTATTCTAGAACCTCATCCTCATGCTCCCACCTTGCATGCATCTGAGGTAGATTTGATCTTTGTCCCTGCTGTTGCTTGTGACTATCAAGGGTATCGACTCGGTTACGGCGGCGGTTATTATGATCGCTTGTTTAGTTCAAAGGAATGGACAACAAGTCCAAAAATAGGGATTGTGTTTGAATTTGCGTATTTACAACAGTTACCTATTGATCCTTGGGATCAGCAGGTACACGGTGTTTGTACAGAAAATGCTTTAAGAATAAAGGAATGAAATCTCTAAATTCCGCGCAGAGGACATTGTCCTCCGCGCTCCAACCAAGTAACTTTTACAAGCTTTTGGTTAGACAAATACAATTACTATATTATGGCATCACTAATACTTAATCAAGTATTTTTACAAAAGTTAATATATAGTTTACATAGAGAAATCTAGCTTATTTAAGATTTATTTGATTGTGGTTAATGTAGTACAGGTAAGATTTTACCTTTAGAGATTTGAGAATTAAAGCTCAGTTTACCTAATCCTAGCCAGATGATTATCAAAAGTCAAAAGTCGAAAGGTAAAAGGCGAATAAATTGGTTTTGGGGAAATGTCTTGATGTATGGGTTGTTGAGTGCGATCGCAATCATCATGCTATTTCCCCTACTTTGGCTGATCAGTACCGCCTTAAAGTCTCAAACAGAGAATATCTTTCAATTTCCACCCCAGCTATTGCCTAGTCAGCCAACATTTGAGAACTTTGTCCGGGTTTGGCAGACGAATCCCTTTGGGCAATATTTGTTTAACAGTACCTTAATTGCGGTGCTAACAGTGGGTTTAAATCTGCTGTTTTGTGCGTTGGCTGCTTACCCACTGGCGCGGCTAGATTTTCGAGGGCGAGACTGGATTTTTACCGCCATTGTCACGACAATCATGATTCCATTTCAGATTGTGATGATTCCCCTGTATATTTTGACAGTTCAACTTGGGATTAGAAACAGTTATCTAGGAATTATTTTCCCAGGCATAGCTTCTGCTTTTGGCATTTTTCTATTGCGGCAAGCTTTTGCTGGTGTGCCTAAAGAAATGGAAGAAGCAGCGCGAATTGATGGCTGCTCAGAATTGGGATTGTGGTGGTTTGTGATGCTACCTGCAATTCGCCCAGCACTTGTAACACTGGCTATTTTTGTATTTATTGGCTCTTGGAGTGACTTTCTTTGGCCTTTAATTGTGATCGACAACCCAGAGTT
>JBGTCQ010000121.1:0-40197 GCA_041748755.1 Chroococcidiopsidaceae cyanobacterium | reverse complement strand
ACTGCAAGTCATCCCAAATCGGGAGCGGCTAGCAGAAGTCGGACTTTCAGAAGCAGAATTGGGAGCGATGGTGGAAGCGGCTCTGGGAGGACGCTTTGCTTCAGAGTTCGTCGATGGCAAAGAAGAACTGGATGTTACAGTACAGTTACAAAATGTCTTTGTCGAGACACCGGAGCAGTTGCGCCAGTTGTCACTGTATAGTAATCGCGGGCAGCAGATTCAGGCTACAGATACGACAGATACGACAGAAATACCTAACAATCAGGGTCAGCAAGTTCAGCTTGCAGATGTCGCAGAAGTGCGCGAGACGACGGGGCCAGATGTGATCAACCATGTGGATCTGGAGCGCTCGACTACTTTGACTGTAAGCTTGGCTCCTGACGCGCCGTTAGGACAACTGGTAGAGCAGGCTGAAAATCAGATTTTGACACCCAGAAGGGCTAGTTTACCCCCTGGGTTTCGGTTGGAACTTGCGGGTTCAGCAGATCGGCTGTCGGAAACAGTGGGACAACTGGTGTCAGCATTTGTATTTTCCGTGGTGATTATTTATCTGCTGCTGGTAGCGCTGTACCGTTCGTTCTTTTATCCGCTAGTAATTATGGCAACAGTGCCGATAGGAATGACTGGGGCGCTGTTGAGCTTGGTGATTGCCAACTGGATTCCCGGCGTGATCGTGCCGCTGGATATGATCACAGGGCTAGGGTTTTTAATTCTCACTGGAGTAGTGGTGAATAACGCGATTCTGATTGTAGAACGGGCGTTGCAGCTTCAGGAGGAGGGGCAAGAGTACAATGACTCGCTCTACAACGCCACGCGCGATCGCTTACGACCAATTTTTATGTCCGCAGGCACGAGCGTACTAGGTATGTTGCCACTAGCTGCTTTTCCAGGGCAGGGTTCTGAGCTATACCAGGGTTTGGGCATTGCCCTCACTGGAGGTCTAGCTTTCTCCACAATCTTGACACCAACTGTAGTTCCAGCTTTGATGGCACTGCTACATGACTTTGACCGTCGCCAGAAGAAACAAAAGCCGAGTCAGCCCGAATCTGTTGAGCAAGTAGTTGCCAGGTAATATAGTTTAACGCTATCTCCTGTCTTCTTGATAACGCACTAATTTCCTAACATACTCGGTAGACAATCCTAGCTCTTGACCAATTGCTGCTTCAATTTGACTAAATTCTGTTGCCGGAAACTCAAATTCCAGTTCCTTTAAAGCTGAATTGGCTGTCTTAACTTTGACTTTTGCAAAACCTTGCTCCTTGTTAATTTCTACTTTAATTAACACTACTGTTCTTGTTCTTTGCAGTTGCATATCTGCCTGGAGATAAGCTTTAGGGTTATAGGAGTGGTTTAACATCTGTTGTGTCACCAATCCACTTCCTACCCAGAAAACTAGTCCTAGCAGTGGCAATGGTAGCCAAAATTCTAATCCTAAAGAGGACAATCCTTGAATCCATCGAGATCGAATCATAGGGCAGCAGGTATATTTTTGCTACTAAGCAAGTCAAAAGCGCAAACCTGACGGGGTGACGATAGGCTAACCAGACTGAATCAACTGCATAGCTCTTAGAGTGCGCTGGAAATAAGTTAGTTTAGCAGGCTTAATTCGCTTGAGCCAATGCAGTGATGTTATTTAGTGAGTGATTCACCAGATGCGCGATCGCTTCGTCCGCCGCAGGTATCGCGCCTGTATAGGAACGAGTGTTCAGCCTTTAAACCAGGTTCTTATTTCAGTTCTTTGTTTTATTACTTATTATGACCTTTCACTTAATGGTGAAGTGCGCCATAACTGAGGGCAGCAATTATTGGAATAATAATAGAGAAAGTGATTAAAAGCCCCCATTTGCTAAGTCGAATCTCTTGACCTTCAGATTTTAGAAATGCAATCCAGCCAACAGCTCCCATCAATATCCAGATACAGCCGAAGGCCAGGAAAATAATAAATATTGAATCTTTCATTGTTTTTGCCTAATTTCGATTCATTCCCAAGCTATGTTTTAGATGAATTATATCTTTCAACTAACATAATAATAGTTCTAAGAACAAACAAATAATCTGGCTAGTACGCTCACTCCGTTTCTCTGTTCTTACCAAGTTTTTGCAATACAACCCTTTCTTATTCTATTGCTACAAAAAAACAAATTGGATCAGAGCCATTAACTTGACAATACCTTTGTGAAGAAATCTTACAAAAATCTGATACTTTTCGGAAGCGGGAGCCGTAACGCTGTAAGTAGTAGTTAACAGCTTGGGGCTTGAGGAATTTGCACTTTATAAAAATAGGAATTCTCAAATTCTTTGCAACGCAATCGGGTAAAGAGCCTGTGCAGATAGAAGTACAAGCGCTAGTAGCAACAGGACTTTCTAAAGAGATCATCTTTTGTGACGATTATGCAAATGGGTTAGCAACTTGCTTCTACTTGACCTTAGTAAAACACCAACTTTCAGTGTCAGAAGCTTGACGGACAACCTATCACTAATTCTGATTCAGACTGCTGTATTTTCCATAGTTCTCATTAGGAACCGTTAGATATGAGTGACGTAGATGCAAACCTAGACTTCTCTAAAGCCGATTTCTCTGATCCCCAGGAGCAGTGCGACTTGGTAATGAAAGGAGGAATCACCAGTGGTATTGTTTATCCACCTGTTGTGCTGAAGCTAGCCAGCAAAGGCGAGCAGGGGAAGAATTATCGATTCCGCAACGTTGGGGGAACCTCGGCTGGAGCAATTTCTGCTGCGATCGCTGCTGCTGCTGAATATGGGCGAGAAAACAACGGCTTTCAAAAGTTTGAAGAATTGCGTCAACAGCTGGCAAAGCCGGACTTTCTGTTTAATCTATTCCAGCCTGCCGAAGCTTTAGCACCCTTGATGTACACCCTGCTTGATCTAGCAGAAAAAACGCCTCTCCACAAGAAGGATATATCAAGCAATCCGCAGGGACTGCTTCAGGCAATTTTCAAGTTTGTACGACCCTCAGTAAAACGCTTACCCTTTGGGCAAATCCTCAATAAAGTTATCGATACATTTCTCCGGCACAGCCGCAAAGTACATCAAGAAGGTTTTTGGGGAATTGTGGTTGGCTTTGGAGTAGCTGCTATTCTTACAGTGATTGCTACACTCACGTTTCAGCTTACAGACGGCGATGTCGATCAATGGGGCTTTGTGGCTTTGCTGTTAGTGCTGGGCATTCCACTTGCCTTGGTTGGGTACTATCTGGGTATCTTGCTTTTGGGCGTGATCGATGTTCTTGAGAGCCTGACACAAAAACTCCCCAATGATAATTTGTTTGGAATGTGCACCGGACGAAGTTCCACAGGTGAACCAGCAGGTATAAAAAGCAAAGAACCTGTTCTCACTGATTGGCTTAGTGAACAAATTGACCATATATCGGGTCTTCACGGAGATCGTCCCCTCACGTTTGGCGATCTCCGTAATAAGCAACTTGTTAACGGTCAAGATGTCAGTATCAACCTCAAAATGGTTACGTCTAACCTGAGTCAGAATCAGCCCTATACCCTTCCTTTTAAGCGGGAAGACCTGTTTCTGTTTAATGAGAATGAGTTCAACCGACTGTTTCCTGAGAAAGTCGTGCGGCACTTGGTTGAAGCGGGCAAGAAAGCCGGTGAACAAAACGGGCGAAAGAATATTAAACTGCCTGCCAAAAGTGGATTTTACTTTTTGCCTGACCCCGATGATTTACCGATTGTCGTGGCAATGAGAATGAGTCTGAGCTTTCCACTTCTAATTAGTGCAGTTCCGCTCTACACCATTAAGCAGTCTGCACTCACAAAGGAAGGCGAGTTGATTGTAAAGGAAGACTCACCCTCCTTTGATCTACAGAAAAACTGGTTCAGCGATGGTGGAATTTGTAGCAATTTTCCGATTCACTTTTTTGATAATTGGCTACCAACGCATCCTACCTTTGCCATCAATCTGGCAACCTCGGATGATATAGGTAAAAGTGTCCCTAGTAAGGCTTCAGAGCAAGAGCGCAGTAAAGTTTACATGTGGCAGGCGGGTGATGAACTCAAGCTAGCACCAGAACATATCAACACTAAAGACAAAAACCTTGAGAGTCTCTTTAAATTTACAGCACAAATTTTCTATACGGCACAGAACTATCGAGATACGATGCAGTCTTACTTACCTGGTTATCGAGAACGAATTGTCCAAATCCGTCTCAATCCCGATGAAGGAGGGCTGAATTTAGGGATGTCTAAAGAGACGATCGGTGAAGTCATGAGGAAAGGAGGATTAGCTGGCGATCGCCTCAACCAATTCAATTTTGAGCATCATAAGTGGATTCGCTTTCGCGTGTTGATGGGTCTGTTAGAGGAAAATCTAACTGTCTTGTATGAGAAGGCGCTGAAAGAGATTGATCTGAATGATCCAAGTAAGGGTGATAAATTTGGTACCGATCAACTGATCAAAAATGCCCAAGATCTAGAGCAGGGCTATCCCTATCCTTATTCCTCAAAAGACTATGCAGAAAAGGCGAGAGAATGCGCCAACCGGATGCGTCTATCGGTTAAAAATGTCTGGCATCCTGTAGATGAGGCTGGAGAACCTATTACACCCTCTCTTACAGCTCAGCAACCATTACCTAAATCTTTACTGCGAACAACTCCACAACTCTAGACACCAAGTCATCATGGATAAATTCACAACTCTGATGCCTGGGTAGTAGCAGCAATTAATTTCAACTTAAAAGAGATAGTTATGGACGACATGAATCCACAACAGAAACAGACTTTAGCAGCTGCGTATCAGTACAACTACACCTATATTGAACCCATTGCAATGGTGAATACGCTCCCCCAGGGTGAGAACTTCTCTGAACCGTGGTTAGTGTTAACGGGGAAGCAAGCAATTAGGTTGGCAATCAATACGCTGATCGCCAATCAAGGCGATCGCGGCAAACAAGGGATCGAGGACGATGTGCGGAAGTTCCTGGGAGAGACGTTACTCCGAACGCTACAAGAAGCGGGTACGACATTCAAACCTCGGCTCGTCAATGCTTTAATTAGCTTATTGCCTCAGATACTGTTATCGGGTACGCCGCCTCCTAAAACGGAAGTTCAAGTTTCAAAAACGATCAAGACGACCGTACAACAACCATCATCGAGCGTGCCGTCCACTGGTGCAATTGAAGTTTCAAAAACGGTTGAAACGTCCTTACAGCAAACGTCCTTACAACAGCCATTAACACTATCGCCTGCTGAAGAAGTTGAAGTCTCAAAAAGTATTGCAACAGCTTTACAACAACTGTTAGAGGATGCGCCGTCTACCGCAGCGGTTGGAACTTCAAGCAGGGTTGAAAAGACATTACAACAACCGTCACCGAGCGTAGCATCCACCGCCACGATTGAAGTTTCCAGAGGAATTGACAGGGCACTACAACAACCATTATCGGGCATACCGTCCAATGAATCGGAAGTTGAAAAGTTTGTCACATCTAAGCTAATCAAAATTCTGGGCGAAGACTTCCTCAAAACCTTCGCCAAAAACTTACTTAAGGGACTGAAGGAAAAATCGCCAACAGGTCGTGCTAGCAGTCTGGAAGACTACCTGAAACTGTTTACCTACATTGACCCGCCAGAAATCGCCAAGACGTTTCAAGACGATGAATTTTTTGCCTACATGCGGGTGGCAGGTCCTAACCCAGTAATGATTGAAAGAATGACGGCTCCCGATGCGCGCTTTCCCGTTACAGAAGAACAGTACCAATCTCAGATGGGCGATGCAGACTCGCTTCAGGTTGCAATCCAAGAAGGGCGAGTTTACCTGGCAGACTATGCCGTTTTGGACGGAGCCTTGAATGGAACCTTTGGTGCTGAGCCGCAGATCCAGAAGTATGCCTACGCGCCTCTGGCGATGTTTGCCGTTCCGTCGATCTATGCTCTTAATCTTCGCCTGTTGCGTCCTGTGGCTATTCAGTGCGGCCAAAACCCAGCAGACTATCCTGTAATCACACGATTTACAGGAGCTGATGCTTGGCTGATGGCTAAAACTGTTGTGCAGATCGCCGATGTCAATTTCCACGAAGCGGTGTCTCATTTCGCTCGGACTCACTTACTCGTTGAGTCATTCGTTATTGCTACACATCGCCAACTGCCTGCGGATCACCCTCTGTTCAAATTGCTGGTGCCTCACTTCCAGGGCACACTTGCAATTAACTATGCAGCTCATCAATTTCTCGTCGCCCCTGGAGGCGGTGTGGATGAGCTTTTGTCTTCGACAATTGACAATTCTCGCGTTCTCATGGTTAAGGGATTCCAGATGCGCGGATTCAACCAGGATATGCTGCCTCGGCGGTTACAGGAGCGGGGAGTGAATGATCAGTCCGTGTTACCCATGTATCCTTACCGGGATGATGGGTTGTTAATCTGGGGAGCGATTCACGACTGGGTTAAGGCTTATTTAGGGTTGTATTACAACTCGGATAATGATGTGAAGAGCGATCGCTCGTTGCAAAATTGGGCGCAAGATTTAGTGGCGTTTGATGGAGGTCGGTTGCCAGATTTTGGCGATCAGGGCGATGGCAAGATCGAAACACTCGACTATCTAATTGATGCCGTGACGATGGTGATCTTCACCGGAAGCGCGCAACATGCTGCCGTTAACTTCCCCCAAAACGGCGTGATGAGTTTTGCCCCAGCGATGCCAACGGCAGGCTACGTACCAGCGAAAGTAATCGGGGCGGAAGCAAGTCAAAAGGATTGGTTTGATTTACTGCCGCCGCTCGATCAAGCCCAATCTCAGCTTAATTTGTTACATCTCTTGGGGTCGGTGTACTTCACCAAGCTAGGTTATTACGAAGACGGTTATTTTGCGGACTCAAAAGTCGCTGATCTGCTCATGACATTCCAAAATCGCTTGCAGGAAATTGAAGGAGTGATTGATCGCCGCAACTTAGGGCGACCCCTTTACGATTACCTCAAACCTTCCAATATTCCGCAGAGTATCAATATCTGATCGCCTTAATTCAATCATCCTCTAGCTTTGAAGCTGGGGGATCTAAACAATACAACGTTGCTGTTGGAGGTCAAATCATTTAATGAACTTAAATTTAGATAGTGTCTTGGCATCTTTCATGAATCCTGCACTGAATGAGTTTCAGGCATGGGCTTTGCAGAATCCAGATGAAGAGCGTAGCAAAACTCTGCTCCCAATCATCAGCTTTGTCGAGGGCCTCATCGCCAACGATCCGACCTACCTGGATGCCAAGCGACTTGCCTTCGGACCCAACTTCTGCTGCGCTGGGCAGGTCGTGCTGGGAGACTTCAAAACGCTTGAAACAGCACTCACCTCACCACAGGCACGTACATGGCGACTGGGAACCTCTGTACTGGATGCAAATCATGCGCCCAATCAGGATATTGGTGGGAGGAACGTTTTCCTCCTCTCTCTATCAGATGAAGAAGCTGGTGGTAATGGCGACCACGAGGCATTCAGCAAGTGTATGCAGAAATATATTCTGAACGATGCCGCGACGGAGCGTCAGCGCGATGCGACTGCCAAACGACTGCTTAATCAGTTAGGAGCAGATTACGTGGAGATGCCTCATGGTTTGGGCGGGGAGTTTTTCACCAATGATAAGCGGGGTTGGATGGGCTTTTTAGTCCGGTATCTGCACTACGTGCTCTTTGGGCTAGACCCTGACGACGAGGAGTCGGTAAGCCTCTTGACGGAGTTACACTACACGCGCTCCAGCGCGGCGTATTACTTAGCTGGTATCAGCAGTCTCTTGCAGAATTTGAATTTACAGGGACACAAAGAACTACCTGCTCTGATCGAGCGAGCGGCGACTATCTATGAGAAGTCCCCAGCTCTTGCGAACTTTCAGGAGGACCCCGAAGACAATGGCATGACTCGGCGCGAACTGGCAAAGCTGATGACATCCATCATGGGCATCGCAGCACTGCAAGGTCCGCTGCACCTGGGTTGCACTGCAATGGGCTACCGTCCTCTTCCCGCCTACAAAGAACAACAGACAGCCGATATTGACCTGACCCACTATTGGGACGCGCTCGACTTAGACAATCGAGAGTCTGTGCGGCTCTACCTGCTGGAGTGCGCGCGGCTCTGGGCACCCGTTAGTGCCACGCATCGAGTCGCGACCGAACCTTTCACAGCAACAGTGGCGGGCGAGGAACGGACTTTCCCTACAGGCACCAAGGTGCTGATTCCGATGATCCTGGGGCTACTGGACGGGGGCTTTTGGGGTTCTACAGTCTACGAGTTTGACGCGACGCGAGAGAACCTCTGCCCTTTCCACATGGGCTTTCACTCGGTTGGCGATCGCAGTGCAGGGCGCATTTGCCCTGGCAAGGATGTTGCCCTAGACATGCTTGTAGATGTCATAAGCACCGTGGGTAAGGTGCGCCGTTCCTCTAAACCTGACTCTTCAGCAGTAGGAGGTGATGGCTGAAAACTGGCTTTCCAAGATTCAGGAGTCAACCGAAGGTAAATTTTTGTAGGATATATCTTCAGCTATAAAGATGCATTGCTAGCAATAGCTTTAGTATTTAAGCGGCACAATCTAGCGCGTTGAACGAGGTTTGCACCTATGCTTTCATAAAATTTGATTCCACGCTCATTGGATACTGCTACAGTCCAATCAATTCTGCCACAGCCTTTTTCTTGTGCTATCTGGCATAGGCGTAGCATTAATGCTTGACCAACTTTGTTGCTTCGATGTTCAGCTTTAACATACAAATCATCAAGCCAAATTCCAGGTTTTGCTAAGAATGTTGAATAGATAAAGTGATATGTAGCAAAACCAATATTGTTTCCATCAATTTCAGCCAAAAGAACGAGAGCGAGGGGTTTCACTCCAAATAAATCAGCTTCTAGCTTGTCAGGAGTTGCTTCTACAGATTCACGACAACCATCAAATTCGGCTTTCAACTGGATAAGTTCAATAATGGTAGGAATGTCTCTCTGCTGTGCATCTCGAATTGAAACTTGTCCCATTTTACTCATTGCGTTAAGGCTATCGATAATACTCAAGTACCTGGGTGATGAACTTCTGCCAAATTTCATTGGGAACCCAAATCTGATGTAAATCTCTTTTTGCATCTTCATCACTAATGTGTTCATGAATTAGGCGATAAAGATACATAAATGCTGAAACTCTCATATTTGCAGCACAAT
The DNA here is from genome assembly GCA_041748755.1 of Chroococcidiopsidaceae cyanobacterium. Lineage (GTDB taxonomy): Bacteria > Cyanobacteriota > Cyanobacteriia > Cyanobacteriales > Chroococcidiopsidaceae > JAHHHE01. Next base: position 31,041 of record JBGTCQ010000121.1, on the reverse strand, counting down.
GTACAAACACATTTTTGTCTACGTTAGTTTCCATGACAGTAAAGAAATTTTTAATGTCTTCTAAGGTGGGGTTTTCCCAAATAACTGGAATATGGAAATACTCTATACCTTGAGCTTCAACAATTGCTTGTTCATCAGGTAAGGCATTTAATGATTCTGGTAACGCAAGATTGACAACTACTTGATATCCTGACTTGCTAATGGCTGGAAACTGTTCTTTTGTTGGCTGTCCCGCAGTCGCAACTGAGTCTGATAGTTTCAGAAAATTATAGATATCTTCTAGTCTGTTGCCCACAAAATTTATTAAAAGAGTGTTACTTATAAGCAATTTTAGAAAATTGTAGATGTTTTCAACTCGGTTCATGGACATATAGCACCATACTTAATACTTTACCTAACTCCTTATGCTGACGAAGTAACATTGGCATTCAGTTTTGGATTACGATAGAAAATTTGATTCAATAAAGCTTCAATCTTTCCAAGGTTAATTAACTAAAGAGCTACTTAATTTGCTTTCTTAGTTGCTATACCCATAATATGAGGGCTGACAATGGGAAAGGGAGCTTCAAAGTGCTGATAATTTACACTCTCAAAACCAGCATTTTCTAGAGCAATCCAAGTTTCTCGATCAGGGTTGCAACCGTCAGCAATTACTTTCCAAATCGGTTTAATTCCACTTTGAATTCGTCGCAAGAAAGTTCCTTTTGGTGCAGCGACGTGTTCAATAAACACAAAGCGTCCACTAGGCTTAAGAATTCGGATAATTTCCTGCAAAGTAGCAGAGAGATTTGGCACTGAACACAAAACAAGGGTACTAACAACAGCGTCTATACTATTATCTTCAGCATCTATTCGTTCAGCAGTTCCAGCACGAATGTCAATGTTTAAACCTAACTTTTCTGCTTCTTCCTGAAGATAAGGATGCATATAAGGGTTTGGCTCAATCCCAATCCAGTGAATATCTTTTGGATAGTAGGGCAAGTTGGGACCAGTGCCAGGACCAATTTCTAAAACATTACCGTGTATAGTGGCAAATAGAGAGTGTTTGCGATCGCCTACAGCTTGCTCGTACTCAGCGCTAAGATGAGCCATCATCCAGGCAAATACTGATTTGTACCAACCTGGACTAGATTGGGGTTGTGACTTGATAGAGGACTTTTCAAGATTCATTTCTGTCCTTCTCTCATCTCTACGGGATTAAGCATGAAGATTAGCTTGTTCTTGCAGCCAAGGATCGACAGGTTGTCCATCACGGCGACGCAGTTCAATTTCTACAACCATCACTTCATTTGAGCCTGGTGGAGCAGGTTTTTGATGGAAAATAATCTCAAAGTCTGCTGGATTGTGATTACGTTCCTTCAACCAATCCTGTACTTTCGTTGTAGCAAAAATTGATTGCCCTTGCTCAAACATCCGGGTAATCTGCATCTGTAGCGTGTAGGGATTTAATCTACCCATTATTTACTCTCTGTGTATTTTCTAAAACTTGCCAGCGATGCCTACGGCGGGCTGCGCCTACGCATTGTTACAATTTATCGGGGTTAATGCCCAACTCTCTGAGTTTAGTTGCTAGTTGCTGCGATCGCGCTTGCTCCTGTTCTAGCTGTTGTTGAGTCTGTTCTAGCTGTTGTTGAGCCTGTTCTTTATCTTGTCGTTCTTGTTCCCTCAAAGCTGCTAATTCGACATAAGTGGCAAACCTTTCGCCATCCGGTCGATAAAGCTGAAGTTCTGTTCCAGACATCTCAAACTTTATACCTAATCGGGGACTTACCCAACCTGACATTTGCTCAATTACATCTAGCCGCTCCCCATTACGTAGCCAGCCACTCAAATCACCTCTGTCAGGGTCATACAAGTAATATTCTTCTACACCGTGACGGTCATAAAACACCAGCTTCTTATCCATTTCTGTTTGGCTGTTTCCTGGCGATCGCACCTCAAATACAACTTGTGGCGCAATATTACCTTCTTTCCACTGTTGATAAGAGCCTCTGTCGCCTTTAGGTCTACCAAAGGTAACCATTGCATCAGGTGCAGCGCGGGTGACGTTATTACCTTCCACTGGATACCAAAGCAGATCCCCTGCTACAAATACATTGGGATCATCTTGAAATAGCCATTCAAGCCCTTCTTTGATGGTCACAATCCAGCGAAATTGCTTAGTATTGTCTGACATAGGCTGACCGTCGCTTTCTGGGTAGATCAGCTCTGGTTGAGTAGGTGATTGCGCTTGGGTAATCATTGACGTGGCTCCACAGGGTGCTGACTGTGCTGAGTAGTTCGTTAACCCTACATAATCTCAAGACTAGCTCAAAGCGGAATGCAACTCGGTACGAGCCTTTTCTAAGGCTTCTGGCAACTTACTCGGATCGCGCCCACCAGCTTGAGCGAGGTTAGGTCGTCCACCACCGCCACCACCGCAGATTTTAGCGATCGCTCCTATAAATTTCCCTGCTTGCAACCCTGATTTATTGACATCGGGGCTGAAAGCTGCTACAAAACTTACTTTTTCAGCTTCCGGAACTGACCCCAAAACCACAGCACCATTACCCAGTTTTTGCAATAATCGTTCTGCTGCTGTCTTCAGAGATTCTGGATCAACATCTCCCATCTCGGCAACCAAAACTTTGTAGTTCCCCACTGTCTCAGCTTGACTAAGCAGTGCTTCAGACTTAGCGAGGGCGAGTTCTGCTTTGAGGGTTTCCAGTTGCTTTTGAGTAGTTCTGAGTTCGGTTTGTAAGCCAGTAACTCGTTCAGGCAGTTCTTCGGGTTTGACCTTAAACCGCTCACTCAGTTCCCTAACTACTTTATCCCGCACATTCAAATATTCCAAAACAGCGGGTCCCGCCACAGCTTCAATGCGTCGCACTCCAGATGCAATGCCAGTTTCAGAGACAATTTTGAAGACACCGATTTCAGCAGTGTTTCTCACATGAGTACCACCGCACAGTTCCATTGAGACACCAGGGAAATCAATTACCCGCACAACATCGCCGTACTTTTCACCGAACATGGCGATCGCACCTTTAGCTTTTGCTTCCGCTAGAGGCATCAGTTCAATTTCAGCGGTATGTGCTTCGGCAATCCAGGTATTTACCTGTTCTTCTACCTGTTGCAACTCTTCTGGTGTAATCGGACGCGGACAATTGAAGTCAAAGCGTAGCCGATCAAAAGCAACAAGTGAACCCGCTTGCGAAATCGAATCGTCAACAATCTTCTTTAGCGCCGCTTGCAGTAGGTGTGTAGCGGTGTGGTTTGCCTGGGCGCGGACACGGCAGGCGCGGTCAATTTGAGCCATTACAGGTTCGCCTAGCCGCAATATACCGCGTTCAATGTGACCGTAGTGAATGTAAATACTAGATTGTTGTACGTCGTCAATTCGCACTAATACAGAATCACCAGACAAGTAGCCGCGATCGCCAATTTGTCCCCCAGATTCCGCATAAAACGGCGTTTGATCCAGCACCACCTGCACTTCGGTTCCTGCTTCTGCTGACTCTACTTGCTTACCATTGGCAATTAGTGTGAGCACTTGAGCGGGTGTAGATGGTTGAGTATAACCGAGAAACTGAGTAGCGTTAATTCCAGAGGCAAGTTGGTTGATCGAGTCTTTAGCGGTTAAATCAATAGCTTTGTGCGCTCCTTTAGAACGCCCAACTTGTGACTCCATTTCCGCTTCAAAGCCTGCTAAATCGACAGTTATGCCCTGTTCTGCCGCAATTTCCTGCGTCAGTTCTAGGGGGAAGCCGTAAGTGTCATAAAGGATAAAAGCATCAATGCCGGAAATTTCTTTGGAAGACTTTGATAAAATTTCTTCTAGTAGTTTCTCCCCGCGGGCCAAAGTCTTGAGGAAGCCGGATTCTTCACGTTGCAGTTCAGCAATAATAGCTGCTTCTCGTTGACGCACATTAGGATAGGCTGCTTCAGAAAGCGCGATCGCCTTCTCGGCAACTTGTGTTGTAAATTCCCCTTCAATCCCAATTAATCGCCCGTGCCTTACTACACGACGAATTAAGCGACGCAATATATAACCGCGGCCCATATTTGACGCAGAGATCCCATCGGCAATCATGTGGACAACTGCGCGGATGTGATCGCCAATCACTTTGAGAGAAACTTTAGTTTGTTCGTCACTCTTGGCGTAGTCAATTCCGGCAATTTCAGCCGCTGTTTTAATAATCGGGAAAATTAAGTCAGTTTCGTAGTTGTTGGGAACTCGCTGGAGGATTTGCGCCATCCGTTCCAGTCCCATCCCAGTATCAATGTTCTTGTTTTGCAGCGGTGTCAAATTACCTTCAACATCCCGGTTATATTGCATGAACACCAGGTTATAAAACTCGATAAACCGGGTGTCGTCTTCTAAATCAATGTCTGCGTCGCCCTGTTCTGGGTAGAAATCGTAGTAAATTTCTGAACAGGGTCCGCAAGGACCAGTAGGACCTAATGCCCAAAAGTTATCGTCTTTGCCCATGCGCTTGATTCTAGCTTCTGGGACTCCAATTTTATCGCGCCAGATAGCAAAAGCTTCCTCATCTTCTTCAAACACGCTGACAACGAGGTTTTCTGGAGATAACCCGAAGACTTGAGTTGACAGTTCCCACCCCCAGGCGATCGCTTGCTCTTTGAAATAATCTCCAAAGCTAAAATTACCCAGCATCTCAAAGAACGTCTGATGACGTGCGGTGCGTCCCACGTTCTCGATATCGTTGGTGCGGATGCATTTTTGGGATGTAGTAGCGCGTTTAAATTCGGGCGATCGCTGGCCTAAAAATATCGGTTTAAATGGCAACATTCCCGCGATCGTCAGCAACACAGTAGGATCTTCTGGCACAAGCGAGGCGCTCTTGAGAATTTTATGTTCCTGTTGAGCGTAGAAGTCGAGGAATTTTTGACGAATTTCGCTACCGCTGATGTACTGGGGGAAGGGAGGCATGGGCTGTAATAGTTTTAAGTTTTGAGTTTTGAGTTTTGAGTTTTAAATTAGGGCAAAAGTTGCTTCTATTTGCTATTTTTGCATTTCGGTTCCGATTACAGCTACTTTGATTGGGTAGGTATATGGGGATGAAAGCCGAAATCTACTGAAATAATCCAGCTGTGGTGTCATGAGAGAAATGCACTTAGAGCAGTAAAATAAATGCCTGGAAATAATGCTGAGTATACTTACTCTAGTTTTACTATGGCTCTCAAACTCAAAGTTCCGAATATTGTCTGCGATGGCTGTGCAGAAACGATTACCGAATCAATAGCCACAATGGAACCAGATGCCAAGGTGGATGTGGACATACAAGCCAAGACAGTGACAGTAGAATCTGCCGCTTCTGAAGAGACAATCAAACAGGCAATTGTTGCTGCAGGTTATACCATTGAAGGCTATCAATAGCTATTGGTGACTACTCCCCCCCGTTACAGCCGCACTATAATGGGGGCTGCCAATTTCACGCGATCGCGTACCCCAAGTCAATCCAGAAATAACTGCCAACAATAATTGGCGGGGGCAAATTGACGGGCATATCATTGAATCCCGCGTTATTTTTGTAATTGGCACGAATATTAAGCCGAATTATTCCTAACATGCTTCTAGATTTACTCTGCTATGTTCTGTATATGGAACATCAGCGAGACATATCTCACAAAGTTTTTAAGGGCGATCGCCTCCATCGCCATTGCCACTTTGGTACTGACGCGCGGATTCTGGAGGAAACCTCCAGAATTAGTTAGCGCGTTGCCGCATGAGGTATTCCCAAATACGTTGACTTTCTAACTGAAGTCTAAGCATGGTTGTTCTAAATTCAGCCATTTCCCGATCGCTGTTTTCAGACGCTAATTTAATTGTTTCAAACGCAATCTCAACATCTTCTCTCAGGCAATCAAGGCTTTCTCGCTGCTGGTTCAGCTGCTCTTGGGCGTGGCTTTGGTTTTCGCTCAAGCGGTCCAATCGCGCATCTGTTGCCTCGGCACGACGAGCTGTGGCAAGTAAGATTTCTTTGATTGTTTCGAGGTCGTTTGAGGAGCGATGTCGGCGCAAAGCGACCGACGGGCAGTCGCCTACGGCGCTGCCATCGCTGTTTTGAGTCATGGCGTTGTTGGACATTGTAGCCCTGGGAGTGGCTCATGACAAGCACTTAAAAGATGGAGATGTTGAGTGAACTTACCGTTATACTTGATAAACTCGACAAAGCTTTGGGTAATCGTGCGATACCATCCATATAAAGTAAACCACATTACCTAAACTTATGGAGCCAGATCTTCCAACGCAGATAATTCTGACGCACCCGCGTAAATCTCTGGGAAAAATCAAGCTGGATTGGGCACCGCAACCCGGTAATTATCTCGATCTCAAAGGTAAAACCTACGCCGTTTTAGAGCGCCGCCACCGCTACCAGTTAAAGGCAGGGCGCTACCGCTTGCAGGAAGTTGCCATTTATGTACAGTCGGCACAACAACCAGCCGAGCGAAATCTTGTAGAGGGGCGCTGGGTAATTGGAGATGTCAGTTGCCGCTTTAATGCTCACTCAGAAATTATTCGCTGTGCGGTGAATCCAGAGGGACCGTGTTCTAGCTGTTACTTTTATGAATCTCTACATTAATTAACAGACAGCACTTCTCCCACTGATAAGCGGCTACCATTAGCAAAATCCCACCCTGACTGAGGGCGTGATCCCGCCAGCTGCACTCGAAGCAACAGCAACAGCCCCTCACCCGTTTGAATAACTGGCCCAATTCCCTTAATGATGCTGACAACTTCACCCGGACAGCCGGATTGTGTTGATAACGACCAATCCTGTAGGCTCAATTGCGCTGGCAGTTCAGACAAATAAGCAGCGCTGAGGGGAACTGTGGTACTTACTTTTAACACTTGGCCGCGAAACATCGCTACACAATTGGGAAAAAAGCCTCTGACTTGATTGTGTAACGCGATCGCACTTTTAGACCAATCCAGTAAATAATCTTGCTTTTTAATCAACGGCGCATAAGTTGCAATTGATTCATCTTGAGGGATCGGTTGAACTTCCTGGCGTTCTACCTTTAATAACGTTTCTACCAATAAATCTGCCCCTAAACCAGCTAGCCTAGAAGCCAAATCTTGAGCGTTGTCTAGTAGCTGAATCGGTGTAAAAGCTTGCAACAACATTGCTCCCGTATCCATCCCCGCATCCATTAACATCGTCGTAATCCCAGTTTCTGTCTCACCGTGATAAAGACACCACTGAATCGGAGCCGCTCCCCGGTACTTAGGCAGAATCGAGCCATGAACATTAATACAACCCAGTTTGGGCATATCTAGAATTTCCTGGGAAAGAATTTGCCCATAGGCAACGACGACAAATACATCTGCCCCAGTCTGCAAAAGTTGCAACGTTTCAGCATCTTTTTTCACCCGCGGCGGTTGCCACACGGGGAGGTGATGCGCCAAGGCGACAGTCTTGACTGGTGAAGGCGTTGTCTGATTGCCGCGACTCCGGCGTTTATCTGGCTGGGTGACAACTGCTAACACTTCAAACGCTGGATGTTCTAGCAAACGTTCCAAGCTGGGGACTGCGAACTGAGGCGTGCCAAAGAATACGACTTTCATTACAGAAGAAGGGGCTGGGGGTCAAGAAGAGGACAAGGGGAGCAACCCCATAGATAAATTTGCTCTTCTTAGGACAAGGACATTTCGTGTAAGAGTGCTACGCATCTTGAGTGTTAGGAACAATGACAATTTTCAACAGATTTGAAAATTTTAGTGAAATAGCCTTTTCACTTATTGATCCCTTTGTTATACATGTATTGTCAAGCTGCCACCCTACTACCAAAGACGTTGCTTTTCACCCAGCATTCGCCTACAAAAACTCAAGCAATGTTCAAACGCCTCTTGCCCTCAGGATGGTTTTGCCCTCAACCATACCTAAAACTTCTGGTAGCTGTGCTGGTGATAGCCCCAATAATGGTTACGTCGCTCCAGTCTATCAAGGCTGACCCCGTTAGCGCCCCATTAGCGAAGCGGGGTGATTCAGCCCAGCTTACCGAAGGTATCGTCGCTCCCCCGATAACTACAGTGCCTGCGACAGTAGCCCAGAGTGACCCGATTGGTAGCCCCCATCCTATTCCCTGGAATTGGGTAATGACTACCCATGTAGATGTCAGTTCAAAAAGTGATTCTAGGCTACACTACTACCGCAGCCCGTCCCTAGTTTCCCCCAATGGTAAGTATGCTGCCTACAGTCGCATTCAAATGGATGTGCAACCGGAACTATATCGCAGCCGTGTTAGCAGCGTTATGTTTGTCGAAGATCTGCAAACAAGGGAGTTGCAAGTTATTAAAGCTACTTCTCCCCTCGGAAATAATTCCTTGGTAGCGGCGGCAAACGCTGTGCCAGGAGCTATCTCGATTTTGACTCCAGTTAGTTGGTCTAAAACAAGCGATCGCCTTTTGGCACGGCAATTTGAAGGTTTATTTAGCTCGTCTGATGCTTCCGACTTCGCGGTGATTTGGTATCAGCAACAAAATCGCACTAGCACCGTTGCTCCTTCCCAAGCTCAGTACAACCATGAGATCTCTATTTTGTTAGGTTGGAGTCAAATTGACCCCGACCAAGTGATCTTCCGCGCTGGCAACCTCGGCGATGAGCAGTGGCCATTATGGGCGGTGGCTGGTAATGGTCAAACTGTAGCTGCAACTGATGTAGATCAACCGATGGTTTTTGGTAAACTGCTCAACCAAGTCTGGAGTGGGCCACAAGTTGCCTCTAGGTAGACTATAGATCAAGAAATTGTTGTGAACTAAGCTGAAAAAACTTGAATTGAGATGGATACTAAAATCAGAAGTATCTACCCGTCTATTCGCCATTGCTGTTAATGCCCTTATCGCGCCTAGTTACGCTGATTGTTGGTCTGATCTTCATCCTGGGGTTAACGCTGTGGCTGATTGATTCTTTGTCACGGCTCTATTGGCAGGTTTCCTATTCTCCCCTATTAGGCAACCTGCTGCTATTGTTGCTGATTGTGCTAATAGGAGCATTAATTGCGGCGTTTGTCTATTATGTCGTGATGGTTCAGGGTGGCCAAAAGTCCTCGCGGCGGCAACAACAACGACAAATCCAAATCCCAGAGGCTAAGACTGAGGCAGCAGAAGAAACGCTAAAAGCTGTAAGGCAACAAGTAGGACAAATTCAGGATGAAGTAGCGCGGCAAGCTTTACTTAGTCGTTCACGGGAAATTGAAACGACTTTATCTCGTGGTGAATTGCAAGTAGTAGTGTTTGGCACTGGTTCAGCTGGCAAAACATCTCTTGTAAATGCAGTAATTGGGCGGATGATTGGTCGCGTAGATGCACCGATGGGAACGACGGAGGTGGGAGAAACTTATACCCTGAAGTTAAAAGGATTAGAACGGAAGATTTTAATTACGGATACACCAGGGATTTTAGAGGCAGGTGTAGCTGGAACTGAGCGAGAACAACTTGCACGACAGCTAGCTACACAAGCAGATTTGCTGTTATTCGTTGTGGATAATGATTTGCGCCGCTCGGAATATGAACCACTGCGGGCTTTAGCAGAAATTGGCAAGCGATCGCTGATTGTCCTGAATAAAACGGATCTTTATCTAGAAGCTGACCAAGAAACTATTTTGGCACGGTTGCGATCGCGAGTCCGCGGATTTATTGCGCCTACAGATGTTGTAGCGATCGCCGCTAATCCCCAACTGGTAGTCCTCGAAAACGGCGAAACATTCCAGCCGGAGCCAGATATTCTGCCTTTGCTGCGACGCATGGCAGCTGTTCTCCGTGCAGAGGGAGAAGACCTTGTAGCAGACAACATCCTCCTCCAATCTCAGCGGCTAGGAGAAGAAGCCCGGAAGCTGATTGATGCTCAACGTCGTCGTCAAGCTGATAAGGTTGTCGAACGCTACCAATGGATCGGCGCAGGTGTGGTTGCAATGACACCTTTACCCATAGTGGATTTATTAGCAACAGCTGCTGTAAATGCTCAAATGGTAGTTGAAATTGGCAGAATCTACGGTAGTGAACTGAATTTAGAGCGCGGACGAGAACTAGCGCTTTCTTTAGCAAAAACTCTGGCGAGTTTAGGGATTGTCAAGGGAGCAATTCAATTGCTATCAACAGCACTCCAATTTCATGTAACCACGTTTATTATTGGTAGAGCAATTCAAGGTGTCACGGCAGCTTATTTAACCCGCATTGCTGGGAAAAGTTTTATTGAGTATTTTCGTCATGACCAAGACTGGGGCGATGGTGGGATTACTGAAGTGGTGCAGCGGCAGTTTCAGTTGAATCGACGGGATGAATTTGTTAAGGCTTTTGTCCAACAGGCGATCGCACGAGTAATTAAGCCCTTGACAGATAACTCAGAGCCAGCTGAACCGAAGCAACATCAGTAGAGCGACCTTCATGTCTAACCTGCCGCCACTCAATACAGAAACGATCTGGGCTATTCTGAATGATGAAATTGATGATGCTACTGTGAATCAGCTAGTGTGGTACTACCTGGGCTATCGCTACGACACGTCAGCTAACTCCTGGGACATTACAGAGGTTTCACCAGAATGGCGCAATGAATATTCAGAACCGCCAGATTTTATCAATAGTCGTCCTGCGACAGTGAAGTTGACTCGTTCGATTCCTCCAGAGAACAAACAGCTGTTGAAACAATTGGGCTTTGCCGGTTACAAAATAGGCGAGTTTGGACCTCGGCAAACTCGTCGAGCAACGGCAGCAAATTGGTTATTAAGCTATGGCAATCTCATGTGATTTATAAAATTTATGGACGGAACAGAGGTCACGAGTATTATCAACCGCAGCGCCATTCTGTCTGATTTACGCCATTGGGCAACCATGCATCAATTAACTCGGTAATCTAACATACCCAATTACATTCAAACATCCTTTCAACTTCTCGGTTTTTGCGACACAACTCCTTCTAAATAATTTTCTTCTACATTTATCCGCATTGACAATAGCACACCGATTATGGAGCCGTCATGTCTACGAAACTGAGTCTCATAGTTGGATAGCTCGCCCTTGACTTTTAGTTCTGCCAATACTTGCTGTTGAACACCCAAATTGAGATAGAATTCTGTGATGGATTTCTGGTTAATTATTTCCGCAGCACAACTGTAGCCCAGTATTTGAATGAAACGTTGGTTAGCTTCTAATATCAAACCATCTTCAATCCGCGTGCGGAAGATGGCAACTAAAGAATTCTCGAATAGATGACGAAATTTAGCTTCGCTGCTTTTAAGTGCTGCTTCTACTTGCTTACGAGTAGTGATATCACGGACGATGGCACAGTTGTATTCTTGACCGTTGAACTCTAAGTAATTGACAGTTATTTCCGTGCTAATGTCTCGATCATCTTTGCTCCGCGAATTCGATTCAAATGTAAAGGAGCCTTTTTCTCTAATTTCCTGCCAGTGTGCCTGCCAAACAGTTGTTGGAAAATTGGGATCGATGTCGCAAACATTCATGGTTAACAGCTGTTCTTGGCAGTAGCCGAGGATATTACAGGCTGCTTCATTCACGTAGATAAATCGGGCATCCGCAGTAATGAAATAGACTGCATCTCTAGATCTATCTAGGTAAAACTGACTCAACCGCAGCGCTGACTCGGCCTTTTGGCGATCGCAAATCTCCTGCTGTAGCTGTGCATTTCGCTCGACCAGTTGCTTTTGCAGCCGCCGGATAGTTATGTTATTCTCTACACGGGCAAAAACCTCTTCTTCACTAAACGGTTTTGTAATGTAGTCTACTCCACCGACAGCAAAAGCTTTGACTTTGTCTAGGACCTCATCCAGAGCGCTGATAAAAATCACTGGAACATCGCGGGTTTGCTCCGATGCTTTTAGGTGTTGGCAAACCTCATAGCCATTCATATCAGGCATCATGATGTCGAGCAAAATTAGATCGGGTGGAGCAGCTTGCGCTGTCTTCAAGGCAGTTTGCCCGTTAATTACTTTGCGAACTTCGTACCCCATTTGAGTTAGCATGGCAGATAGAAGTCGCAAGTTATCTGGTCTGTCATCGACAACTAGAACATTAGCTTTAGGTATCTGAGTTTGATTGATATTCATGCTGGATTTGGTTGCGTTAGAGCGATGACTCTATCAATTCGAAAGTTATTAACTAAATCTGTTAGCGCATTTGCCAGAAAAGCAGATTCTTGAGGAATTTGCTCTAGCAGGCTAAAAATTAATTTTTCATCGGTACATAGTGCTGCCTGGTGTAACTGTGCTATCCACTCAGGAGGCATTACATTTAAACTCTCAGCTTTCAGCACATAGCTTTCAGTCGCTTCCTCGATCTGACTGCTGCCTACTGACGATTGATGGCGATCCAAATAGACGTAACGCACCCCTAAATGTTGAGCCATTTTTTCAAATATTTCTTCCTCTTTAAAAGGTTTACACACAAAATCGTTACAACCTGCGGATAAAATAACAGACCGTTCCTCGTCAAAGGCACTAGCAGTAAGAGCAATAATGACAGTAGCCTGACCCTTTAAGTGAGCTTTAATCTGTTTGGTAGCTTCATAACCATCCATGACTGGCATCCGCATATCCATCCAGATCAAATGCGGTTCCCAGGCTTGCCACTGAGCCACTCCTTGTTGACCATTTTCAGCTTCGCGGACATCAAAGCCGAGCGACATTAACATCTTGACTAGAAGTTGACGATTTTCCCATTTATCTTCAACTACTAAAATGCGATACTTAAGTTGGTTAGGCTCTAGAGCGATCGCGCGTCGATATTGTGGTCGAGCTTGAACTTCAGCTACTTTTGCACTTGTAACCTGAATTTCAAAGCTAAAAATTGTTCCCTGTCCCAAAGTACTGCTAACACTGATATCTCCCCCCATTAAATGTACAAATCGCTGGCTAATAGTTAAGCCAAGACCTGTTCCTTCGTGAGATTTCCAACCCGCTTTAGTTTGGACAAAGGGTTTAAACAATCTCTCCAAATCGGCTGGTGCGATGCCAGAACCAGTATCCTCGATTTCAAAATGCAAAATGTAGGTAGTAAATGGTAAGTGCGATCGCTCGTCCGGCTTTGCATTCAGACGCAAGATGGCCCAACCTTCTTGAGTAAATTTAATTGCATTACCAAGAAGATTAATCAAAACTTGGCGCAATTTACTCTCATCTGCTTGTACATATTGGGGCACTTCAGGACTACGAGCAAAGATTAGCTGTAAGCCCTTAGATTCTGCTTTTAGCCGTAACATCTCTTCGAGAGAGTTTAGCAGCTCGTATAGGTCAAAGCTATTTTCATGCAATGTCGTTCGACCCGCCTCAATTTTAGCCATCGACAGTACGTCATTGATCAGGGTCAGCAAATGCTCACCACTACGACTAATAATTTCCAAGTTTTCTAGCTGTGCAGGACTAATAGAGGGACTGCGAGCTATCAATTGGCTAAAACCAAGTATGGCGTTGAGGGGAGTCCTCAGTTCGTGACTCATGTTGGCCAAAAATTCACTTTTGGCACGGTTAGCAGCCTCTGCTTCCTGGGCTTTCTGTTCTAATCTGTGGCTATAATTCTCTAACTGTTGGCGCGAAATTGTTAGCTGTTGTGTCAGCCAATACACTCCTATTGCTAGCGTACCTACCGATACCAGACCTACTAACACAATTGTCCCCGCTAATTGCCGAGCCGGAGCAAATGCTTCTGCCTGCTGCATCTCCACTAACAAGGCAAGATCTTGCTCATTCAGCCAGCGGTACACCCCGATCACTGGTACTCCGGCATAGTTCCGATAAAGCCCAAAGCTACTGATGCCACTTATTGCCGCATCAATGCCTTGGCTGCTAATTCCTGTGAGAAATTCCTCTGGGTTGGTTTTATCTTCTTTAGAAACAAAAGTGTTTTTAGTTACCAAAGAGCCAACTAAGTAAGTCTCGCCGCTCTTACCTAAGCCTGTGCGTTCCCGGACGATTCGATCTATTCGATCTAAGCTTAGGTGAGCTAAGATTACGCCTTGACGCACCCCAGCTGCATCCCGTAAAGATGTTGCTAAGGTTACCGCTGGTTTGCCAGTATCAGGCGAAACGTAGAAAATCGGTGTAAAAGCATCTCCCGATTCAAACTTTTCAATATATGTAGTATCGGCTAAAATTTCATACTTACTAGAGTGCAGCTTATCGGTGGATAAGATCACTCTATTACTGCGATTAAGAATAAAAATTTCCCTAAGATCAGGTTTGGTCTGGGCTACACTCGACAGATAGCTGGAAAGAATTTTATTAGCAGCAAGATATTCTGGGGCAGAGTTTTGAGAACTTAAAAGTTGTTCGAGATTCCTTTGGACATCGGGGAACTTTGTCACCAGGAAAAAATCTCGTTGCTGATCTTCAAACCAACGGGTAATCTCTGATTCTTTTAGAGTGGCAGCAACGCTGAGTTGATTAAAAGCTGCTTGCTTTAAAGCTTCCCTAGCTCTAAAAAAGGCAACACCTCCCACCACACCAATAGCCACTAGAGACAAGAGTAAGAAGAAACTAGCGACTTTAGTGGTTAGGTGTTGATTTCCATCCTGCATAAGTTAGAGTAGTTCACTGCCATTGAGCAAAAATCTGCTTGATCCGCGCGATCGCTTCATCAGCTGCTTCTGCTGAAGAACTACCATCTACCAGCACTCTCTTAAGAGCTTTCCCCCAGACATTTTCCTGGAGAACCATACTATAGGCAGGATTTTGGTAACTATAAAATAGGCGCGTTCGACCTGCGGTAAATGTCTTTGTCGCCATCGAAACGTGGGGGTCTTTGGGATCTGTCCAAAAGGTATCTTTCCAGACTGGCTTAAGCACTGGAGAATGACGACCTCCAGTAGCTTTAAGATAATTACCAATAATGTCAGGTTGGAGCAAATACGCTAGAAAATCCTTAGCCATCTTTTGGTTTTGGGAATTGGCAAACAAAACGACTTGCTCAACCATAATTAAGTAACGCATCGGCTTGCCACTAGGTTTATTTGGCAACTCCAAGATCCCTAGCTTGTTCCGGTAGGTATCGGGATCTTGGCGTACCGCCGTTGGAATCGAAAGGGTGACGTTGGTTGTCATCAACACTTCACGGTTGAGCAAGTTGCGATTATTGTCTGGATTCAACCATTGCAGTGCCTCTGGTGGTAGGTAGCCTTGGCGGTACAGTTGGGCGTACCAGTCTAAAACTTTGACAATGCCTTGACGCACTTGCGGGTTATCGACCCGGAGCTGACCTTTAGCATCTAAAATTTGAACATCGTATGCTTCTAAAATCTGCTCGAAAGTTTGGTATGTATCTCCGGCTGCAATTGATAGTGGCAAGCCTAAGCCATAAATATCGATTTGCTTTGCCCGCAACTCATCTTGCATTTGTTGCCAAAATTTCCAGTAAGCATCCCAATCTTTAGGAATATCTCGTTCACTACGACCTACTTTCTCTAGCAAATCCCGCCAGTAGTAGACGTGCATCGTTGCCTGATGGATGGGTAAAGCATAGTAACTCCGCCGTTGTTCGACTTTGTTATAAAGGTTAACTGTATTCAGCACTGTTTCCGGATAAAGGCTCTTGACTGGCAAAATCACATCGGAAACATCTGCAAGCTTCCCTTCCCAAGCTAGACGTGCAGTAAGAGACTTCTCACTTTTAAACATTGCTATGAGATCGGGGAGATCTCCAGTCCGCAGTTCTCTTTCGACCTTCTGCGATAGCTCGTCACTGTTATAGAACGAAAGCTTGACTTTATTACCACTTCGTTTTTCCCAGTTGCTAACAACCTGCTGGAGCGCTTCATCCTCTTCTAGGGTATGGCCTTTGTCCCACCAAATCTTCAGAATTTTATCAGTAGAAGATGCTTTGACTGCGGGAGGTGTGGTAGAGGCTTTATTGCAGGCAACAACTACCAGGCTAAGTACCAGTGCCATGAGCATGATGGACGCAGAATGGCGGGAGTGTTGCTGATTTTTAGAGCATTGAGTAATTTGAGGGGGTTGTGTTCTGGGTATCATATTCTCACCAGCCAGTAAAAGTCGGTGCAGTAATAATCTACCAACTACGGTTGCAGCTTTCCGGATTTTGTTTCAACTCTACTCATATCACACAAGTGGCGATCGCTCTGACGCACATCGGGATTAGTTTTAAGATAATCGCGCACCCAATTACAACCGTACACTAGTAGCTTATCTAGATCTAAAACGCGCTCCAAATTCCACAAAATTACCGTCCTATCTGCACTTGCTGAGGTGACTGTTTGACCGTCAGGGCTGAATGTAACTGAGTTCACCCCAGCGTTATGCCCAGCAAGGGTAGCTAGTAATGTGCCACTGGATTTCCAGAGTTTGATTGTCTTGTCGTCAGCAGCTGAAACTATTGTCCGACCGTCGGGGCTGAATGCGACTTCGTTTACCCCAGCACTATGCCCAGCAAGGGTAGCTAGTAATGTGCCATTGGGTTTCCAGAGTTTGATCGTCTCGTCGTCAGCAGCTGAAACTATCGTTTGACTGTCGGGACTGAATGCAACTCCCCAAACCTCATCTGTATGACCTTTGAGGGTACGTAGCAGCGTTCCGTCAGGCTGCCAAAGTTTGACAGTATTGTCTTCAGAAGTTGAAGCGAGCATCTGATTGTCCGGGCTGAATGCAACTGAGCTAACATTGTCGGTATGCTCAGCAAGGGTACGTAATAAGGTACCATCCCGCCGCCAGAGTTTGATGGTTTTGTCGTCACTTGCTGATGCCATTAGTTGACTGTCTGGGCTGAAGGCAACTTTCTTCACTCCAGCACTGTGCCCAGAAACGGTACGTAGCAACATGCCATCCCGCCGCCAGAGTTTGACGGTTTTATCGTCACTCGCTGATGCTATTAGTTGACCGTCAGGGCTGAATGCAACTCCCCAAACTTTCTCTTTATAACCAGCAAGGGTACGTAACAAGGTGCCATCCCGCCGCCAGAGTTTGACGGTTTTATCGTCACTCGCTGAGGCAAGCATCTGACTATCAGGGCTAAATGCAACTCCCCAAACCTCGTCTTTATGACCAGAAAGAATTTTCAGCAAGGTGTTATCTAGCTGCCAGAGTTTGACGGTTCTGTCGTCACTCGCTGTAGCGATCGCCTGACCGTCGGGGCTAAATGCAACTCCGTAAACCGTGTCGCTATGCCCAGCAAGGGAGCGCAGGAGTGTTCCATCTGTCCGCCAGAGTTTGATCGTCTTGTCCACACTCACTGAGGCAAGCGTCTGACCATCAGGGCTGAATGCAACTTCTTCAACTGGGGCGGTATGTCCAAAAAATGTCTCTAACAATGTGCCATCTTGCTGCCAGAGTTTGACGGTTTTATCGTCACTCGCCGAAGCAAGCATCTGACTATCGGGGCTAAATGCAACGCCACTGATGCCACCACTATGCCCAGAAAGGGTACGTAGCAAAGTGCCGTCCCGCTGCCAGAGTTTGACAGTTTTGTCGTCAGACACTGAGGCGATCGCCTGACTATCGGGGCTGATTGCAACTGAGCTGACATTCACACTATGTCCGGTCATAGTATGTAGCAGCTTTCCATCTCGCTGCCAAATTTTCACGGTCTTGTCGTCAGAACCTGAGACGAGCATCTGACCATCGGGACTGATTGCAATGCCATTAACCTCATCCCTATGCCCAGAAAGGGTCTTCATTAGAGTGCCATCTCGTCGCCAGAGTTTGATAGTACCATCGTCAGCAGCTGAAACTATCGTCTGACTATCAGGACTGAATGCAACTCCCCAGACCTCATTTGTATGACCCTTGAGAGTACGTAGCAAGGTACCATCCCGCTGCCAGAGTTTGACTGTATTGTCGTCACTCGCCGAAGCGATTGTCTGACCATCGGAACTAAATGCAACTCTGTTTACCCCAGCACTATGTCCTGACAAGAGATTGTACTCCACCGCTCCATAAACTGCCAGCCGGAGAGCCGATTCAACCTGAGTCTGTGTTTTTGCATCTGCCTGAGGGATTTGCAGTCTTTGTCTTGCCGCGATCGCCTGAACCAGCGCATCTAACCTTTGATTTGAGGCAAAGAGGGCTTGAGAAGATATAGCAGTTGCATTGATCTCGCTTAACCGTGCTTTTCGGTACTGGAAGAAAGTCATCACCCCCAAACCGGAAGCAACTATCAATGCCAAACTGACTGCGGTGAGAAATGACCTTTGGAATTTGGTAGCTTTTTGCTCTTGTAGCAGTCGGGCGGCAACTTCCTGAGTCCGTGCCGCTTTTAACTTGGTTTCTACTTCTTGGCGATCGCATTCTTGACTCTTTGCCAAGAACTGATAATCTAAATCGCTCAAGTTTTTGCCCTGCGACCAAGCTTGAGCTTCTAGTAAAGCTTGGCCGCGCAATAACCGTGATGTGTCACGGCGATCTGTTGCTACCCAAGCCTGTAATGCTTGGGAGTAGGGTCGCAGTTTAGCTAATTGTTTTTCTACCCAATCCCAGTTAAAAACCTCTTGATAAATGCGGTTTTTTACCCGCAATTGGCCGCACTGCTCAATTACTAAACCTGACAACAGCAGCTCAATTTGTTCTCTTGAGTCATCTTCCGCTACCTCAACTCCTTGTAATATTTGCTGATATTTCAGCAGCACACCAGCACGTCTTTCTCTCAGCAGGCGATCGCGGATTGTCTTCAAATGCTCCGGTTCATCATTTGCTTCCCAGTTCTCGATCACGTGCTTTAGCACCAGCTTTTCCAGGAGAAATGGGGGAAATTGGTAATAAAAACTGATCAGATAATAATTAACGATTGGTAGATGAGTATCTAGCTTATAACGCTCCTCATCTAAACTTGGAAGTTGCTGTCCGTTACCATTGCCACTGTGCCTTTCCTGCATCACAAGATGGCACAGCTTTTGAGTAAGAAACGGCTGACCGTTTGTCCAAGCCAAGATATCTTTGAGAACAGCCATCGGATTATCTACCTTACCCTCTAATCCTGCTACTAATGGCTGAATTTCTGATAGCTGAAAGCCACGTAGATCGATAGATTTACCAATATTAAATGGGGTGCGTTTGCGGTCAGCAATTAAATCTGAGGGCGTTGCTACCCCAAATAGCGCCCAAGTGAGGCGGTTGTACTCTGAATTTTCTGCTCGTTGGTTGTAGCAATGCCGAATCAGCGCAAAAAAATCTTCGGTCGGAAAATCAAGCCCCAAAACGCTATCAATTTCATCAATGAAAATAAAGATTTTTTCACTTCTAAGTTGGACTAACAAAATGTCTTCGATAAACTGACTCAATCGCTGTAGTGGAGATAAATCTTCTCGCTCCTGCCACCAAGCTTTTAAGTTAACCTTGCCAAAAAGATTAAAACCCCTTAATAAGTCAACTACCATGCCCTTATACCACTGAGCAGGGGTAATGTTTTCGCTGCCAATCCGGGTCATGTCGATAGAGGCACAGCTGAAACCCACTTCTTCCAGCCGATACCGAGTCCGTAGGCGCAAACTGGACTTGCCCATCTGCCGAGAGCTAAATACGTAACAAAACTCACCTTTGAGCAAGGCATGATAAAGTTCAAAGTCAGCCTGCCGCTCCACATAGGTTAGAGCATCCATTTTGAGACTGCCGCCGACTTGATATTCGTACTTATGCATGGCTCTTAGCCTAATTGTTCGCAGAAATACAGTCGATACAATTCACAACTCGGTGTTGCTTGATTTCCCTCTAGCTTAACTAAACCCATGCTTTCTAATTTATAGGCAGCGATCGCTTCTAGTTGCAAAGGTTCATTTGATGTAACCACCCGTTTGAGTGCTGCTGCAAGTTCGAGATGCTCTTGGAGATTCGCTAAGTGACGCCGTAAATGGTCGCTATAAATCCCAGCCACGGTGGGAGCCGTTTGCAGTAACTGTTCGAGAGTTACGTCTTGACCTGCCAGGTGATAGAGAGCGATGCGGACTAAGTAGGGATGTCCACCCACCATTTTTAGTAAGGGAGCTAAGTTTCTCGCTCCTGACTCGCCTTTGACCCAATTCAGGCGATAACGCACAGCCAAATCTTGCACCTGCTCTAAACTAAATTCGGGTAATTTAATCGGTAGCCCGACATTAAACGGAGATTGATTAATGTCTAACGGAATATAAGCTTCTGTAGCATGCACCACTACCAGTCGCAGTTTTTGCCAGACCTCCAATTCCGCAGCGTCTTCATACCAGGAGCGCAGCAGCGGCAGAAAATCAGCAGAAATTTCGGGGTACTCGAAAATCCGATTCACTTCATCCAATGCTAAGACGACAGCAGAGTCAATTTCTGGTAACACATATCCCTGGAAATATAATGTGCAGCTAACTTTGCTGCCAATATCCTCATCCCAGTAGTCATCCAGCCTCGGTTCCAGGTTGAGTTGCCGACTGACATTGGCACATAACCACCGTAAGAATTTATCCAAGGACGTGAAAATGGCGCTATCTGCCTGCTGCAAACTTAACAGTACAGTACGGAGACCAACTTGTTTAGCATGAGCCAGAATTCTGTGCATTAGGGATGTTTTGCCCATCTGTTTTGGGGCTTTAATCCGGATCAGGCTCCCAGATTTGCTGACTTGTGTATAGGCACGTTCTTCGATAGGAGGACGCTCAATGTAAAACAAGGAATTGAGCGGCACTGAACCACTAGGGAATTCTAAGAAGTCTGCGTTAGAGGATTCTAGCCTCTTTGCGGCTCCCTCAGCTTCACTTATCGACGATCGCCAATGCCGCTCTAGTGCTGCTTGAAAGTTAGTTTTACTAACTGTTTCTCCTAATGCTTGGCTCAGGAGCTTCCAGAGCTTGGGACCGATATCACGGGTAAGGTAGCTGATGGAATATCCCGATGTCTCGGCAATTCGCTCATAGGTCTGACTTTGCCAAGACCCCAGTAAAATAGCGGTTTCCACATCAGTTAGGTGTCTGCCGAATAGGGCAAACACTGCTGTGTTGGCTACCTTCAGCGCTTGTTCAAAATCCATTTTGTGTCACGTCAAACGCTGTAGTTAGATTTTACCTGAGATCTCCAGAGGTAATCAAACATCCACTAATTTCCTCTAGATATCTTAGTTTTCAGCATTTTTACATCAGAACAGTATACCTTCCAGCGGGGAAACAGAGATTCAGGTGGGTTAAGCAGTAATTTTCTGAGGCTAACTCCAGTTAAAGTCCAGAGATTTTCTGTAACGACAAATACAAAACCCCAAATTAATCTAGAAAACGAAAGCGAAAGATGGGGCACTGGTCAGCTAAGACGTGGTGCGGTAATATTGAACTGTAGACCCCTGGGATGAAAGAACTCTGCATTGAACTGTCACTACTGCAACTCTTCCACTTTGAGCAAATATGGCAGCGAATGTCTTAAAGACGGCAGTCGCCTCCAGACCTACTTATGTAAAAGCTGCAACAAGCGCTCCAATGAACGCACGGGCAGTCCGATGGCTCGACTACGTACCCCACCTGAGATCGTTTCCTTAGCCATGAAGATGAGAACAGAGGGTATGGGCATCCGGGCAGCAGGACGGGTATTGGAAAAGTCACATGCCACGATCATCTGCGCAGGAATTGCGTTTAGCCATCAAGCAAAAGGACTGGTCTCCTCCTGCACCTGCAAGCGGAGATATTACAGTCGAAGGAGATGAAGTGTATGCTCAAGGTCGGCGAGAACCTTCCCTAGAACTGTGAGTCGCAAGGGTGGACTATTAACTTCTTGGAGCGCCAAAGCCGAAGAGCGGTTAGTTACCCAAGCTGGAAAAAAGGACAATTTATTATTTGAGCAAGCTAGCCACAAGGCGCTTGCTGTGGGCAAACAAGTGTGAGTTTATTCGCTGGTTTACGGATGGGGAAAGACGCTATGCCCACCAGCTTCGGTTAAGTGCTAGTTGTTACCTGAAAGCCAGCGAGTATAGTCGGGATTACGGATATCGTAAGGTCTGGAGACAAGGGTTAGAAGTTGCTCTCAAGATTAAAGGCTATCTTGGTAACAGGCGTGTGGAGTGGGTCAAGCCGGAGCATCCTTTTACAGCTATCAGTCCAGCATCCCAGGTGCATGCCAATCATAATGAAGCACACAATAGTGCGTTGAGCCGAAGAGAAGAGCGCCTATCGACGGCGACAGAACCTTTATGCCAAAGAAGTCGTTGGGTTACAACGTAGCCTGATAGTACAGCAGTTAGTCCACAACGCTCTTTAGACCGCACTGGGGGCTGAGTAAGAAAACAACACCCCTCTTTGGCTCTAGGACTATACAATCGACCTGTGAAGATGGAGAAATTGCTTACTTGGAGAGGATTTCCTTCTACCACGTCCTAACAGACCAGTGCCGTTATCTCTTAACAAACCGTCTTTTATGCAGAATGCTTCTGCATAATAATTGTTAGGCTCTGCTGTATGTCCTTCACCATAACTCTTATGCCAGATCAACCTGCACCAGAAATTGAACTGCTACGCGCGGCGTACGCTGCCTTTAACGCGCGAGATATTGATGCCGCCCTCGCCACCATGACTCCTGACGTGGCTTGGCCGAAAGCGTTTGAAGGCGGTTCTGCCCATGGACATCAAGAAGTCCGCGCTTACTGGACGAAGCAATGGTCCGAGATCAATCCGTACGTGGAGCCGGTTTCTTTTCACCCGGAGGATGCCGGACGTATCTTAGTCGGTGTGCATCAGGTCGTGCGCGACCTAGCTGGAACCGTTCTTGCCGATGAGCACGTTGGTCATCGTTATACCCTTGAGCATGGCTTGCTTCAAACCATGGAAATCTGTCCACCTCCAGCGTCCGGTCACGGCACCTAACCAGGCGTTGCAGCGAACGGGGTGGGGTAGTGTCTGTCGCGGAGAGGTTGCTTTACCTCCTGCCGTCGCTGAGCTTCCAGCCGTTAGGACCTGTTCCATGTCCTTTACCACAACTTTTATGCTAGATAAATCTGCACCAGAAATTGAACTGCTACGCGCGGCGTACGCTGCCTTTAACGCGCAAGATAATGTCTGATTGCCGTATAACTAAATACGCAAAAAATTGTGACTACTTTAGGCTGGCAGTAGCGCTGCTAATATGTCGGTGTGACGAATTTGTGGTGGTTCAGCTAGCAAATTGTCGGCAATAGCCATCAGCGCGGCGGGGATTGGCCCATTAAGATGAGACTGTAGTCCAGCTTCTTCATTGAAGGCATGGAAGATCGCAAAAGTCTGAACATCCAGACGCACAACGAACCATCCCGCTGTTGCTGGTTCAGCAGCTATCAATGGCTGTTCATTAATAAGGAAAGTAGCGAGTTCTTGCTCTTTGCCAGGTTTTGCCTTGAATTCTACGAGCAGTGCAACTTTGGTCATGGGTGAGTCTTTGATAGTATTTGTAATTTGAAAAGCAAACTTGCCGACACTGCGTACTTAAGAAAAGGTCTTTGTCAAATAGTGCCGAATGCTGGTATTTTCTCTCTATGCGAGCTAGAGCAAGTTTTGTTAGCAATGTTCATGTCATAACAAGAAGCTCTGCGTATTCTTTTGGTGTGTCAATGTCCGTAGCGCCTTCTGGAAAGGAGATAATAAATACTTCCTGAGAATGCTTTTTAATAATTTTTTTTGCTCCTTCGCCATTTTTAAGTGTCATAAGTTCTGAGAACAGGCAATCGCTAAATAAAGCTGGTACGCCTAGGGTTTCTCCATACTCGCAAGCAATAATAGGCTGATTTGTCGAATGGTATGCTAAGGCAAGCCGATTAATAATCTCGGTAGAGATAAAAGGTTGGTCGCAAAGTGTAACTATTACGGCTTTTACTTCTGGGTAAGAAGTTTTTAGCTCTTGAATACCTACTTGAATTGAAGAACTCATTCCCTCAGTCCACTGCAAGTTTTCTACTATTTGAATAGAAAGCTGGCTAATATCAGACTTAATAAGTTGGGCATTAGCTCCCAAAACAACAACAATTGGTCGGCAGACAGAGGCAATAGCAACTTCTATGGTGTGACGAAGTAAACTGCGTTCTTGATAGCGCAACAATTGCTTAGGCGTACCCATGCGCGTTGATGCTCCGGCAGCTAGAATGACAATCCCAATGTTTTGGTTATATTCTTCAACTCCATTCATACGCTGACATACCTTTTAGCTGACGGGTTTGATTGAATACCATGCTTGGAAACTTGCTCGTGAATCGATCCCTTTCGCTCTCGTAGCTGGTTTCCCAAACGGTTACTAATAACAGCTTGAATTCCGGCAATAATTGATAGAGCGATTTCTTCAGGAGTATCAGCACCAATATCAAGTCCAACAGGAGCATAGAATCGGTGTATTTGCTCTCTAGTTAGATGAGTTCTTATTTGGCGTAATTCTTCAAGTAAACCCTCGGTTCTGCTTTTGGGGCCAAGAATACCTAAGTAGCGTAATTGCGATGGTAGGAGGATTTTGAGAAGTTCGCGGTCGTGCAGGTAGTTGTGGGTCATAACAACAGCTACAGTGCGATCGCTTACACTGATGTGGTCAGTGATGTTTTCTGGACGAGATAGCACAATGGCATCTGCATCAGTAAACCGATTTTGTGTTGCTGTTGATTGCCTAGTATCAACAACTGTTACGTTCCAGCCTAGTTCTTTAGCAAAACGTGCTACTGGTAGAGCATCGTGACCTGCACCAAAAATTATCAGTGGCAATGGTGGCTGGATAACTTCGATAAAAACCTCTACTTCACCTATCGGCAATTGATAGGACTTCAAGATTGAAGTTTTGGACTGTAATGCTGCGCGTGCGTCTTCAACTATGCTTGCTGCTACAGAATTTGACAAACAAGTAGTGACACTGCCGTTTTGTTGCAACATTAAACGAGTTCCAATTTTCTCCTGAGCCAAGCCTGTGATGCTAACTAAGGTTGCTACTACACCTAATTGGCGATCGCCGTAGCACCTAGATAGAAACTCTACATAATCTGCTTGTTGAGGTGTAATCGGCTCAATTAGCACACGCACTAAGCCATTACAGCCTAATCCCAGTCCCCAGACAATATCTTCATCAGAGGTTGTGTCATAGGTTACTACTGTTGGTTGTTTTGATGCCATTACTTTTTGCGATCGCAAAGCGACATCGGCTTCTAAACAGCCGCCACTAATTGTCCCTACACTACAACCATCCGAAGTTAGCAGCATCCGCGCCCCTGCGCGACGATAGGTAGAACCCTGGGCTGCAATAACCGTAGCAAGGATAGTTGTTTTGCCTTGACGGTTGCTTTTTTCCAGTTCTGCTAAAATTGCGATAAATTCCTTCATTTTTAGGGGATATTCGCCTTTTAGGTTAAATTAATTTGTCTAGGGTAATTGGCAGAGAACGAACGCGCTTTCCAGTGGCATGATAGACCGCATTGGCGATCGCCGCCGCTACACCTGTAATCCCAATTTCACCAATTCCTTTAGCTCCAATCGGATTAACATAGGGATCGTTTTCTTCCACAAAATAGGCTTCGATTGCTGGGATATCAGCATTAACGGGTACGTGGTACTCGCCTAAATTAGGGTTAACAATCTGCCCGTAGCGGGAATCGGTAACAGTTTCTTCCAATAACGCCATGCCAATGCCCATTGTTATCCCACCAATTAATTGAGAACGTGCGGTTTTCATATTCATCACTCGTCCCGTGCCAAAAGCTCCCACAAAACGGCTCACACGAATTTGCCCAAGGTCGGGATCGATACGCACTTCAGCAAATTGTGCGCCAAACGAGTGCATTGAGTACTTTTTATTTGCTTCGTCAAACTTGGCATCAAAGCTTGCTTCTACCAACTTCAGATTATTACGTTTGAGGATAGATTCGTAGGTTTCGCTTTTAGTGCGATCGCTCTTTAAAAATATCTGCCCATTTTCAATTGCAACTTCTGAAGCCGGGATATTATAAAGCGGGGATTTCCTGTCTTGGCGGGCTATTGCTAATACTTTTCCACGGGCTGCTTGCGTCGCTCCTGTAACCGCAGTCCCAACAGAAGATATTGTCGCCGAACCGCCGGAAACTGGCGCACGCGGCATCTCAGTGTCACCAAGCTCAAATCTTACCCGTTCGATAGCAACTCCCAACACATCGGCAATCACTGGTGCTAAGGCTGTCGCCGTACCTGTACCCATCTCGTGCGTACCACTTTGGACGATAACGCTACCATCAAGCATAATTTTGGCTACCGCAGTGGCAGGAAAGTGAAGTACGGGGTACGTAGCGTTAGCCATTCCCATCCCTACAAAATACCTACCGTCGCGGATCGAACGCGGTTCGGGGTTTCGTCGCGACCAGCCAAACTTAGTAGCACCCAATTGGTAACATTCTTTGAGTGACTTACTCGACCAAGGCAAATTTTCATCGGGATCGATGTCTGCGTGGTTACGCAAGCGCAACTCAATCGGGTCTAACTTTAACTTATAAGCTAGTTCGTCAATAGCAGATTCGAGGGCGTAAGTTCCAGAAGCTTCGCCAGGGGCGCGCATAAACGTGGGTTGACCTTTGTTCAACCGAACTACTCGTTGGGAAATTTGCACGTTTGGACAGGCATACATCATGTGCGTAGCCTTTGTGAACGGTTCAACAAATTCACCGACTACTTCAGAGCAACTATCGGAAATACCTTTATGAGCTAGAGCAGTTAACTTGCCATCTGAAGAAGCTACTAGTATTACTTGTTGCTCGGTTTGCGCCCTATGCCCTGTGCCTGTAAACATCTCCGGGCGCGTCAAAACTAACTTGACTGGACGACGCACGGAACGAGCGGCGAGGGCAGCTAAGGGTACGTGCGACCACATTGTCCCTTTACAGCCAAAAGCACCGCCGATAAACTTGCAGACAACCCGCACGTTTTCTTCAGGGATGCCAAAAGCTGCCGCTAGAGTTTTGCGCGTGCCAAAGTTGTTCTGGGTGGAATCGTAAACGGTGAGGCGATTTCTTTCCCAAATAGCGGTAGTCGCGTGCGGCTCCATTGGGTTGTGGTGTTCGGTGGGTGTGGTGTAGGTTTCTTCAACGCGCACCTTCCCTTGAGCTAACCCTTGCTCAAAATTACCGCGTACCGTATCGGCGGGTCTTCGCGATACTTTGCCCTTTGGTACAACTGCTTGGTTTCGCAGGCGCTGCATATCTGTTAAAGGCGTTTGTTGGTTATAAGTAACCCGCACTAATTCGGCTGCGTGGGTAGCACGTTCAAAGGTATCGGCGACTACCACGCCAATGTATTGACCAACATGATAAATATTGTTATCGCTTAAAGGTATGCGGTTCTCTGCCGCGCCCCCTCCGGCTGTAAAAGCTGGCATGACCTTGAGTTTGGGCGCGTTAGCGTGGGTGAGAATTGCCAGAACTCCTGGTGCTTTTTCTGCCACACTTGTATCAATACTTTTAACCGAGCCACGAGCGATTTTACTGCCAATTAGAACTGCATAAGCGAGATTCTTTTGCGGATATTCCGCCGAAAATTGTGCCGTCCCCGTAACTTTAAGCCGCCCATCGACCCGATCCATTGGCTTACCCGTGACGGCATTTATTGCTCTATCTGCTTGTGTCATACTGCTGTCCCCTCTGTTGCGATAGTTAGCGATCGCACAATTGCCCTTTTTGCCAATTCCACTTTAAAAGCATTGTGTTTGTAACCTTTTGCCCCCTTTAAAGTCGCCTCTGCCGCCGCTTGAAAAGTCTGATCGTTGGGTTTTGCACCCAAGAGAATTTTCTCTGCTTCTACTGACCGCCAAGGTTTATGCGCCACTCCTCCCAATGCCATCCGCGCATTACGAATCGTGCCGTTGTTGATATCTAAAGCAGAAGCAACCGAAACCACCGCAAACGCATATGATGTTCTGTCTCTGACTTTGAGGTAATGCGACTTCTCGGCAAAGGGTGAATTGGGCAAATCGACCGCCGTAATTAGTTCGCCTGGTTGCAGTGCTGTCTCAATTTGGGGCGTATCTCCAGGTAAGCGATGAAACTCCGCAAATGGAATCGCGCGATCGCCCTTTGCTCCCGATACTTGTACAACGGCATCAAGCGCCGCTAGTGCTACGCACATATCAGACGGATGAGTAGCGATACAACTGTCACTCGTGCCTAAAATTGCATGGATGCGGTTATATCCTTCAATGGCAGCGCAGCCGGAACCAGGTTGACGCTTATTGCAGGGCATGGACGTATTAGTAAAGTAGTAGCATCGCGTTCTTTGCATTAAATTGCCACCCACTGATGCCATATTTCGCAGTTGCGGCGATGCTCCAGCCAGTAAAGCTTGGGATAGTAGCGGATAGCGAGTGCGGATCAGAGGATGGTTTGCCGTATCGCTATTCTTTGCTAGCGCCCCGATCCGAATACCGTTAGATGTAGGTTGAATTTGTGACAAACTTATTCTAGTAATATCAACTAGGCGGTCGGGCTGTTCTACGCCTTCCTTCATCAAATCAAGGAGATTCGTACCGCCAGCGATAAATTTCGTCTGATTGCTGGTGGCGGACTTAATGGCTGTACTGGTTTCGGTCGCACGTAGGTAGGTAAATGGTTTCATGTTAGGAGTTAGAAGTACGAGTAACAAATGACATAGGACAAATAACCTGGTTTAGGATGTTGCTTGACTTACTTCCTGTACTGCCGCGACAATGCCGGGATAAGCACCGCACCGACAGATATTGCCACTCATGCGTTCCGAGATTTCGGCATCAGTCAATTTAACTTGTCCCTGTGTCCTAACATCCGATGTCACCGCGCTTGCTGTACCTGCTTTTGCCTCAGCTATAGCTCCCACTGCCGAACAGATTTGACCAGGGGTACAATATCCACACTGAAAGCCGTCATGCTTGATAAATGCTGCTTGTACGGGATGCAATTCATTGCCACGCGCCAATCCTTCGACGGTGGTAATTTCTACGTCGTCGTACATAATTGCTAGGGACAAACAGGAATTGATGCGCTGTCCGTTGACTAATACAGTACAAGCACCGCATTGACCGCGATCGCATCCCTTTTTAGTTCCCGTTAGACCAATGCGATCGCGCAGTGCGTCGAGTAAGGTCACTCGTGGTTCTATTTTTAAAGTATGTTCTGTGCCATTGACGCGCAGCGTTACATCGACTACTTCTGGTGCTTGGGTTGGTACTGGTTGGCGACGAGGGCTTACTTGCGCCCAAGTTTTGTTTGTCAGATTCCCCAGCGCAGCTACTACTGTACCGGAAATCATTAGCTGACCAAACCGTCGGCGTTTTAACCTGATTCTCATAATTTGCACATTTAAAATTACTTAATTTGAGTGTAAACAGCAAAAAATCACTACTTTACTGTTTACGTATACTTAGCGTGTAGTGCATATTTAACTCCATAAGTTAAATATGCTTATCTGAGATTGACTGGAACTTCTTTGGGGATAGTCCATAAGTAAATAGTAGAACCCTCTTGGGTCTGCACAACACGATCTGGTTTCCACTCGCCCATGTCAAAATCGTGGGAGACAATGCGAGTACCAGGCTTGAGTTGTTTAAATAATTGAGGTCGCAACCTAACATTTAGTTCGGGTAAAAGGTAAAGTGTGACGACGGTTGCGGAACTAATATCTGTTGTAAACAAGTCCTGATTGAGAAACCTAACGCGATCGGTTACGCCGGCTTTTTGAGCATTAGCATTAGCTTCTTGGATGCGTTCGGGGTTAATATCTATGCCAAAGCCTCTAGTGCCGAACCTTTGGGCTGCGGTAACAGGAATCCGTCCATCACCACTACCAAGATCGTAGATTACATCATTTTTTGTCACTTTAGCTAAGGCTAGCATCTCGTCTACAACTTCCTGGGGTGTGGGTACATAGATGACATCAGGTTCGCGTAGGGGAGTTTGAGTAGTTGTTGGAGCTTGAGAACTCTGAGCATTACTCTGGCTTAAAGGAAAGCATCCGGTAATTCCAATACTAGCAATACTTACACTTGCTACCAGTAAACCTATTGTGCGTTTAAGTTGCATGATTTTTACCTCTATTTAGTATTAAGTCCTAAATTGGTAGTTTTTTTGTATCCCGCAGCAACCGACCGTAAGGTTCTAAACGAGTCGCTAAAGCATTTATTCTATTTTTGATGCAGATAACGGTATTTGAGGAGTCGTTTAGCGATGATTTTAGGCAATCTGTTTTCGTGTCTACCCTGCTTAAAGACACCGTTGAGGCGGCAAAAAAATCAATGTATTCTTCCACAATCGCCACAATTTCGTCATAGATTGCGTGGGTCCGGTAAAAATTTTTGATAGTGCGTCAAAAAGATGTGGGTTTGGTAAAGTAAAGAATCAATTATCACGTTGCTTGAGCAATGGAATGTCGGCTCTGTGGTTACGCTAAGACCCATAAACACGGCAAGATGCCCAATGGACATCAACGCTATTTCTGCCCTCAGTGCAAGCAAACCTTCTCGGAGAGCTTTGATACCCATTACTACTATCGACATGTCAGTCCAGAACAGCTCCAACAGGTGTTACAGGCGCACAGCGAAGGCACAAGGAAAGCGAGGCATTAGTCGTATTAGCGGTTTGGCTTACAACACAGTTGTGAGTATTGTTCGCTCATCGAGTGCCAGAGCTTTGTTAGTCCATAACAACCAGGTTGAACAGGTCACGACCGAGGAGGTGAGTGGCGACGCTCCGGTGGTCATTTGTGCAAAAAAACAGAAGCAATGTTTCCCAGAGGAATTAGACGTGGGAGATTGTTGGATTGGAATCAGTTTGGCGGATTCGAGTGGATTGATCTTGGCAGCACGAGTGGGTAAACACACCGATGAACTGCCAATCGGAACTGGTGGTGAGCACAGAAGGAAAAACGAATTGCAAGCGATGGGACAGTGATGATTGGGGAGGGTATCAACGAGTGCTGCCACCTGAAATTCTGCACTACATCATGCTGTTATTTCGGGGCAAATACTTTGTCCCGAAAAACAGCGGCAAAGACAAGACGCAACGATGTTCGTGCGGACTAATGGCATCGTGAGGCAACAGACTGGCAGATGGCATCGACGGCAGAATAAATTTGGCAAAGTGTGGGAGCAGACAAAAGTAACAACGCGATTAGTGGTGAGTTATTTCAATTGGATTTGGCAGCATAGTCGATT
>JBGTCQ010000120.1:0-11463 GCA_041748755.1 Chroococcidiopsidaceae cyanobacterium | reverse complement strand
CTCCAAGTTTGTGGAGTCAAGGGTGTTCTTAATATTTAAGACAACCTCTACTATTTGAGGCAGGAAGCTGTGCTTAATACTGTCAAGTTCATGCCAAAACTGGCGATTCAGTTGGGGGAGTACGCGATCGCACCTCCAAATAAACCAGCAAAGCATTCACATCAGCTGGGTTAACGCCGCCAATTCTAGCAGCTTGACCGATTGTTAGCGGTTGTACTTTTGCCAGTTTTTCTCGCGCTTCTTTAGAAAGAGTCTCAATTGCTGAGTAATCTAAGTTTGAGGGTAATTTACGGTTAACTTGACGACTAATGGAGTCAATTTGGTTCTGTTGACGCTGGAGATAACCCGAATACTTAATATCAATTTCAGCGCCTTCTTGCTCCGCTTGGTTAAGATTGGGGTTACTTAATCCGTAGCGCTCCAGATCAACATAGTGAAATCCAGGACGACGTAGCAAGTCAGCCAGAGTAACTGAGTTTTTGATTGCTTGCTGGGTGTCAGATGCAATTGCTTGTCCTAATGGCTCGTGTTCTTTCACCCGCATAGTGTGCAGCCGTTCTTTTTCCGCCACAATATTAGCTTGTTTGCAGTTAAATAACTCCCAGCGTCGGTCATCAATCAAACCCACCTGCCGTCCCAAAGATGTCAAGCGCTGATCGGCATTATCGGATCGCAGCAACAGCCGGTACTCAGAGCGACTAGTCAGCACTCGGTAGGGTTCGCGCAAATCTTTTGTACACAAATCATCAATGAGCGTCCCGATATAGCTTTGCTCACGGGAAAACACAATCATCTCCTGATGCTGCACATATCGGGCGGCGTTAATCCCGGCGACAATACCTTGAGCAGCTGCCTCCTCATAGCCAGTTGTACCGTTAATTTGCCCAGCACAGAATAAGCCCTCAATCCGCTTAGTCATCAGCGTGGGATAACACTGGGTTGCTGGCAAATAGTCATATTCAACAGCGTAGGCTGGACGCAACATGGCACAGTTTTCTAAACCAGGGAGCGATCGCAGCATCTGTAACTGAATTGTTTCTGGCAGGCCAGTTGAAAACCCTTGAATGTACAGTTCTGGAATATCCCGTCCTTCTGGCTCAATAAATATCTGGTGACTTTCCTTATCGGCAAAGCGGACAATTTTATCTTCAATGCTAGGACAATAACGCGGTCCTTTGGCATCCACCCAACCGCCGTATACTGGCGATAAGTGCAGATTCTCCTGAATTATCTGATGAGTTTTCGCTGTAGTCCGAGTCAGATAGCAAGGCATCTGTTCGCGTTCTACCCAAACATCAGGATCAAAGCTGAACCAGCGCACTTCATCATCACCGGCTTGAGGTTCCAACTTACTATAGTCGAGCGATCGCTTATCTACCCGTGCAGGAGTTCCCGTCTTCAGCCGCCCTGTTTCAAATCCGAGTTGATTCAGCGTTTCTGTCAGCCCTTCAGCGGCAAATTCCCCCGCCCGTCCAGCTGCCATTGATTTGTTCCCAACCCAAATCCGGCCACCCAGGAAAGTCCCTGTTGTCAATATTACTGCTTTGCACTGGAACGCCACACCAAAGTAAGTTTCAACTCCAATTACTTCATCATTACTGCCCAGCACCAAATCTGTGACCATGCTTTCGCGGATTGTCAAGGAGTCCTGGTTCTCGACAATTTCCTTCATTACTGCTGCGTATTCTCGCTTATCTGTCTGCGCCCGCAATGCCCAAACAGCTGGTCCTCTTGAGGAATTTAGCACTCGCTTTTGCAGGTAGGTGCGATCAGCCATTTTGCCAATTTCCCCGCCCAGGGCATCCACTTCATGAGTTAGCTGAGATTTAGCTGGACCTCCTACCGCTGGGTTACACGGTTGCCAAGCGATTTTGTCGAGGTTGAGTGTCAGTAGCAGTGTACGACAGCCCAACCGTGCTGCTGCCAGGGCTGCTTCACATCCAGAGTGCCCTGCCCCTACGACGATGACATCAAAAGTATCTTGGAATTCGGTGGAGGTGTGCGATCGCATGGCAAGGTAGCTACTAAAAACGTCTATAAAACAATATGTCGTCTACTTCTTAATTTAAGCTACAGGCTGACAAATTGTTTAATCCTTGGTCTTATTGATTAACTTTTATACAAACTGCCATCTTTATGAGTAAAAATCCACCTTTTATCACTATGTTTAGCTATCAAGTCAACATCAGGATAATTAACTTCATCTTCAGGTGTTCTATCACCAATTTCTAAATACATAGCTACTGAATTACAGCGATTAGTTAGATGATGTCCATCGGCAAGTCCTGCCGGAAATCCTACTGCCATGCCTGCCGTTAAAGTTTGTTCGCCTTGATCAGTAACTAAAGTGATCTCGCCTTCTAGAATATAAATAAGTTCATCTTGCTTTGTATGCCAATGCCTCAGAGCAGAACAACTTCCAGGAGCAAGCTTGACTAAATTTACCCTAAAATTTTTGAGTCCAGCAGCATCTCCCAAACGCTTCTTAGACCGTCCTGCTACTAAAGGTTTAAATTCTGTAGGATAATTGGAACTTGTTTTGTCAGGTATATTTTTGGGATTAATTATCATGCAACTTTTTCTTTGGCTATATATAAAGATAAAAGAACGTCATCCAATTGCGATCGCCTACAATTAAAGCATTGCCTGCAAACGCGATCGCCCTTTGCCCTACTTAAAGCCTGATTCGGTTAGACAGGCTAAACTAAATTGGACAGTGTTCGTTAGGAGATTGAAATGCAAATCAAGGATCTCACAACCGATGAACTTAAAGCCTTGATTCGGGAAACTATTTCAGAAACCTTGCAGGAATTGCTCGATGAGCCTGATTGGGGTAGAGAACTAAAAGAAGAAGTCAAGCAGCGGTTAACCCGATCACTAAAGCAAGTAGAAGCAGGCGATCATGGTATACCTGCTGAGGAAGTCGCAAAGAAAATAGGCTTGAACTGGTAATGACTCCAATTGTAGAGTTTAGCCTAGAAGCAATTACAGACCTGGAGAAGCTCGATCGGGTTATTGCTCAACGCCTTGTCGAAAAAATAAAGTGGTTAGCTGAAAACTTTGATAATATTACCCCCCAAGCATTAACGGGCGATATGAAAGGTTTCTTTAAGTTAAGGGTAGGCGATTATCGAGTAATTTATACTATCAGCCAATTAGAAAATATAATCACCATTCATCTGATTGGACACCGGAGAGAAATTTACCGTTGATCTTGGCAATTAGATCGCAGATGGGCTAGAAATATGATCGCCTATACTTCAAAGCATTGCCTGCAAGCGCGATCGCCCTAACCAAAATAATTAGCTAAGTATTTTAGCTTAGAGATGTCGATGCTAATGCGTGTTGCTATCAGCATTAACGATTCATAGGCAATAGAATCAAACAAGACAATTACTAGACTTTTCAGGGTATGTTAAACAGCAACCAAGTCTCATAACTTAAGCAGGTTGTGAAATATTTTTTTCTAACTGATGGCTGGACAGTTGGCAGAGTGTGGGGATCTGATGGCCTGTGGAGCGAAACAGCTTGGCGACGGCGACCAGATATTCAACGGATAAACCTTTGCCTAGTAGAAGCAAGCGAAAAATTATGGCTTTATCGAGTAGAAGACGAGGTTTTAACAATTGAGGTAAAACCAATGGCGATCGCTCAAAGTGAGCCAGTTACTCAGGCGATCGGTCAAGTTGTGCTAAAACGCCTGATCAGTGCTGAACAAGTAATCGACAGACTGGGTGCAGCAGAAGCCATGTGCCAGATGACAAATATCCACTCGTTTGTTCAGTAGTAAGGCACCTGAATAGAGATTGCAGACAACATCTGTACAATAGTAGGAAGCAGGGGGAGGAATCAAATATTCTGTCTTTTGTCTTCTGACTCATTGCCTTTAGCTAAGAAGCTATTGACGCTCTAGCTTGCATTCGGTACGGTCAATAGTTACACTTTTTGAATAATTCTCATTTTTGTTTTGTGTTCCCATTGCTAAACCGTAAACACTAACGGACACTTTCACGCCAGTCCGCTCAATGGGGAAAACCCTGCACGTAACTGGCTCCTCAACGGGGAACTCCCGGATGGAGGTGTCCTCGTCTAACTCAAAAAAGACAAATGCGTACTGCCCTTGGCAGCGCCTCTGCGGTATCGCGTTTAGCATCTGGCAGTAACAAAAAGTTGAAAAATTACATTGTAGACACAACTATTTTAGGAGGAGCGTAGTCAATGGGACTACCTTGGTATCGAGTACACACAGTCGTCCTGAACGATCCAGGGCGACTGATTTCTGTACACCTAATGCATACTGCCCTCGTGGCAGGCTGGGCTGGTTCGATGGCCTTATACGAACTGGCGATTTTTGACCCCAGCGATCCGATTTTAAATCCCATGTGGCGGCAAGGGATGTTTGTTTTGCCCTTCATGGCACGCTTGGGTGTTACCCAATCTTGGGGTGGTTGGAACGTCACTGGCGGCGCAGCAACTGATCCGGGTATTTGGTCATTTGAAGGCGTTGCTGCCGCTCATATTGTCCTTTCTGGGCTATTGTTTCTAGCTTCCGTATGGCACTGGGTTTACTGGGATTTAGAGCTTTTTAGAGATCCTCGCACCAATGAACCCGCTCTCGATTTGCCAAAGATGTTTGGCATCCATTTGTTTTTATCTGGTCTACTCTGCTTTGGCTTTGGTGCTTTTCACTTAACAGGGCTGTTTGGTCCTGGGATGTGGGTTTCTGATCCTTATGGTTTAACCGGAAGTGTCATACCCGTTGCACCGGAGTGGGGACCAGCTGGTTTTAACCCCTTTAATCCTGGTGGTGTCGTTGCTCACCATATTGCTGCTGGTATCGTCGGAATTATTGCTGGTTTATTCCACCTGACAGTCAGACCCCCAGAACGGCTCTACAAAGCCCTGCGGATGGGAAACATTGAAACCGTACTTTCTAGCAGTATTGCCGCAGTCTTCTTTGCAGCCTTCGTTGTTGCTGGGACGATGTGGTACGGTCACGCCACCACGCCGATTGAACTATTCGGTCCTACCCGCTATCAGTGGGATCAGAACTATTTCAAACAGGAAATTGACCGACGTGTTCAAGAGAGAACCGCTGAAGGTGCAACCCTAGCAGCAGCCTGGTCAGAGATTCCCGAAAAACTTGCCTTCTACGACTACGTTGGCAATAACCCAGCAAAGGGTGGTTTATTCCGTGTAGGTCCGATGAATAAGGGTGATGGTCTTGCCCAGTCTTGGCTAGGTCACGCAGTCTTTAAAGATGGAGAGGGACGAGAATTAACGGTCCGTCGTCTCCCCAACTTCTTTGAAACCTTCCCAGTGATCTTGACTGACAAAGATGGCATTGTGCGTGCGGATATTCCTTTCCGTCGCGCCGAATCCAAGTACAGCTTCGAGCAAACTGGTGTCAATGTCAGCTTCTACGGCGGTGCCCTGGATGGTCAAAGCTTTGATGATCCAGCCACAGTCAAGAAGTATGCTCGTCGCGCCCAGTTGGGTGAAGTCTTTGAATTTGATCGGGAAACCTTGAACTCTGATGGTGTGTTCCGCACCAGTACCAGAGGTTGGTTTACCTTCGGACACGCCGTATTTGCCCTGTTATTCTTTTTTGGTCACCTCTGGCATGGCTCTCGGACGATCTTCCGGGATGTGTTTGCTGGAGTTGACCCAGAACTAAGTGAAGAGCAGGTGGAGTGGGGTGTCTTCCAGAAAGTGGGTGACTTGTCAAGCCGCAAGAAGGAAGCAACTTAAAGCTGTGTCTTGGGATTGTGTTAAGAACGGTAAAATAATTACTTTGGCAACAATTACCTTAGCAGTTTGTTAAACCGTTCTTTTCTTTTGCTTGGTAAACTATGATTATTAAACTCGGTGATTAGGAAACTGTGATATGGAAGCCATTGCTTACATTTTGATTCTTACCCTCGCAATTGGAACTCTTTTCTTTGCGATCGCTTTTCGGGAACCCCCTCGGATTGAGAAGAAATAAATTCTTTCCAATTCCTCATTGCAAAGCTTAAAATTTATAGTACTAAACCGCTGCTACTACAAAGGTAGCAGCGGATATTTATATATTTGTCTTACCCTTGGGTTTACTTTGCCTTACTGTCTACCAAAGGCAAGGTGGGTAAAAAAAGCGCTATGCAGCCAAGCTCAAGTTGAAGGACGCGTCCTCATATGCAATGTCCTTTCTGTCAGCATCCAGATAACCGAGTGCTTGAATCACGCTCAACGGAAGCAGGGCAAAGTATTCGACGGCGGCGGGAATGTTTAAATTGCCAACGCCGCTTTACCACTTATGAACGGATTGAGTTTGTGCCAATTATGGTGCTTAAGCAGAGCGGTGAACGAGAGTTGTTTGACCGTTCAAAATTACTTCGGGGAATTTTGCAAGCTTGCCAGAAAACGGGGCTTTCCGCCCTGCGCCTAGAGGCACTGGTAGATGAGATCGAATCCGAAATCCAACAGCGAGCTGTACGAGAGGTTAAGAGTCGAGAAATAGGTGAATTAGTCCTTCAGCAGCTCAAATCGCTTAGTGAGGTTGCCTATGTGCGGTTTGCCTCTGTATATCGCAAATTTCAAGGAATTAGAGATTTCGTAGAAACATTAGACGATCTTTCTAGTCAAGGTGTTGACGGCATTTCGCATCCAGAACAGCAAGCAGTAACAGAAATGGACACCACAGAAGTGTCCCATTCAACATTTGAATTCACGCACTCTTAGCGCTCAGGTATAATGGTCTGTCTATACGCTTATACGTTTAGATTCGGCTCTCCTACGCTAGGATGGAATGAAGATGTAGGTGTAAATTGCCTATTCCCGGCGTCCATATACATCGATAGGAGGC
This sequence comes from Chroococcidiopsidaceae cyanobacterium, assembly GCA_041748755.1. Classification (GTDB taxonomy): domain Bacteria; phylum Cyanobacteriota; class Cyanobacteriia; order Cyanobacteriales; family Chroococcidiopsidaceae; genus JAHHHE01. Next base: position 4,619 of record JBGTCQ010000120.1, on the reverse strand, counting down.
AAACCCTTACGGAGACTAACAGCAGGAAACACCCAGCATGGTCAATCAGAAATCAACTGTTACAGAAATTGGCTTTACTCACGACGATTTTGCGGCTCTACTCGACAAATACGACTATCACTTCAGCCCTGGTGATACTGTAGCGGGTACTGTATTTAGTATCGAGCCGAGAGGCGCTCTGATTGACATTGGCGCTAAAACAGCAGCCTACATTCCAATCCAAGAAATGTCGATTAACCGGGTAGATAGCCCGGAAGAAGTTTTACAATCCAATGAAACGCGGGAATTCTTCATTCTTACTGATGAAAATGAAGATGGACAACTAACGCTTTCGATCCGCCGGATAGAATATATGCGGGCTTGGGAGCGGGTAAGGCAGCTACAAACAGAAGATGCCACTGTGCGCTCTGGAGTTTTTGCCACCAATCGTGGTGGAGCGTTGGTGCGAATTGAAGGATTACGTGGCTTTATTCCCGGCTCTCACATTAGCACCCGTAAACCCAAGGAAGATTTGGTAGGAGAAGAACTGCCGCTGAAATTTCTGGAGGTAGACGAAGATCGGAATCGTCTCGTTCTTAGCCACCGTAGAGCGTTGGTTGAGCGCAAGATGAACCGCCTAGAAGTCGGCGAGGTTGTAATTGGTGCTGTGCGCGGAATTAAACCCTACGGTGCTTTTATCGATATTGGCGGCGTGAGTGGTCTACTGCATATATCTGAGATCTCTCACGATCATATTGATACGCCTCATAGTGTATTCAATGTCAATGATGAAGTAAAAGTGATGATCATTGACTTAGATGCTGAGCGGGGTCGCATTTCCCTTTCCACTAAACAGCTGGAGCCGGAACCAGGCGACATGATTAAAGATCGCCAGCTGGTTTATGATCAAGCAGAAGAAATGGCGGTTAGATACCGGGAACAGATGCTAGCTAAACAGCAAGGTGGTACTGTTGCCAGTGCTGAGGTTGATTCTGAAGATATATCTGACGAAGGTATACCGTCTGCGGTTGAAGATGTATCTGAAGATATACCGTCTGCAATTGAAGATGTGGCAGAGCTCGAAGATGTTGCTGCGGTTGAAGATGTGGCAGAGCTCGAAGATATACCGTCTGTAACTGAAGATTTGGCAGATATCGAAGATGTTGCTGCGGTTGAAGAGGTTTAGAACCCACAGCAGCCAAATACGTCAACTATGGATGGAATGCTAATTGTAACCGTATGCAATGAGCTAAACAGATTTAGTTTGGAAAGAGGGGCTTACCCTCTTTTTTTATGTATGTATTGTTAAGTGAGGTATGTTTTTGGCAACTATTCAGTGTAAGAACCTTAGATTTTCTAACATTCAGGCAATTATCTTTGACAAAGACGGCACTTTAGAAGATTCACAAGAGTATTTGCGGAATCTGGGACAAAAGCGATCGCGTATAATTGATGCTCAAATTCCCGGAATTGGAGAACCACTATTAATGGCATTTGGAATCCAAGGCAATACCCTCGATCCAACTGGGTTACTAGCGGTGGGAAGTCGCGGGGAAACTGAAATTGCTGCTGCTGCTTATATTGCTGAGACTGGACGGGGGTGGTTAGAGTCAAGAGTAATTGCGCGTCGTGCTTTTGAGGAAGCCGATCAATTCATTGGGACTGCACCTTCCCCTTTGTTTATCGGTAGTCTAGAAGTGCTAAAGTATTTGTCTGAGGCAGGATTAAAACTAGGAATTCTCTCAGCAGCTTCAACCCAACGGGTACAGGCTTTTGTCACTCGCCATCAGCTCGGTGATTACGTCTCATTGCAGATGGGAGTGGATCGAGGTACTAGTAAACCCGATCCAGCTTTATTTCTCGAAGCTTGCCAAAAACTCGGAGTAGAACCTAGTGCAACTTTGATGGTAGGAGATTCTAGCGGTGATATTGAAATGGCACGCTCTGCTGGGGCAGCAGGTTGCATCGGGATTTGTTGGGGAGCAGAGGCGGCGCATTTAGCAGCAGCGGATGTGGCGATCGCCCAACTTGACGAAATCAAAATTTTGTCACCTTGACTTAGTTGAGCAAAAATACTTATCCTTAAGTTAGATGTTGTTAAATTTTTAACTGCAAAGGGCTGATCTGAAATATTATACCTGTTACGCCCACAGATTAAAGTCAGTTTGCAATTACGAACATTGCTGTGTAGAGGTGCACGATATAAATCCAACAGATGTTTTAATGCTCTTGTGCAGCCTACTTTCCAATGATGGAAATGTTGTTATGATAACAAACTAATATAGCTAAATTTATCCCCAAAACTTAATCAACCAGCCATCCTTTAAGGAGGAATTGCCCTTGTCTCGTCGCTACCTGTTCACTTCCGAGTCCGTCACCGAAGGTCATCCTGATAAAATCTGCGATCAGATTTCTGACACTATTTTAGATGCGCTCCTAGCACAAGACCCCAGTAGCCGTGTTGCGGCGGAAGTTGTTGTTAACACTGGCTTAGTATTAATTACAGGTGAAATCACTACCAAAGCCCAGGTAAATTACGTCAATCTGGTTCGCAAAAAAATTGCCGAAATTGGCTACACGGATGCCGTCAATGGTTTCTGCGCCAATAGCTGCTCAGTCTTGGTAGCCTTGGATGAACAATCTCCAGACATTGCTCAAGGGGTCAACACTGCTCAAGAAAGCCGTGAGGACAGCGAAGAACAATTTGATGCGATCGGTGCTGGTGATCAGGGTTTGATGTTTGGCTTCGCCTGTAATGAAACGCCAGAACTGATGCCTTTGCCCATCAGTCTTGCTCACCGGATTTCTCGTCGGCTAGCAGCAGTCCGAAAAACTGGTGACTTGTCGTACCTGCGCCCGGATGGTAAAACTCAAGTAACCGTTGCCTACGAAGACGGACAACCCGTAGGGATTGACACAATCCTGGTTTCCACTCAACACGCGCCTAGCATCGGTGAATTAACAGAACAAGTAGCAGTTCAAGCCAAGATTAAAGAAGATTTGTGGTCAGCAGTAATCCAACCAGTTTTTGCAGACTGCGAACTGCAACCTGATGATCAGACCCGCTTATTAGTTAACCCTACAGGCAAATTTGTTGTTGGGGGTCCGCAGGGAGACTCTGGTCTGACTGGGCGAAAAATTATTGTGGACACCTATGGTGGCTATTCGCGGCACGGAGGTGGAGCATTTTCTGGTAAAGACCCCACAAAGGTAGACCGCAGTGCTGCCTATGCCTGTCGCTATGTTGCTAAAAATATTGTGGCGGCAGGTCTTGCTGACAAGTGTGAGGTCCAGCTGAGTTATGCAATCGGCGTGGCACGACCAGTTAGCATTTTAGTGGAAACATTTGGCACTGGCAAAGTTGATGATGATCGCTTGCTGGAATTGGTGAAACAGCATTTTGAACTACGTCCAGCAGGGATTATCCAAGCGTTTAATTTACAGTGCCTGCCATCTGAACGTGGTGGTCGCTTCTACCAGGATGTCGCCGCTTACGGTCATTTTGGACGCACAGATCTAGATCTACCTTGGGAACGGACAGATAAGGCAGAGTTATTGAAGCAAGCACTGACTCAGCCACTTTCAGTTGCACTCTAGATGTAAAATTTGGGTTTTGAGATTGCTGCTCTAAAACATGCTGGAGTGGAAACAACGGGTTCGGAAACTAAAAAAAGAAACTTACGTTATCTACCTAGCCTGTAAAGATTCCAGGGTTCCTTGGTATGCAAGGGCATTGGCTGCAATCATTGTTGCTTATGCCCTGAGTCCCATTGACTTGATTCCCGATGTAATTCCTATAATCGGCTATCTAGATGACTTGATATTAGTACCGTTGGGGATAATTCTGGTACTGCGGATGATTCCCCCAGCAGTTTTAGCCGAGTGCCGCCTCCAGGCTGAAACTGCTATGGAACAAAATAAACCCGCCAGCTGGATAGCTGCTGCTGTTGTTGTTGTGGCTATCTGGTTACTGTTAGGATTTTTAACCGTTATTTGGCTGGGGCGTATCCTTTAACTAATCTCAGCTACAACGACTTATTAGACCGCCGCGATCGCTAGTTTACGATAGCTAACCAACTCATAATCAGAGTAAATCTTCCTCGGATAGCTGGGCTATTTTCATTAAGGCTCTCAAGGTTCCGACCTTCAAATCTTGATTACGGTGAACAGGAATCGACAGGATTTGATCTATTTCAGGGTTTTCGTAGATATGATGACTGCCAGTAATTCTTTGCAAAACCCAACCTCTCTGCTCCACAATCTTACACAATTGCTTGCCAGAAACAGACTTCATAAGGCAATTTCGACAACTTGATCTGTTGACTCAACCACATCACGATTGTTGGCAACGTCAAGCCAACCTTCAATGGCATCCTTTAGATTAGCCATCACCTCTTCCATCGTGTCTCCTTCAGTAATGCAACCGGGAAGCGCGGGAACCTCCGCCCAATAGCCTCCTTCTGCCGCTGGATGAATGATTGCTCTGATTCTCATATGCCTCTCGATCTAGTTGTTGAAGCCATGTTAGAAATCATACCTGCTTGCTCTCGACCGTGGTTGCCTAAACTAACGTCGTTCGCCCCCTACCAATAACTTTATAACCACGCCCTAAGCGAGTCACAGCGAGTTTGCGATCGCAT
>JBGTCQ010000119.1:0-14990 GCA_041748755.1 Chroococcidiopsidaceae cyanobacterium | reverse complement strand
GGTTGAATGTTTCAGGACGCACACCACATAATCGTTTAAAATCCTCTGGCTTCAAATGTTTGACTTGCTCGTAGATCATAGGGTTTCCTCCTTTAATCTACTTTTGCCATCTTTCTTTACCCTTTTGCAAGAACTCTATTCTTTCAAAAAATTGTGTGAATGATGTAATGCTTCTATAGAAGGAAATTCAACCTAGATGGTGAAAAATTGCAACTGCAAACAGGTAATTTCTACAGCGGTTAGAGCGCGAGTAGGTACTGTGGATTCGTTTAAGGGTGATCCCAGCACTGGAGTTTGGTGAGTTTTTAAAGAACTCCAGCAGTACAGTCTAGTAGTAATGTACCGCCTTCATCCAAGACTACATACTGATATTGTCTTGGAGCCACCTGCCAAAATTTTTGGAGACGGTGCTGGTAGCTATCATGAGCCTCGTTGTAAACATTGATCTCAAAGTACCCTTGCTCTGGCACCCAAGCTATCCACTGCAAATCTTTTTGTTTATAACCTACAGCTTCCCAAAATTTGAGCCGCACTGCTTTTTCTTGCTCAGGTGAAATTGGAAACTGGATCTGACGGGGAGGCAGTTTGCGACCATACCAGCGCATTTGGTAGCGGTCAAACTCAGTCAGCAAAGTCAACCGCTCGCAGCCGCTATAAGGATAGGAGACAAGACGACCATCGTTAGCAAATACTAAGTAGGGCGACATCGCTCCTATTCCAGGACTTTTCAAAGCAGCAGCCTGCTCTTGGGTATTAAGAAGGCTGAACCAGTTTGAATTGTAATCTAGATGGAGCAAATCCAAAACCTGCTGCTTTTGAGTACCAGTGAGGCGATCAAACTCCGGAGTTAGTGCGATGTGATCTCTAGATAGCTTGCCATAGGGTTGAGCTTTACCCCAAGGGAACTCCTTTTGCTGCTGCAACTTTTGCCAGTGACGCTCCATTGCTGGCTTTACAATTTCCAGGTTGGCGATTTGGTCAGCACAATTTGCCTGTACTTTAGTTGCTGAAACCAGTACAGTCGTAACTGTAAACAATAGTAGATTCAGTAATTTTCTCTTTGGCGGCATAGGTAGGTTGTGCCGCTACCCCACGACTATTTTCATTGTCAACAGAAGCCTATTGATTTACTGCAGTGTAACTCCTATCTCATTAGCACGCAGATGGATAATTTGTGCAAGTTTGGTCTGCGTTCCCATCCCAACGGGATCGGGAGGAACTTGTCCCGCGAATCTCTGGTAATTGGCACGAACTGTATCTAACTCTTGCTGCAACTTCTGTTGGGTGGTCATGCTCATGAGCCGACTCTGAATCGGGTTGCCCATGTTCGGACCGGGATTGGGTTGATCCGTTTCGTTAGGAATTCGTAAAGCCATACAACTTCCATAAAGACGATCTTATAACTTTTGCAAAAGTCAATTTTCACAACTTAGCTGTGATATTTATCGCCCTCTTCTGATTGATTTATGCAAATATTCTAATTACTATCGTACCAGCTTCAGTTGAAGTAGCCGATAACTAGCCAAGTGGTCACCTTAAACTGCTCACATACCTTGCCAAACTTATTGGCTGACAATGCCATCTAACTGGTCATTAGAACCCGTTTTACTATATTGATTCGAGGAGCAGTTGCTGCCCAATGGTGATCAGACCAGGGATAAAGAACTGAAGGCGGACACTAAGCGAGGTACTAGCGTTGATTGTAAACGTGTCCAACAACTCCGTAGGGTCAGCTGGTGTGGTAAAGATGTCTTTTACATTGTTATTAACCTGTATCGGACCGTTGTACGTGAACGACGGTCTGTTCTGGGGATTGGTGAGGTTGGAGGCAAAAGACAGCCGCACCTTGCGTACTGTGTTAGACGGGTTGCGTAACTCCAGCGTCACGTCGTATTTATGCCCGTAGTTCGCATTCGTGCGATCTGCAGAATCGGACAGCCGCATTAGGAATCCGGCTGTCTGGTCTTGGAGATTGGGCGCAAATTTGTTACTCGTGTTCAGGCAGAGACCGAGGTGAGCGGATGCAGTAGGCACCTCAATCTGCGTTTTGCCTGCCCAGATCGAGCTTCCACAAATGCCTGCTTCTCGACCGAATTTGTTGGGACCGGGTGAGAAAATGTCACCGGCAGCGGGACCACCTTGGGAGGCATTGATCGCATCAATTAAATTACCGGTCGAGGTAACAACCGTATAGACGAAGACACCTGCGCTGGCGGTGAGTTCAAATCGACCATCTATCATAGTCCCATTGCTTAAAGTGAACTGGTCAACTGTATAAGCTTTTCCAGAATCAAGCGTCATGTTTTGGAACTCGATACGATGGGTATCGTCAAGCCAGTTACGCGAAACCATATAGTTCAAGCCAGTTCCTCTGCCTTGTAGAGGATGCGCGGCGTTGGTAAACATGGAGCCTTTGCCGTTGAGCGTGATAGCGTTATTCTGTGGGTTAGTAACGAGCACGTGCAAGTACTTGGTTCCTAGAGACTTGTTAATGTGAAATAAGTAGATGCCGAACGTGCCACTTAGATCGTTGAATCTGGAACTGCCTCGATTACCAGGACGCGCGTTCTGCATTAGCCAGCCATCACCTTTAATAACCTCGGGGTTGTTGCTCTTCCAGATTTTGTGCCCCTCCGGTCCACCTGTGAGCGGTTTCAATTCTTCAATGGGTACGTTGGGCGTCGAGAGGGTGCCGTTGGTCCAGTCAGCTTCACCAATTAGAGCCATGTATCTTCTCCATAAATTCCTAATGAATAATACGCAGGAAGATCCCTTCTTTACGTAAAAAGAATAAGAAAATTTAACTGCTTTCTTTACAAAAATTATTAGGGCAATTAGATAACCCTAAATATAATTTATCCTATCAAGGAAAAACAAAAAAACTGTAAAAATTATGTTGCTATAGTCAATTCTTGTACTTGTTTTCTTTACTGGAGCCATAGGTGAAATAGTAAATGCTGTTTTGAGTAAAAAAGGGTTTCTCTTGCAAAAAAAACGCTAGTTAATAAAACCAATGGGGAAGCGTAACAAATCAGTATGATTTGTAGTATGCATCTTGGAACAGAGATTTTATTGAGAATTAATAACGAAAAACCAGGGATATAAGCGCTTAATTCTCAATAAGAGAGTCATTCAGGAAGAAGGTGCTTCAATGTAGTACATATCATACTATTTTGTTACGCTCCTTTGCTTTTTCGCGGTTTATCATGGAGTTGCTCTAGCAGGGGACGAAATGTTTCCCAAGCAATGATTTCATTGAGGCGAACCAGTAAATCCTTCTTTTGATTTAGTTTGCTTTGGCGTTCTTCCAAATCCCAAAAGCCAGAATATAAGCTAGTGTTTCAATGAAATTGATTGTCGAGTAAAAATTATGGGTGACTCACAGTTAACAGAGCTTCAGGCAGAGAAAAAACAACTACTGAAAGAAATTATTGACAGTCAACTTGATTGGAAACGGTTAAGAAGAGTCAATAGAAACTGGGATGCTGGACTAACTATTACAACTATTATTTTAACTTTATTTATATCTATTTTAGGAGTAGAAGGGATTTCGCTAGGCAATAATTTGAGAAAGGCTTTGATAGGTTTATCAGGTGGAATAGTTGTTGCGATCCAATCAATTGGTAATGCTTTCCCGGTCAAGCAAAGAGCAGGAGGTTATAAAGCTCTTGAAAGTCAAGCAAGGACTATAAAGAGTAAGCTTGGCTATCTCCAGTCGGATGAGGAGATTGAAAAAGAACTGCCTAATTTCAGGGAACAGTTCTATGGATTGATTTCTAAATCTGCAGAGCTTGATTAAACCTCTCTGGCTCAAGGCTTACTGTGTGATCTTCCGTTCGCGCCTCTGACTAAAAAGCTGTTAGGGTGCATTTGGCAGAGATAGTATTGTTTGTGTAAAGTAAAAGGGAAAATTAGACTTATGATTCTCAAACTCCTAACCAAGCAGAAGATAGATAAGGAGAAACTTTTAGAAAAAACAACTTTCTCAAGAATAAAAAAATTTCTTACTTTAATTCCAGCATCGCTGGTTTTGGTTAGCTGTACAAGTAGTGACATCAAAACTGCTAAAGAATTCGGCGACGCATCGAATGCATTAGGGCAATTAAACACTGCTGTTGCTGACGATATTTATAACTCTTGTGCTCGCTCAAGCACTTGGTTTGCTCGGGGTACCGCTGATACTCGGCAAAATATGAGGGATGCCTTAAAAATATGTGATACGATATTTCGACCAAATTCAGTGCAAACTAAGGTAGCTGGTGGAGTTATTGTTGAGTACGTGGGGGCTATAGGAGCACTTGCAACAGAAGACAGAAATATAGTTAGGACGCGGTTTGAAGAAATTGGTACAGCATTACAAGGGTTAAAAGTTCAAACTGGAAACTCAACGTTTCAGCTTGAGCAAAATACGATTGATACTGGGGTAAATATAGCTACATTTTTAACGAATTTATTTTTGGGTGATTTCCGACGAAAAAATCTTAAAGCTGCCATAGTTTGTACTGACAAAGATATTCAGGCCTACTCTGCTGGTTTAGCGAATTTCATTGATGAACTGTATGTCCAAGCGCTTCTCGACGATGAAATTGATTCAGTAACACGTTATTTCGGAGGATATCGTTCACCTTTGACTAATAAGACAAATCTGCTTCTCGATTCTGGTTCTCCTGAAGTTTTTACTTCATTACAAGACACACAATTAAAGCGTGGCCAGGATCTGCGAACTGAGATATCAAAGGTTATCGACAAAAAGAACGTTGGAGCAACTTATGCAACTCTCATCCGGGCAACCGCTGCAGCTCATGCAGATCTCAAACGTATTTTTAGTAATGGAAAGGATGAGCTGTCACCTGAGTTAACAGCTAAATGTAATGAGTACTTTGCTAAAAATAGCAGTAATAGGATAAGTATGAAAAATCCAGAGACTGATTCTTTGAATCAAGAGATTAGTCAATCTGAGTTAAAACAAGTAAGAAAGGTTGCAAAAGCATACATCAGCAAAGTAATGCCTCTAATGGCACGCATCAAGCAACAATCTAATTCAACCACTCAGCACTGAATGTGTAGAGCTTGGGTAGAACTGACAGTTTAATGAAATAGTTACTTGTTTTCAAACAATCTCTCGTTGGAGGTTTTATGTTACTTACTCGTAAATCTAGAATCCCTCAACTTAAAAGTATGTAGCAGCTAAAAGCTTCCACTAAAGTGGATAGTTTTGACTAACGTATCGGGACAATAAATAGCCATAAACAACTAGGAGAAATAAGATTATGGTACCTGGAACCTCTGCCACTAAGCAGCTTACTAGAGATGAAATCAAAGCATTTAGATTAGAGATAGACACAGCATATACTGAGGGAATGAACAAAGTAGAGAAAGCCTTTGAGCAAGGATCTCTTACTCAAAGCCGATTTGATGATGCTGTAGGACAATTGCAGAGGCTGAAGCTCTTATCAACGAAGTTATTAGGGTTGATTATAAGTGGGCAGCTTGGTGCGTTGCTAGATACTAATAAAGATAGTCCTGCCTCAAAAATTAGAATAGCAACAGACAATCTTAAAAATGCCACACAAAACATTCAAAATTTCCTAGATTTTTTGCAAAGTATTGCTGAGGTAATTCGTATTGCTAGCGGCATCATTCTTGCAATTCAAACTGGAGTGATTGCCAAGATTTAGCCCTTATTAATTGTTGGTAGGTTTGAAGAAGTAATAAGAAACTAAAGGTAGATATAGATGCATCGAATTAGATTTAATCATCGCTCTTGATTTAACCTAACCAGAGCTTGCACCGGACGATCGGTATATGCTGATGCTGAGTCATACTCTATCTGCCGCCGGTGAAGCGCAAACCGCTATGCTATAAAGTCATACCTGCTAATTTTAGTTCTGAAATATTGACCTGCGAAAATATTTTCTTTGATTTAGGCTCATAGTGAGCCGAAGATAAATGATAAAGCGGAAACTGCAATTGCAAAGCTACCTGCTGATAATTGCACAGTTTCACGATGTTAAAGAATATAAAAACTAAAGTTATATAGCGACGCAATCTTCGATGTTTTTTATCAGTTCGCGAGGAAGAACTTGAAGAAAAAACAACCGCTGGTGATCGCCGGTGGATGCGACCTGAATTGCGACTGGAACACCAAGTGGAAGGAGACCGGCCTCTTCTCCGAGGTGTTCGTACCCCCGGTCGCCAATGATTCCGGATCGGCTATAGGCACGGCGATCGACGCCCAGTTCCGCTTTACCGGCAATCCGAAGATCGGATGGGACGTCTACTCCGGCTTGATTTTCCGAGCGGACGGCTCATTCAATCCCGACAAATATGACATCCACGATACGGACTACGATAAGATCGCCGACATGCTGGCGAACGACCTCATCCTCAGAGTTCTCTGTCCTCAACAACTTTTTGCAACACAACCGAAATTTGAACTTCTCCCCTGTCACAACGGAGCTTAACTTTACCGTTCGCTCATTAGAGTATTTCTGCAATGACCTTACTGATGGCAGGATGAAAGCATGGGCTACAGTTTTCCTGTTACAAGTCTTCGAAGTGAAGTTATGGATAAAAAATCAAGTAATTCTCTAGTTATTTCTTTCCTGACGTTACGAAAGGCGATTGGATGCCTGGGGATTGCTTTACCCTTTGCATTAGCACTAGGTGGAATACTGCTCTATCAACTAGAAATCCAAGGTTCCATCAGTAGTTATTACCATACAGGAGTGCGTGACGTTCTCGTTGGAACCCTTTGTGCCATCGGTGTATTTCTGTGGGGCTATAAAGGTTTCGATTGGAGGGATAATCGCGCCTCTGATATCGCTGGGTTTTCTGCCATTGGTGTGGCATTTTTTCCCACATCCCCCCCTAATCCTTCCTCAACTGAGAAGTTTGTTGGTGGAATTCACGTCGTCTTTGCAGCATCTTTTTTTATAACGCTTGCACTGATTTCCTTTTTTCTTTTTACGTTATCTGATCCAAACAAGCCAAAAACATCCCGCAAGCTACAGCGCAACATTGTTTACCGGATTTCCGGCTGCGTCATACTATTAGCGATAGGGTTGATTGCACTCATTGGGGTACTGCCGGAATTTCTGACATCTTGGCTTGAACCGCTAGATCCGGTGTTCTGGTTTGAATCATTAGCAATCTTTGCTTTCGGCGTTTCATGGTTTGTCAAAGGGGAAGGAATCCTTGAGGATCAACAGTAATAGGGTTCAAACTGGCGAAGCTGTCATTTACCGCCATCTAAAAAAGTCTTTAACGACCAAAAAATTTCTGCTGCTAAACACAAGCCAGTGAGAGCGATGAAAATTGGAATTATTGGGTCGGGTAACATGGGCAGTGGACTGGGCAAGTTCTGGGCACAGAACGGACATCAACTCATGTTCAGCTACTCCCGCAATGAAGCGAAGTTGAGAGAAATCGCGCAAGCGAGCGGCAATAACGCAACGGTCGGAACCCCGGCGGAGGCGGTTGAGTTTGGAGAGGTTATCTTGCTGTCTGTACCTTACGGGGCTGTGGAAGATGCTCTGAAAGCGGCAGGTTCCTTAGACGGCAAGATTCTGTTTAGTTGCGTCAATGCGTTGCTGCCCGATTTTAGCGGGATGGCAGTTGGCACAACCACGTCTGGTGCTGAGGAGATTGCCAAATTTGCTCCCGGTGCGCGGGTTGTGGAAGCACTGCCCGTTTTTGCAGAGGTGTTGAATTCTCCCTCACGGCTGTTTGACGGACAGGAGGCAACTGTTTTCTACTGCGGAGACAATGCAGAGGCAAAACAGATTGTGGCTGATTTACTGCGTGAGGTGGACGTTGACCCCATTGATGCAGGACCCCTCAGAAATGCGCGATATGTCGAACCTGCGATGATGCTGCTCGTTCAACTCGCTTACGTGCAGCAAATGGGACAAGTCGGCTTGAAGCTGCTGAAACGCTAGCAAGTAGCTCTAAAGTATAATTCGAGGGATAGGCTACTCCTGAAAGAGGAAGATTTTAAGCAGGGAATGGTTACTTCCACAAGCACTCCCACCGTTGCATCCGAAGCAGCATTGAGCCCACCTGTTCTTTCATATCCGCAGGTTGCAGGGCTGGGAGTGGCGATCGAGCAGTACCATCTTGCTCCCAATGATGCCGCATTCTCCCCCCTTTCCACTCACCTGATTACCTGGAACTTAGGAGAACCCGGAAATTTAGCCAGCATCCAAGACGGATGGACTCAAAAAGCGTTGATGGTGAAAGGGGGAACAACCCTCATCCCTGCGGGTCAACCGCGTCACTGGTGCTGGAATCATGGGGTTGACGTTTTACAGCTTCAACTCCAGCCGCAGCTAATTGCTCAAATTGCAGCCGCCTCTACAATTGACATCAGCCGCATCGAGCTAGTGAATCGGTTTGGGATTTACGACCCCCAGATGGAATACATCGGCAGATCCTTACTGGCAGAGATGCAGTCGGATGGGTTAGCAGGACAACTGTATGTGGAATCACTGGTCAACCTGCTGGTGATTCATCTACTCAGACAGCATTCTGCCTTTGCGCCGCCTCAAGCAACCAGTCAGTTCTCTCCATCTCGCTTCAAGCAGGTGATTGAATACATTCACGACAATTTAGCGCAAACCCTTTCCTTGGCCGATCTAGCAAATATTGCAAACTTGAGTCCATCCCGCTTTGCTTACCGATTTCGCCAAGAGACCGGCTTATCGCCTCATCAATACCTGATTCATGCCCGAATTGAACAGGCGACCCATCTGTTACGAGCAGGAGGCGAGATTTCAGTTGGAGAGATTGCCCACCGAGTTGGATTTACGGATCAAAGCCACTTTACCCGCCACTTCAAACGGATTGTGGGTGTGACACCCAAAGCTGTGCTGCAAGACAGTCAAAACGTTCTAAATTACAGTCCGAATATTCAAGATTCAGAGCCTTGATGTTTGTCATTATGAAGAAGCAACGGAAGTGATTAACTTCTGCAAGAACTCTGCATCCTTTGACAAATATGACCAAGATTTTGATTGTCACCACCAGCCATGACCGCTTTGGCGAAGATGGCTCCCACCCAACTGGAGTGTGGCTGGAAGAATTTGCCTTGCCCTACATCGAGATTCTCAACAGCGGCGTTGAGATGACGCTCGCCAGTCCCAAAGGTGGCGCAATGCCCGTTGACCCGCGCAGTTTACCAACACCGGAACAAGAGCAGGCATGGCAACCGGTGATCGCGGCGGCAAAGCAGACTGTTCAACTTTCGGAGGTGCGCTCAACTGACTTTGATGCCATCTTTCTGCCCGGTGGTCACGGTCCCATGTTCGACTTACCGGATAATCCAGACTTGCAGCGATTGCTGCGGGAGTTCCATGAGGCTGGCAAAATCATCAGCGCGGTGTGTCATGGTCCTGCTGGACTGGTGGGTGCAACCCTTGCTGATGGGGCACCACTGGTCAAAGGCAAAATCCTCACCTCCTACACCTACTCAGAGGAAGTCGCCGCCCAACTTGACAAGGATGTGCCATTTATTTTAGAGAATCGCTTGCGTGAGCTAGGGGCAGAGTTCATCGCCCATTCAAACAAAGCGGATCATGTTGAACGGGACGGGCAATTGATTACCGGACAGAACCCTAACTCCAGTGCCAGCATCGCCCGCGCAATCGTTGCAGCACTAAATAATCAACTGCCACCGATTTTTACCAACACACCAGAAGCCATTGTTCCGGCAAGGGCGCTCGCAGAATTTCCAGTCAACACCTTTCTGGAAAACATTGCCGTTGACTCACAAGGTAATCTGTTCATCACCAGTTATGAGGAAGGAAAAATCTATCGAGCCATAACGACTGGAACAATCAACGAATACGCAAATGTTGGTGGTAACGCCGCAGGAATTGCAGTTGACCCACAGGGAAATGTACTCGTTGCGGGGGCAGCAAGTGATAAAACTGCAACTATATTTCGGATTAATAGCAATGGTGCAATTGAGCCATTAGTGACAATTCCCGATGCTATTTTTCTAAACGGCATGACTTTTTTAACTGAAAATCGCTATCTCATCGCGGATTCCTACAAAGGTGCAATTTGGGAAGTCAATGTCGTTGAGAAAACGGCTCGGATTTGGTTGCAGCATGAACGATTAGGGCGCTCAAATCCCAGTCATCCCTTTCCTGCCGTCAATGGCTTGAAAATCTACAACAATACGCTTTATGCCTCAAACACCCAACGTCAACATCTGATTCGCATTCCCATTAATAGCGATTACACAGCGAGTCCTCCTGAATTTTTTCTAACGAATGTCAACCTGGATGATTTCGCAATTGATGTTCAAGGCAATTTGTATGCTACAACCCATGTCTACAACAGTGTTGTGAAAATTACACCAGAGGGCAACATCACGACGCTCGCCACAGCAGAACAGGGCGTCGCTGGCAGTACAGCCCTGGCGTTTGGTCGAACAGCGAGCGACCATACTGCAATCTATGTCACAACCAACGGTGGAATGTCGTTGCCACTGCCAACTGGATTAGAATCCGCCAAAGTCATTCGGTTAGAAGTCGGTATAGAAGGACTGGTTATCTAATATGCGATTTGTGATTCAATGCATCCTCGCAGACAATACAGATGAAAAGCGGATTGCGCTGAGGACCGAGCATCTTCGATACATTGAAGCCAACAAGGAGCGAATTTTCTGTGGTGGTCCAACAGTTGATTCAGTCGGTCACCCTGAGATGATGCTGATTATCCTAGACGCATCGGATTTAGCATCAGCCGAGGCGTTTATCAATGCGGAACCCTACAATCGGGCTGGACTATTTAGACAAGTCACTGTTCGAGAATGGCGACTTGTGTTGCCAGAGTCTCAACCAGGAGCACTGTTACGTGAAATCACTCACTCCTGAATCTTCTCAAATCATAAAGACTGAGTGACTTAGATTATGGCATTGAGCCGAGAGCCATGTAAAAACCTGTAAGATGGTCTGAAAACCCTTATCCTATCTGGGTCTGAGAATTTGCTGCAAAGAGCGTAAAAAGAGCCGTTGTCAGCAACGAAAAATCAAGCCTTTCCAAGACATATTGCAGCTTTTTACACGCATCTCGGCTCAATGCCATTATCTGTGTGGGCATGGTTTAATTCACTTATGAAAAATCACATTTGCCCAAGCTCCCCATGAATCAGGCGATCGCTCCACGCGACGAGTCATCAGCGCTGGCGCTAAAGGAACCGCTGCCCCTGACAATGCACCCAGCGGCGGTGTACTTGTCCGCGATCGCACCTTCTTCGCGGCGCACGATGCGACAATCTCTGAATGCGATCGCGTCCCTGCTAACGAATGGAACTTGCGATGCTATGATTCTGGACTGGTCAAAGCTACGCTACCAGCACACAGCGGCTCTATGCGCTGTCTTCAGGGATAAGTATGCCCCAGCGACAGCAAATAGAATGTTGTCTGCTTTACGCCGTGTCCTTAAAGAAGCACGGCGATTGAAGCTGATGGATGCTGATGATTATGACAGTGCGGTGGATTTCAAAGGCATTAAAAGTACCCAACTGCTGCGCGGTCGAGCTTTAAGCGAGTCAGAAGTTTCGGCACTATACTCCGTTTGTACGGATGACCCCACGCCAAAAGGGGTGCGGGATGCAGCAATGATTTCTATCTTGATGGCAGGGCTGCGACGCAGTGAAGTGGTGAATTTGGATGTTTATGACTTTGACTCAAAGACGGGAGGACTAACAGTCCGTCGGGGCAAGGGAATGAAAGACCGGATGACTTATCTGCCAACTGGAGCAACGGCAGCTGTTCTAGATTGGCTTGATCTTAGAGGGGATGAACTGGGACCGCTGTTGTATCCAGTTGATAAAGCGGGTCGAATTAGTCCGAGACGTTTAACTGACCAGGCGGTGATGTTCGTTCTGCAAAAACGAGCCGCTGAATCCTCTGTGGCGGCGTTCTCGCCTCATGATTTCCGGCGGACGTTTATCACAGAATTGTTGGATACAGGCGCTGATGTAATCACCGTTTCCCGGCTGGCAGGACACGCCGATCCTGCTACTACTGCTAAATATGATATGCGCTCTGAAGAGGTTAAACGCCAAGCGGTGGCAAGGCTAAAGGTTCCTTATCGCCCCCGTCGCCCTGAATCGGAGTAGCGAATCAGGCAAGGACCCTAACGATAGTGCAGGCTTCTGACTTCAGGACTGTGGGACTCCAGACTGTGCCTCAGCTCTTATGTAACTAAGTCTTGATACTAGAAAACTGGCGGATGACGACCTAGACTCTGACAAACCGAATCTACAAAGAGCTAAATTCCTTAAAGCTATCCTGGCTCGTCGGAGCTAAATCCTAGCTCCTTCAATGCCCTTCTAATGTTGAGTTTAGGCGGTCTGCTCTTGGGTGGCACTAGCCCCAACTCCCTTGCTGTTTCAAATAGTTCTCCAATAAGGCTATCCAAATAGCTATCGCTGAATTCATCTTGCAGTTGCTCTATCCTGCCCTCGTAAGCTAAAGTGTAGAGTTCTAGCGGGTGCTTCCCCAAAACTTTTGATAACTTCTTCAAAGTGGTATCTGTAGGGTTTGTTCGCTTGAGACAGGCAGCGCGCAGCCCAGGCTGAGTAATTCCAGCTTGTTTCGCCAGTTCGTTCATGCTGATATTGTGTTCCTCCATATGCTGAAGGATCAACTTTCCTAGGGGCGAACAGTCTTGAGGCTTTATCTGCAGCTTGGCTGCCATTTTTTAGTACCAACTTTTGAGATATAATATTCCCATTATAAACTTGAGTTATAATGAGCTATCACAAGAAAACTGGGCTGATTAGGGAAGACGTGATTGGAACCCACAGAACCCTGCTCATCTCCCAGCTTCTTGTTTAACGGTTGCGCGGTAGCCAATTGTCCAACGGGTCAAGTGATGAAAGTTTACGACGCTCGACTCACCTGACCAAGCGATTGAGGGGGCTACTGCGGTGTGCCGTACTTCAGCAACTACCCACAATGCTATCAAAACTTGACGGTTAACGCATTAGTACGCAAGTATTGACTAGATTCTGTTGCTGCCTCTACCCCCTCAATTGCGCTCATTGAAAGCAGTTGAGGATTTTGTGTCTGACTCATTCTTCGTCGTTCTGCGGCGCGATTATCTGGAACTAATTGAATCAATGGCAGCAGGAATTGAGGGCAAGGTGATTCGCTGCGCCGCTACACTCATTGCCTACTATCGCCACTGGCAGGAATGGAAGCAGGAACATCAACGTACTGATTGGGTTTACCAGCCCCTACGCCAGATCTACAGAGACTTAATGGGCTTATTTTCCATGCCTGTGATTCGAGCCGCCAACGACTTACTGAGCAATCTGGGTTTGCTAGAGCGCCGGGGGAACCCAGGTAACGGGCAAGACAAAACATATCAATATAATGTGCGGTTCGACCGTGTTAGACAGCGATTGGCTGAAACCAGTGCAATGTCTTCATTTGAAAAAACAGATGTTTCGGTAGCAATTCCAAACTTCTCGTCGTTAACTGCAAACACACACCACAATATTCAATTCAATAAAGTCATATCCTCAAATCATGATGCAATTGAAAAAAAAGAGATAGAGAGCAGCCATAAGGTCATCGCCTCAACTACTCAAGTAGAAATACTTACAGCGACCAAAGAACAGGAAGAAATTCATCGGTTAGTAGCAGAATCCTTAGATGTAGATCAACATTTCGTTTCATCGCTAAATGGCGATGAAAAAATTGAGTTAGCCCAGCAGTTTCTAGCATCGTTAAACACCGCAGCCCAACGAGCCGAGTGTGAGCGCACCCTAGCCGCAGACCAAATCCGAAGAGTCCGCATTCCTGGTCTTGACGAGGAAGCGCACGAGGTTTTGTGGAAGCACCAAGCAACTCTGGAAAAGTTGAACGCGGATCTTAACGCCGAGCGCATCAAGAGCGCGATCGCGGACAACCCGCAGCACCTTGAGGATGCGATTTTGGCATTCTTTGAAAACTCTGCCAAGGGAGCTAAAACAAAAGAGGCGGCGACTGGTTTTCTATTTAATGCACTGCGTTATAGTTGGAAGCCCCGGCAGTCTAGCAGTAGCGCCAGTCCAAGCGTGCAGGTCTATACACCGCCGCCACAGATACTAGAAGACCCATTGCCCCCCACTCTTGAGCAGTTGGTAGAGCGCAAGCGTGCAGCGTGGCAGAATGCCAATATCCTGCGCCCTGATATTGAGGCGTGGGTACAGCAGACCCCAAGTGTAATTATGACTCCTGTAGGTCCCGCACTAGCTGATGCCACCAATGCACCATTAGAACTAGACCTAGAGCCTACCCCATCGGAACATTTGGAAACCCCCGCTCCCACTGATAGAACCTCACCAGAAGAGAGCGCCTTGCAAAAAGAGCTAGACTCAGATCCCCCATTGGCAGTGGAGCAGAGTCAAGAAATCTCCAGTGATAAGCCACAGCAAGAGTTACACCAGGCAGAGCTAGTATCATCCCATCAAACTCCATCGCCACTGGAAACTGCTACTCTTACTGCGGTCGGCAACGACCTGTCGCAATCGCCTACCACGCTGCCAGAAGCTAAACAAAAGCAGCAGCGATCACATCGCCAGCTTCAGCCAGTCGAAATTCTAACGAGCGCAGGAAAGTGGTTAACGGGCTACTCCGTCCACAGTTGCATCGCTGTCGCCAATCTAATAGGCGTTGAGCGGCAGTACACGCTGTTTGATGCCGATGAGGAGACGTATGGCTTTTTGGGGCAGATTCGTCCGCCGCAAAAGATAGCAGATGCAACCAGCGACGCACGTTAAGATCTGAACCCCATATTGATTGAATGCAGCCTGTCCCCTTCGGAAATTATTGTCTTGACAATAGGACACTGTAGCTACATATTTGTAGTTATATTAGGTGTGCGGAGATTGAATTGCGGTGGATATGGGACGACGCGAAGAACAAAGCGAATAAGCTGAAACATGGTCTTGGCTTTGAGACAGCACAGCTTGTGTTTAATGACCC
>JBGTCQ010000118.1:0-21218 GCA_041748755.1 Chroococcidiopsidaceae cyanobacterium | reverse complement strand
GGTCGAGGATGAGGTGGCGGTTGGTGATGAGGTGATTGTCAAAGTGCGAGAGATAGACGGCAAGGGTCGGATTAATCTGACACGCTTGGGTATCCATCCTGAGCAAGCAACAGCTGCTCGTGAAGCAGCGGCGGTTAATCGATAAGTGAAATTTTGTTGGATTAATTGCGAATCTTAAATTGGTGGGGCGATGCTGACAGTAAGGGCAAAGTCCTACCCGCCTTTTAAAGATTGTCAAAACTGCTAAGGAGCGATGCTCCACCATGAGCCAGGACAGGAATAAGATTTCATCGCAGTTGCAGACGGCAAGATACTAAGAAGGGGCTAGGGGCTAGTAAAAAACTTCGGTTGTGGGTAAAATCGCCCACTGCAAAAAAAGAATTATGCCTCGACAAGGCGTGCAACAAGGCGGAAAGCGTCAAGGTGCAGCAATGCTCATTGGAATTCGACTCCAATGAAGCAGTACCTATGAGTTTCACTCCTCTGCTTAAAAGCAGAGGTTCCCTAGTCCCTCTGAATTTCGGTAATTGCTTTTAACAAATTTAAAGTAAGCAATGTCGGGTTCAAAGACCGTATGCCGTAGTAACTTCTGTAACAAACACCTTTAGGGGAGATTGATTCTTAAGCGGTTTGCACTCTAGTTGCTCCTTCCAAGACAAATTGCTGCTTTAATTATGCTCCCGCAACACCAAGCCAGCATCGTGTTCGTGCTCCGCCTTAGAAAACTTTGCGTCATTCTCCATACTGGTTTGTCTCTGTCACATCATCGGTTTGAATACTGGTTGTGCCGGAAATTTTTGGATCTACAGTCGATATCTTGTGTACCGTTAGCTAACTTTTATGATGCGATTGCCTTGTGACTACTTCAAAGGCACTAAAATCAATCGCAAATCTTTAAAAATCTGTCAATGTTTGACCTTTTAAAAAATATGTATAGCAATACACAATTGTGAGTTTCGACTGCGCCAATCTCACAAACCTGATTGCAAAACTAAAACAAACACGAGTTTAAATATGGATTTACGGCGATCGCGGCAATATTTCTCCCAAGAAATTAGTCAGCCTGACAAACAAATCGATCTGGCAAAGGCAGCGCTTTATATTGCTCAAGAAGAATATCCAGACATTGACCCAAATGAATACCTCAATACCCTTGACATGATGGCAGCTGAGGTGCAAAAGCGCTTGCCAACCCAACGCTATCCCTTACGGATTATTCAAGGTATTAACCAGTATTTGTATCAGGATTTAGGGTTTACGGGGAATCTAGATGATTACTACGATCCTCGCAACAGCTATTTCAATGAAGTGATTGACCGTCGGACTGGTATCCCGATCACGCTTTCGCTAGTTTATCTGGAGGTAGCGCGGCGAATTGATTTTCCGATGGTGGGTGTGGGAATGCCAGGACATTTCCTGATTCGACCAGAGTTTGAAGAGGTCGGAATCTTCGTAGATGCCTTTGATGAGGGCAAGATTCTGTTTCCAGAGGATTGCCAGGAACGACTTAGTAAAATTTACAGTCAACCGATGACGCTGCAACCTGAGTTCTTAGAGTCGGTTACTCCCCGACAATTTTTAGTGCGGATGCTGACTAATCTGAAACTCATTTACCTGAGACAGGAAGAGTTGGAACTTGCAATGGCCGCAGTTGAACGAATTTTGCTGTTGGTTCCAGAAGCGCCAAGTGAATTACGCGATCGCGGTCTGATTTACTACCAAATGGGTCGCTGGGTAGCAGCTGGTGACGATTTTGAAACTTATTTAGCAAAGGTTCCCAATGCCGAGGATGCGCTTGTAATTCGCCGCTTGCTGAACCAGTTGGGGAGAGGCATTAGTTAATAACACGGTGAATCCAGAATAAAGATAAATGTAATCTTGGTTACCAAAAATCAACGAATAAGTGAATTTTTCACGCTATTTCTTTATAAAGGTAGATGCGTAGCTAGAGAATTGAAGCTAACGCTGTATAGGAAAGTCCTATTTGCTCTTACTGGTTAATTTACAGCAAAATGCAAGTGAAATAACAGACTGCCATGTAGGATTATTCAGAGTATTGCATTTCGGGAGGAAAAATTGTTTATGTTTTATTTCATGACATCCGAGGTTAACTCCAGAAAACTATGAAAGAAATTTGGCAAGGTATAACCCAAACACTGAGCGTTGGTGTGCCAATACGAGTACAACTTCTAGCGCAAGCACCACCTCCAAACATTGACCTGGATCGACCAGGTGAGGCTGCCGAGGCTAGCGTGGAATACGTGCAAGGACTAGGCACACAGCTAATTAATTTTATTCCGGAATTGCTGGCAGCGCTGGCGATTCTGTTGGTTGGCTTGCTGCTGGCGGCGATCGCCAAAGCCATAGTGCGGGGAATCCTTAACCGCACTACCATAGACAATCGGATTGCTGCGGCGATCATGGGTCGTGCTGATAGCCGTGACCTACCCCGCGTAGAAAACGCGATCGCCAATCTAGTCTTTTGGATCATCGTCCTTTTCACGATAGTTGCTGTTTTACAGGCACTACAGCTAGAGGTAGTCTCTCGCCCGCTGGGTGGCTTTCTGAACCAGATTCTTAACTTCATCCCCAAATTAATCGGTGCGGCAATCTTGCTCGGAGTCGCCTGGTTAATAGCATCACTCGTGAAGCTGGTGACAACACGCGGATTGCATGCTTTAAGGGTTGATGAGCGTTTGGATCAGCGACCAGCAGGTACTCCCCGCGATCCAAACCAATTATCTCTCAGTGAGACGATTGGTAATGCCTTGTACTGGTTCATCTTCTTACTGTTTCTGCTGCCAATTCTGGATACTCTAGGGCTACAGCAGGCACTGCGGCCTGTGCAGGCTCTAATTGAGGACATTGTCTCGATTCTGCCCAATATCCTGGCAGCAGTTGTAATTGCTGGTGCTGGCTGGCTGCTAGCTCAGGTGGTGCGCCGGATTGTGACGAACTTGCTGGCATCAACTGGAGTTGATCGGCTAGGAACTCAGGTTGGACTGCGTGGAACCACCAGTGGGCAATCTCTCTCGGGGATTATCGGTACAATTGTCTACGTCCTGATTTTGATTCCTGTAGCGATCGCGGCGCTAAATGCGCTGCGGATTAATGCGATCTCAGTTCCGGCGATCTCAATGCTGAACCAGATCCTCACTGCCCTGCCCGCAATCTTTACAGCAGTGTTGATTCTGATTTTGGCTTACTTCCTGGGGCGCTTTGTGTCAGATCTGGTTACTAATGTCCTCACCAGCCTGGGCTTCAACAACATCTTCTCTGTACTTGGTCTACCAACACCTGCTAGACGACCTGTATCCCCGCCAAGGACAGCACCTCCCTCACGCGACTTCACCGCTCCGCCAATTGAACGAATCGTCATTCAGCCTTCAGCACCCGATTTACCTGATTTCACAACGCCAACAGAACAACGAACTATCATTCAGTCTGAACCTACACCAGCAGCAGTAAAAACCCGAACACCGTCAGAAATTGCCGGCATCGTTGTCTTGGTTGGCATTATGCTGTTTGCTACTGTTGCTGCGGTCAATATTTTGAATATTGTGGCACTGACAGCACTAGTAGCTGGCATTACAGTGATATTTGGGCAAATTTTGTCAGGATTGATCGTGTTTGCCATTGGTCTATTTCTGGCGAATCTGGCTTATAACATCATTACCAGTTCCGGCGATCGCCAAGCCCAAATTTTGGGACAGGTTGCCCGGATTGTGATCATTGTTTTTGTGTCAGCTCTGGCACTGCGACAGATTGGAATTGCTGGCGAAATCGTCAATTTAGCCTTTGGACTGCTACTCGGCGCTCTAGCTGTTGCTATTGCTTTAGCATTTGGTTTAGGTGGCCGCGATATTGCTCGCGGGCAAGTTCAAGAATTGCTAGACTCTTTCAAGCAACAACGCAACCAACCACCGCGAGTCTAAAAGGACAAGGAGAGGGGGAGATGGGGGGACAAGGAGAGGACTGATCAATATTCTTCTTGTCCCCTTGTCCCCTTGTCCCCTTGTCCCCTTGTCCTCTCACCCCTGACCCCTAGTTTCGTCCGCAGTTCATCTTTAATGCGGTTGAGAATTGAAGTTTCATCCAGCGAAGTTAAAATCCGGCTAACGACAGCTTTGGGACCATCTGGACCCCAAGAAGCTCCATTGGCTAAGTAGGCTTTAGTGACTTGTCCAATGGCATAGGAAGAAACACCAGCTACGCCCGCTTGAGTCAACGCTACAGATAGATAAGGGCCGAGCGAAGCACCGCCTGTAGCTGGAGCAGACAGACCGAGTAAGCTTTTTAAGGAACTTAAGCCCAAGTTTGTCAGCAGTTCACTGGCACTGATGCCACCCATACTGATAGCAATTTTTTGCAGCAAACCAATGGCTCCCGCTTGAGTCATTTGAATCCCATAGAGCTTGGACAAAGTTAAAATCAGGGCAACATCAATTACAGCCCCGCTGAGAATATCAACTACAGTAACCGGATTCAGCGCGATCGCCGCTGCCTTAGTCATAACCGCCCGCCAAATCAACTGATTCGCCCTGTTGTCACGAATCTCCAGTTTCCGTTGCACCAATTGCTCATTTACATTGTCGGCATACAGCATGGTGTTGAGGGCGACTAATGCTTTGCCTTCTCGGTGCAAAATTTCTAAGATTTTTAATTTAAGCTCCTCAATTTGGGGCACACTAGAACTTAGCTGGACACCCCGGCTGCCATCACGACGCATCGCCGTCTTCACGAGTGGTGATGCAGCTGCCATGACAATTTCATCAGGCGAGAGTAACTCTCGCACCCGCTCATCCCGAATTTTATGATAAATTGCCATTCGGTCTGTCTGGGGATACTGGTCGATTTTGTTGAACACAAGCAGGATTGGCTTACCAGCTGATCGTAGTTGCGACAGTGCTTCGTGTTCCACCTTCGTCATATCACCAGAAATTACAAACAAAATTAAATCCGCTTGTTTTGCCACTTGTTGAGCAAGAGCAGCACGGAGAGCGCCATCTACTTCATCCAATCCAGGGGTATCAATCAATTCAACAGAAGATCCCCCAAGACTTGGTAAAGTAACCCGAAGACAGCGATCGCCGCCTACTACATCCTCTTTAATTTCCCAAGCTGCACGGGAAGCATTGCGGGTGACACCGTGAAGCGGACCTGTTTCAAACACTGTTTGTCCCAACAAGGCATTGAGGAGGGAAGACTTGCCACGTCCCACCATACCAAACGCGGCAATCTGCACTACCCGCCGCTCTAAGTTCCCCAGCATAGTTTCTAGCTGTGCAATCTCTGCTTCCAGTCCAGTCCGCTCTTGCGGTGTCAAGTCGAGATTGGCTACCAAGTCTTGTAAAGCTGTCTGTGCCTGTTTGTAGTTCAGTTCTGCCTGAATATCTTTAAAAGCAAAAATTGCACTGTCCAGTTCCTCGTCCAAGTTAATCGGAGTTGGAGGAGTGACGGGCAAATTATTCGAGTAGGGAGTCGGCTCAGGCAATGTAGAAGTCAAATTTTTATTCCTCCTGTTATCAAGCGAGGCAAGTACTTAGCCTTCATTTGACCGCAATATCTACGGCGCAAAAGTATAGCAGTTTTTTTGAAAGGTGCTTTCACTCTAACCCTATGCCTCTTCGATCCTAGTCACTAAAAAGGAGCAAAAGACAAGGGGAGAGAAGGGTTGGTTCCCTCACCATTTACAATTGAAGGCAACCTGCCAAAAGACTAGCTGTTGCAAATCTATGTCTCTGGTGTCTTTATTGTTAGTAATACTTTTTAGTCAAAATTGGAATTAGTTATTTGGAGCAGCATCAGTAGCAGGAATTGTGAGTCGTAAGCGTTTGCCAGAAACTATTGCCTATGTCCGGATTACACAACAATCCTGGCAACAAGGCTTCCTTGCGGGGGAAGTGAGAGCGGCTGAATTTGAGTGGCAGTTCCAATGGTGTTTTCGACGTGGTGAACTGTCCGTTAAACCTTCCCAAGGTCGGGCATTAATTAAAGAGCCACTTGGTCGCTTTTTGGAGCAACGAGATTACCAGCTGGAACCAGGAGGAGACTACGCTTTTACAATTCGGGCTGAATTTTAATAGTTTTGAGTTACGCACCGAGAGCCTTAAACTTCGATCCTCCCTAGCTCCCTTAAAAAGTGCAGGGCTGATTCATTCGATGATCAAGAACTTAAGAACACCCACAAGGAATAACGAGTGCCTGCCCCCTCGGCAATGGTCAGCTAAGGCTTGTAACGCTTCGCTTAGGGTCATTCTCTACCAGAAACATTCCTCTCTTCAAGGTTACTATTTCTCTCGATAGAATGAATCAGCCCTACCCTTCTTGACGGGGGTTTGGGGGATCTCCATAAGACTCGTTCTTAGCTTGTTGCAACAACTGATCTGCATTCGCCGCCCACTGGTTATTACCTTGAGCAATGTACAAATCTTTGGCAGATTGCAACACTTGTTGCGCGTCTGCATACTGCCGTAGCCGCATAAATACTAACCCCGCACCATAGTAAGCATTCGCATAGTTAGAGTTTGACTGGGCTGATTTACGGAAAGCTTCTAGTGCTTCTTGCAGCTTGCCTTTATTAAACAAAATTGATCCTAAACTATAATACGCTTCTGGGTAATTGGGATTAATTTTAAGCGCTTTACGGAATGCATCTGTTGCCCGATTAACTTTGTCTTGTTGCAAATATATCAGTCCTAAATGGTAAGCAGGTTCTGGCGTAGAGCTATATTTCATTGCTTTTTCGTAGGATGCGATCGCACTCTCCCATTCTTGCTGCTGCTCCTTTACCAGTCCTAAGTTATAGTGAGCCAGCCCCAGCTTTGAGTCAAGTTTTAGTGCTTGTTGTAAGTAATCCTCCGCCAGATCCGGATTGTTGCCTTCTAACAATGCCGCCCCTAAATTGGCATAAGCTAAGGCAAATTTTGGGTCTGATTGTGTCGCTTGGTAAAACGCATCGGCTGCTGGCTGTAATTGCCCACTCTGACGTAAAGCCAGCCCCAAGTTGTAATGCGCGGGTGCTAATTTAGCATCTAGTTGAGTTGCTTTTTGAAACGCCGCGATCGCATCCTGGATTTTTCCCTGCTGAATTAACTGTAACCCTTGATTTACAAAGTCTGCGGCGGTTTGACTACTTTGCTGGGCTTGTGCCGTTAGCAGCAGTTGGGCGATCGTTGAATGTTCTGTTGCTTGCCTTGCTACTACAGGACTGATGCTTCCACCTACCAATATCAGAGCTATGACACATCTTGATATGTGCCATTTTAAAAGCGGTACTTGCATCGCTTGTTTACAAAACCATACACTGCAACTTTACCCACCACTCAACAAAGTAACGAGTTGGACTCTTTAGTCTTGATAAAAGTTATAAATTTGGCATAAATATTTGATTTAGTTCATATTTATTTAACTAAATCTTACAAGACACTACAATTTTTATTACTGTGATTAAAGACAGGATAACCTCAGATTAAAGAGGGGATAATTCTCTACAGATCAATATTATCCTTTGCAAACTCAAAAAAATGCGGTTCCTTTAAAGGAAAACCGTTAGGAGGTTGTATGAACGAAGTGAGATTGGGTTCACGCAATGTCGCCATTGTCGGACCCTATTTAAGTGGCAAAACTATATTACTCGAAAGTTTATTGTTCGTCACTGAGGCAATTTCTCGTAAAGGCAGTGTCAAAGATGGCAACACAGTAGGAGATAATGCTACAGAGTCCCGCGATCGCCACATGAGTGTGGAAGTATCCGCAGCCAGCATGGAGTATAACGGTATTTGCTTCACATTTCTCGACTGTCCTGGCTCGGTGGAATTTGCCCAAGAAACCTATAATGCCCTGATGGGAGTGGATGCAGCTGTTGTTGTCTGCGAACCAAACAGCGATCGCGTCCTGACTCTCGCTCCCCTATTTAAATTTCTCGACGATTGGGAGATTCCCCATCTAGTCTTTATCAACAAAATGGATCGGGCGAATAACAACTTTATGGACGTGCTACACGCCCTGAAGTCAGTCTCTAGCCGTCCCTTAGTACCGCACCAATATCCTATTGTTCAAAACGGTGAAGTTACCGGATTTATTGATCTTGTAAGTGAGCAAGCGTATCAATACCATCCAGGTGCTGCCGCCGATCAGATTCCGTTCCCAGAAGCACTCAAAGAACAAGAGCAAACGGCACGGGCAGAAATGCTGGAAGAGTTGGCGAACTTTGACGATCACCTGCTGGAAGAACTTTTAGAAGAAATCAACCCGCCTCAAGAAGAAATCCTCCAAGACTTAAAGCTGGAATTAAAAGCAGATTTAGTCGTGCCTGTCTTGTTTGGTGTTGCGGAACATGACTATGGAGTACGGCATCTTTTAGATGCGCTGCTACAGGAAGCCCCAGAACCAGAAACCACAGCAGAACGTCGGGGAATTGTCCTTCATGCTGATACACCCTTGGCTCAAGTGCTGAAGACTTATTTCACTTCGCAAGGTGGAAAAATATCGCTGGTGCGAGTCTGGCAGGGCAAATTGACTGACGGAATTGTCTTAAATGGAGTTCGTGCTGGTGGTCTTTATCGGTTGATGGGGCAGCAACAACAGCAGTTGCATGAAGCGCTGAGTGGTGAAATTGTGGCGCTGAACCGTTTAGAGGGTATCAAAACAGGCGATACACTCTCGTCAAATGGGCAGCTGGCAGCAGAATTACCCAAAGCGGAACACATAGCACCTGTGTATGCTCTGGCGATCGCACCGGAAAAGCGCAACGATGAAGTTAAGCTCAGTAGCGCCATTGCCAAACTCCTGGAAGAAGACCCATCACTAGCTTGGGAACAACACGGCGACACTCACGAAGTTATTCTGTGGGGTCAAGGCGAAATTCATCTCCAAGTTGCCCTAGACCGACTGCGGCGCAAATATAACCTGCCGATGACGACTCACCCACCGCAAGTGCCTTACAAAGAAACGATTCGTAAATCTATCTCGTCGATCCACGGGCGCTATAAGCACCAAAGCGGCGGTCATGGACAGTTCGGGGATGTTTATCTAGAAATCAAACCGTTGCCACGCGGACAGGGATTTAACTTTAGAGATACAATTGTCGGCGGCGTAGTGCCGAAGCAGTATATTCCTGGCGTGGAGATGGGCGTGCGAGAGTTTCTGGCACACGGACCGCTGGGCTTCCCCATTGTCGATGTAGCTGTGACGCTGACTAATGGTTCCTACCATACAGTTGATAGTTCCGAACAAGCATTTAAGCAAGCTGCACGAATTGCTATGCAAACCGGAATATCTCAATGTGAACCCACGCTGCTCGAACCAATTACGCATCTTGAAGTAATGACACCAAGCGAATTTACATCTAAAGTGCTGCAACTAGTCAGCGGCCGCAGAGGGCAAATTTTGGGCTATGAAGGTAGAGGTGATTGGACTGGCTGGGACAAAGTTACGGCATACTTACCCCAAGCTGAGATGCAAAACTTTATTGTGGAACTGCGATCGCTCACGCTAGGTGTTGGCTCATTCCAGTGGCAGTACGACCATCTTCAGGAAGTGCCAGACAAACTTGCCGAACGAGTCCGCGCCACTAATGGCAACGGCAAGGGCAACGGCGATCGCTAAAGTTAAAGTCTGTACCTTTTAGTAGGGCATTGGCTGGCCAATGCCTTATTTGACTACCCAACCTTAAGTAAGTGGATCTACTGTTTTGATTAATTGAGGATTGATTGAGTATTAGATTGCATCGACGCTAGCCAGGATTTAAATATAATGAACTTCATAGTCTCGCTTCTGACAAGCCTGATTGCAATTCTGATTTATCTCAACACTGAAAAAATCCCCAGTGAACGAAATCGCTCGGCAGTCCGCGCCATTAGCTTTTTGATTGGCACGCTCGCCGCGATCGCCTCCATTTCTAGACTTTTAGTGGTTGTTCCGGCAGGAAATATCGGAGTCTTAGACTTGTTTGGTCAAGTTTCCCAACGCACTCTCAATCCGGGGATCAACTTAGTGAATCCATTTACTAAAGTCGTTAATTTTTCCACTCGGCTTCAGGATGTGAAAGAAAACGTAGACGCAACATCCCAAGAAGGGCTGAGTCTCAATCTCGATGTTAGTCTTTAATATAAGCTCGATCCGCAGCAAGCAGCCCAAGTGTATAGAACAATTGGGACTGACGCAACAGAACTAGTGGTTTCTCGATTCCGCTCTACCATCCGCGCCATTACGGCAAACTACCCAGCTACCGCTATTTACTCTACCAAGCGCCAAGAGATAGCTCGGCAACTGAACGAACAGCTCAGCCAGCAATTACCTCCCTTGGGTTTCGTCGTTGAAGAAGCCCTGTTGAGAAATATCAAAATGCCCGATCAGCTACAAGCAGCAATTCAGGAGAAACTAAAGGCAGAACAACAAAACCAGCAGATGAAATTCGTTTTGGAAAAAGAGCGCCAAGAAGCAGAACGTAAGCGCATCGAAGCGCGAGGTCTAGCTGATTTCCAAAGGACTATTGCCCAAGGACTCACCAACCAGGTACTGCAATTAAGGGCAATAGAAGCCACCGAGAAACTGGCTCAATCTCCCAATTCTAAGATTATGGTCCTTGGTTCTGGACAAGGGGGAACATCGCTCCTCATCCAGCCGGAGGCAACCCCAAAGCCTTAAAATTTCCTCTTTATTGAACTAATTTTTATCTTGGTTATGAATGACTCACAATCTTGGTATATTGTCAAGCTTACCGCTGGTAACTGTAAAATCGTCCCCAGCAATAAATTAGGTGGAGACGATAATTCAGAGATTACAGAGCAGTGGGGACCATTTTCCTCTCAAGATGAAGCACTCGCCCGTCGCGTCGGATTAATTCGCGCTGGCAAGTGCCAACCAATTTAGGGAGTAGTTTTGTTTTGGACCCAATCACCGCACTGATTCTGCTCTAGGGCTACGCTTACTGGCAATCTCTTGATTCAAGACTGCTAAGGCTTTAGCGTATTGCGGGTCTGTTGCTGTGCCAATTTTCGTGCGATCGCGCACTAGGGCTTCTTTTTGGGTATCTGATAGTTCCAGCCGCACATCTGGAGCAATTCCTGACTTATTAATATCACGACCACTGGGGGTAAAGTACTTGGCGATCGTCACCGCTAGTCCGGAGCCATCTCCCAGTCCCCGCACCGATTGTACTAAGCCCTTACCAAAGGTTTTTGTCCCTACCAAAACAGCGCGATTATTGTCCTGTAATGCCCCAGCCAGGATCTCGCTAGCACTAGCTGAACCACCATCCACTAGTACCACCAATGGTTTATTTGTCAATGCATGGCGGTCAGACTTTTCAATATCTTTTTTTCCTTGGCGATCAACTGTTGAAACGATCGTACCGTCATTGAGCCACATTTGAGCAATTTCAACACTGGAGAAAAGTAGTCCGCCTGGGTTAGAACGTACATCCAGAATATAACCAGCTACCTGCTTCTTTTCTAAATCCTTGATTGCGTCTCGCATTTCCGCAGCAGCATTGGCACTGAACTGGTTCAAGCGAATATAGCCTACGCCACCCGTTGGACTATTTTGATAGCTGTAGCGCACCGGATGGAGTTCAATCCGAGCGCGTTTAATCTGATAATCCTTTTGGGTACCATTACGTGAAATTGTGAGCTTCACTTCGGTCCCTGGCTGTCCTCGGATCAGAGATACTGCTTGATTGACATCCATACCCTCAGTATTTTTACCGTCAATTTTGAGGATGAGGTCTTTGGCAATGAGACCAGCTTTCGCTGCTGGTGTATCCTCAATTGGCGCAATCACAGTCAGCTTCTTTGTTTTCTCATCTTGAGCAATTTGGATGCCAATACCGGTAAGTTCTCCGGAAGTGTCTACTTGCAAACTCTTAAACTCTTCGGGATCCATAAATCGAGTATAGGGATCTTCCAACTTCTCCAGCATTTCCCGAACCGCTTTGTAAGCGTCTTCTTTGCTGTTGTAAGACCGACTCAGATACTGTTTGCGTACAGCCTGCCAATCTGCCTGGTTAAAGGTGCCATCCACGTATTGGCGGTCAATAATCTGCCAGACTTCATCTACCAGCTCTTTTGGGCTTTCACGAAAGAAAGCCTGACCTTGCGAGTGAATACCTACACTGGTAAGAGCAACTGTAGTCAGCGTTACCGCTGTCGCACCTAAAACGAGTCCACGTTTTGTAATAACCATAATGACTACCTGAGCCGGAAGAAAATGATACATAACAAGTAGGCCCAATGTAGCACAGGCTTTCAAGAGAAGCTAAAAAGTAAAGAATAGAAGAACTTTAGGAGCAGACTCTAGAAGAATGTGCATTTAAACAGACTTTATCCAGTTTTCTCTACTCATTTATGGATCGACCCAGCGACCATCTGCCTTAATTAAGTTGATTAACTCCTCAACTCCTTGCGACTCAGGTACTTTTTTGATTTCTTCTCTACCACGATACAGAGAAATATAACCAGGCTGTTTACCAACATAGCCATAGTCAGCGTCTGCCATTTCTCCAGGACCATTGACAATGCAACCCATAACGGCAACATCTAGACCAGTAAGGTGAATAGTAGCTTCCCGCACCTTATGCAGCACTTCTTCTAAATTAAACAAGGTACGACCGCAGGAAGGACAAGCGACGTACTCCACCATCGTTTTCCGCAAACCTAGTGCTTGCAGAATGCTGTAACAGACGGGAATTTCTTTTTCCGGCGCTTCTGTAAGTGATACCCGGATAGTATCGCCAATTCCGTCAGCAAGCAGGGTGGCAATCCCAGCAGTGGACTTAATCCGACCATATTCTCCATCGCCAGCTTCTGTCACGCCCAAATGCAAGGGGTAGGCCATGCCCAGCTGCTCCATACGCTGTGCCATGAGACGATAAGCAGCTAACATCACTGGTACCCGCGATGCCTTCATCGAAATCACTATGTTGTGGAAGTCGAGGGATTCACAGATACGAATAAATTCCAAAGCTGATTCCACCATTCCTTCTGGGGTGTCGCCGTAAGTAAAAAGCATTCGCTCAGCGAGGGAACCGTGATTGACTCCAATTCGCATTGCTTTGCCTTGATCGCGGAGGGAAACGACGAGTGGTTCTAAGGTTTCGCGGATCTTGTCCCCAATTTCCACAAATTCTGCTTGGGTATATTCTGTACTTTTTTGCTTTTCAAACACATATAGCCCCGGATTAATCCGCACTTTATCAACGTGCTTGGCAACTTCTAGGGCAATCTTCATGCCGTTGTGATGCACGTCGGCAACGAGGGGGACTGGCTGGTAAGTCTGAAACAATTTCTGTTTAATTTCTGCCAAGGCTTTAGCGTGAGCCATACTCGGTACGGTGACACGAACAATCTCGCAGCCAATTTCGTGCAGGCGACGAATAGCAGCAACTGAGCCATCTATATCCAGGGTGTCTTCGTTGATCATCGATTGCACCACTACAGGGTAGCTGCCGCCGATGGTGATGTTGCCGACTTTCACGGAGCGGGTTGGGCGACGATGGATGGTGGTGTCGGTGGATTGACTAGAGCCAATTTTGGTAGTAGTTGAAGTAGGCAAGGTTTGCATAATACTGAAGGCAAGTTTTCTCAGCGTGAAAATATCAATTTTTTCTGTTTTCAGAGTGCCACAGTTACGTTAAATTTAGTTGATCTAGCGCAGGTTTTGGGGAGAATAGGAGTACGCTGGCAATCGCAGGCGATGTCTTACGCACAAGTTCCACTACATGTCTACACATTGTCAGCAAGGTCAGTTAATTCTCTGAAAATTACCTGATAATAGGTGCAACCCTATTGAAGACCTTTGAATCCTACATGGGAGCAGATTAGATACCAGATATGACTGGAATAGGTGCTGATCAGGCGATCGCTCTTACCATGCTAGAAGGGGCAGAAGTATCTTTGGTACAATCCTAGCAATAGGTGGAAGCTTTAACTGAATCTAAAAAATCAGTCGCGGATTTGAAAATTTAGAGGTAAGCCTGATGAATAGAAGACGTATTCTTACTTTTGTTGCCTGGATCATAGCAGCACTAGTGTTGGCCGTCGGTGGTTCTATCCAGGCTATATCCTCAGTGATGGCACAACAACGGACGCTCTTAACCGTATCTGCCGCCATTAGTTTGAGCAAAGCTTTGCAAGAAATTAAGACTATCTACCAGAAGGGCAAACCAAACGTCAACATTACTTATAACTTTGGCGCTTCCGGTGCCTTGCAGCAACAGATTGAACAGGGAGCGCCAGTTGATGTATTTTTCTCTGCCGCTGCTAAACAAATGGATGCTTTGCAGCAAAAAAAACTCCTGGTTCCAGGTACTCGAAGAACCCTGCTGACTAATCGCCTTGTCTTGATTACACCTAGAAATGCGCCAGCATTGACAAGCTTCAGAAACTTAGCCAGCGCTCAAGTGCAGCGGATTGCGATCGCGGAACCAAGGAGCGTCCCCGCAGGACAATATGCCAAGGAACTCCTCACAAATTTAAAAATTTTCGATTCGCTCAAATCGAAACTCGTTTATGGCAACAATGTGCGTCAGGTTTTGAGCTACGTTGAAAGCGGAAATGTTGAAGCAGGTATTGTTTATACAACCGATGCTAAACAAGCTAACGCTATCAGGGTGGGGGCGACGGCACCGTCCAATCTACATTCTTCGATTCTCTATCCAGTCGCAGCACTGAAAGACAGCAGAAATATCGCTGCTGCTAGGGATTTTGTGCAATTTTTGTCTAGTACTCAAGCAAGAGCAGTGTTTGAAAGATACGGATTTGGGATAGCGCGCTGATAAATTTTAGCTGGATTAGGAGTGGAATCTAAAATCTTCAATGCCCGCACTGATACATTCCAAAGCAAAAATCTGATAGAAGACTGGAAAACCTCCAGTTACAAGCAGAGGTGTTTAAAGAAAAATAGTCAGCACTCATTGACCGCCCTCTCGGTACATCCGTTTAGATCCACTACTGTTGTTTTTCCTGGAAGAGTAGATAGATTTTTTTAATTCACATCAGGATCTGGCAAAATGTGAGTAAAAAGAAAAGTAGGTCATTGGAGGGAACCCATGACCTACAAAAAATCAAAAATTCAATCTGGTGTGCGGTATCTAACTAGCTTATATAGATACTTTGGCGTGATCGTTAATATGAACTTGTTCTTGAATCTGGACCATGACCTTTGACACGCTCTCTTGTAAAGTTTCCTGATCGGTTCTGCACTCCACTTCCGGATTCATTGGTGGCTCATAGGGGTCAGAAATCCCTGTAAAGGTTTTAATTTCTCCTGATCGCGCCCTCTTATACAGCCCCTTCACGTCCCGCTCTTCGCAGACTGCCAATGGTGCATTGACATAGACTTCAACAAAGTCTCCAATCCGAGTTCGCACCTCGTCCCGAATATTACGGTAGGGGGAAATGGCGGAAACAATCACAATTACTCCATTCCGGGTGAGTAGTTGAGCTACAAATCCAATACGGCGGACGTTTTCATCGCGGTCTGCTTTACTAAAACCCAACCCCTTGGTTAGGTTCTCGCGCACTACGTCACCGTCGAGGACTTCAACCTTGTATCCTTGTGCTATTAGTTCTTTTTCTACTGCCTGACTGATAGTAGTCTTGCCTGCACCACTCAGACCAGTAAACCACAGTGTCATTCCTTTCTGTTTCATTTTCATTTTCTACTCAACTTTTTTTACTTTAGTTGTGATTCAGATAGATACAGATACACTTAAAACTCAGCTACCTCTAGGTAGACATTGATCAGGTATGCTTTCGTGCCCAAACATTTTACGTAATCCTAAGTTCTACAAAAATAGTTCTTTATGCAGTTCAAAATAGCCAATTCAACATTTCATTTAAGTAATGGCATTTTGGTAAAATTCTAAGTTTAATATTGGTTTGAAAACTGTGGAATCACAAATTTACTTTTTTAGATAACCACACTTTTTACTTTAAGTAAAGCTGTTACCAAAAACTTTTTATACACAACATAAAGCATTTAAATACACAACACAAACTATCTAAGCATTTTGTAAATTTCTTTACTTTTTTTGTTTTAATTCATTAGTATTTTTTATGAAAAGTATTTGTAATAAATATACTGGGTTTGGATTTCAATCTCGTTAGATTTACTTAAGCTGCGTTCATGCTAGCGCAAGCATTTGAAAGATCAAAGTTTTTACTACTGACTTAACACAATCTTTATAATGCATGTTATTCGGTAAATTTTAAGTGGAGTTTTAAAAACAAGAATCTACCTCCATCGCATTGCAAAACCAACAGGGACAAAGCTTAAACTGAATCAGGCAGTGGCTTGTTTTTGAGGGAGTCCCATAGCTATCAAGCTTTATTGAGCGAACTTCAAAAGTTAGAAACTGAAATTGTGCTCTTTTTAGCCTGATATCATAGTACATAACCTAAACCTCCAGCAGTTGTGCGCTTAGTAACAAAATTTGCTTATTCTCTATTTAGCGCCACACCTAAAGTCGTAAGTTCAGCTTTGTTAAAATCAATCTACATTCAACAGATTTAGTAATTTTTTTTATGCTGCCAACCAACTTGAGATCTTAGAAGTTAAAGTATCAGTTGCTGCGCAAGTACAGTCAAATCAAACAAATTTGCTTTCATTGCAGAAGATGCAAAATTTAGCAGGTGTTCAAGTAGATTTTAAGTTGATTACACATGACACACTGCTTCTAGATTTGGCAAACAGCATTCTCATTGCTGTTCGTACACAAGTTTTGCCAATTAGAAACTTACGCTAGCTAAAAACAAATAAAGATAACCTCTCTTTTTAGCAGAATCTATCCTCGTAACACAATGTTGATGATAAAATTACCACAGTTTGGCGTAAAGCAACCGCACCTGTATTGTTGTGGCAAATGTGTTCGCGTTCATTAGTAGCACATAGGTTCAAGACATTGGTGCAAGCTACAACTATTGCCGCGATCGCCACTGCTGTTGTCCCGCAACAAGGTAGTGTGGGAATTGTGCGTCTATCTGGACAAGAAGCACTGGTAATCGCCCGCAGCCTCTTTCATGCTCCAGGCCGTCAAATTTGGGAAACTCACCGGATACTCTACGGCTATATTCGCCATCCCCAGACGCAACAGCTAATTGATGAGGCGCTGCTGTTAATTATGCAGGCTCCGCGCTCCTACACTCGTGAAGATGTGGTGGAATTTCATTGCCACGGGGGAATTATCGCAGTACAGCAAGTATTGCAGCTGTGTTTAGAGCAGGGGGCCAGGTTAGCCGAACCCGGAGAGTTTACACTGCGGGCGTTCTTGAATGGGCGATTGGATCTAACTCAAGCTGAAAGTATTGCTGATTTAGTGGGAGCGCGATCGCCCCAAGCGGCTCAAACGGCTTTGGCTGGTTTGCAAGGGAAATTAGCTCAGCCGATCCGCCAGTTACGGGCAAGTTGTTTGGACATTCTGGCAGAAATCGAAGCTCGAATTGATTTTGAAGAAGACTTGCCACCGTTGGATTTTAATGTTATTAAACCACAAATTACAGAATTATTAGCTGAAGTTAGCGAAATTATCGCCACAGCAGATAAAGGCGAACTGCTACGCACTGGGTTGAAAGTGGCGATTGTAGGTCGTCCGAATGTGGGGAAATCGAGTTTATTAAATGCTTGGAGTCGGTGCGATCGCGCAATTGTTACTGATTTACCTGGTACTACCCGCGACGTTGTGGAATCGCAACTAGTTGTTGGTGGGATACCAGTGCAAGTGCTAGATACAGCTGGGATTCGAGCAACAGCTGATCAGGTGGAGAAAATAGGAGTCGCGCGATCGCTTCATAGCGCTCAAGCAGCTGATTTAGTGCTGCTAACTATCGACGCTTCAGCTGGTTGGACTGAGGCGGATCAGGAAATCTACGAACAGGTGCAACACCGTCCCTTGATTATAATCATCAATAAAATTGATCTTGTTGGGGCAATTCATGAATTGCTTTTACCCAGTGAAAATAACCACATTGTACGCACAGCTGCTGCCCACAACAAAGGTATAGAAGCATTAGAGCAAGCCATTTTAGAGGCGGTACAAGCTGGCATACAGGCGGCTGATATGGATTTGGCGATTAACCAACGGCAAGCAGCAGCATTGACACGGGCTAAAACATCTCTTGAACAGGTACAAGCGACAATTGCCCAACAGATGCCACTTGATTTTTGGACAATTGACCTTAGAGGGGCAATTCAAGCACTAGGAGAAATTACTGGAGAAGAAGTAACAGAATCAGTGCTTGACAGAATTTTTAGCCGCTTTTGCATTGGAAAATAGCTTGATCTGATTACTTTGATTTCAAAAACAAACAGCCGCTTGTAAGTAGCGATACACTGAATTTACCTAGTCTAAACGGAAGTACAGCCATGATTACTTCTCTGCCTCCTCCGAAGCAAAACATTATTTACCCCAGCAGCGATGGACAGCCGATGGCAGATAATACCAAGCAATTTCGCTGGATTGTGGTTATTCAACAAAATCTAGAGTGGTTATTTGCGGAAGATGATAATGTGTTTGTGGCAGGGGACTTGTTGTGGTATCCGGTTGAAGGCGATCCTAAAATCAGGCTAGCACCAGATATTCTCGTGGCGTTTGGTAGACCAAAAGGGGACAGAGGTTCGTACCAACAGTGGCAAGAGGATAATATGCCGCCGCAAGTAGTGTTTGAAATCCTCTCGCCTGGTAATCGTGTTAAGAAGATGGTAGAAAAATTGCGCTTTTATGAGCGTTATGGGGTAGAGGAATATTACATTTATGACCCAGATGGCATTGAATTAACAGGCTTAATCCGTTCTGAGACAGGTTTAGTTGTAATTGAGCAGATACATAACTGGATCAGTCCTAGCTTGGGAATTCGATTTGATATGTCTGGGGAAGAATTGCAAATTTATCGCCCAGATGGACAGCCATTTGCTAGTTATGTAGAAATTGCTCAACGTGCCGAACAAGCAGAGCAACGGGCTGAACAGGCTGAACAACGGGCTGAGCAAGCAGAGCAAAGGGCTGAACAGGCAGTATCCCAATTAGAGCAACTAACAGAACGTCTGAAAGCAATGGGCATTAACCCAGATTAGATATAGGTATGAAGTGCGATTACTTTGC
Organism: Chroococcidiopsidaceae cyanobacterium; assembly: GCA_041748755.1. Classification (GTDB taxonomy): domain Bacteria; phylum Cyanobacteriota; class Cyanobacteriia; order Cyanobacteriales; family Chroococcidiopsidaceae; genus JAHHHE01. The sequence continues at coordinate 2,119 of JBGTCQ010000118.1, read as the reverse complement.
ACTTAACTATTAGACTGCTAGCCCTTCGACGTGATACTTAGTTACTGGATTTTAATACTGACACGCAAACTTGTGTATAGCTGCGCCAACAGTTCCTGGTACATAACTTTCTCGTAATATCATTTTATTATCTGGAATTTTTATATCAGATACTTGACTGCCATTGCGATTAAATTCAATTGAACGTAATAGCACCCACTCTCCTGTTGTACAATCCACTCCTATTTGAGCTTGGTGCATAGTAGCTCCATTACTATTAGATGTTGAAGAATCAGCACGTTGCCAATATGCTACTGCATCGTTATTTTTACCAATTGAATCTGTATCAACATAATATGTTTCACTCCTTGTACCAGCAACTTCTACCCACTCTGCTAGTGCAGGTACGGGAGACATCAATACAGTAGCAGTAACAGCAATAAAAATTTTATTTAAGAAATTCATATTAATCCAGTACTCTCATTAATATAAATTTCACTTACTTTCAACGCTAGTACATCAGTAAATGCACTACAAAGAAAATTAATGTGAAATAATCATTTAGGTAGCAATTAATGGTTAGTAGTTAGCAGAATAAGTAGAGGTAAACTATCTTGGTCTTCCCAGTGTAGTGATGTACAAAACTGCTTCATCAGCAGGGATACCCAAAACTTCATTCACTTGGTCATCAAAGAAGCCACCGATACCGCTTACACCTAAATCAAGGCGGATGGCGGCTAAATTTAGCCTTTGCCCCAGATGTCCGGCATCCATGTGCAGATAACGGTAAACGCGATCGCCATACTGTGCCACAGATGTTTTGAGATCCGCTGTGTGGAACAGCACCGCTGCCGCATCTCGACCTAAATCTTGTCCCAAACAGAGGAAGTGCAACTCTGTCCGGAAGTTTTTAAAGCGAATTTGCCGCAGTTCTTGGGCTTTCGGTGCGTAGTAGTAGCAACCCTCCTCCAGTCCTGTTACCCCAGATACAGCAATAAAAGTCTCGATTAAATTTAAGTCAAAATAGTCCGGTGTTCCATCCAAACCTTGGTCGATGTAGTGCTGCGGTTGATAAGTGAAATCTAGTAATGCTGTCAGTTCATCTAAACTGAGATCATCACCGTTATAGGCGCGAGTAGAACGCCGCTTGAGAATAGTAGTTTCTAGTTCTGCTAAATTTGCTCCCCAATCAATTGGGGATGTATTGGTAGGAACCTTCAGACAGAAGGGAAAGTTGTATTTATCTTCCAGAGATTGTTGCGGTATCACCGCAGGTAAATTTGCCTTGCTGATTGTGCTTGGCTCAATTTGCGTTGCTTGGTGGCAATATCCTAGCAGTTCACCATCGGCAATTTTGGGATAGTCAGTCTGAGTAGTAGAGGGTAAAGCAGTTTGAGCGAGGGGCAAGTTTTGTTTAACATCAAGCAAGTCTGCCAAAGGAATTACTGCGATCGCTCCTTCTTGCTCGGAATCAAGGTAAAGCAGCTGGTTTATCGCCTGATCTCCAAAGCCGCCAATTAAGTGAGGTCGGTAGTCATTCAGAGCGCCAGCTAACTCAATATTAGCTAGGAGATGCCCCGTATCCAAAAAAATGCGACGATACGCGCGATCGCGATAACGCCAAGCCGAGCGATAAAAAACAGCAGTCGTCACAAGGGCAAGCTGGGTACTTTCTAAAACAGGGTGCCAGAAACAAGCCGCTTGCATAGCTTGCCAAACTTCACTCTCCCAAAAATGAATTAACGAATGGGTTTGAGTTTGGTAGTTATACAGTCCAGCGCTCAGAAGCGGTGTGCCACGGGAAATCAAATATACTTCAGCTGGGTATAAGCCTCCCGCTGAGGGTGCAGCGCGGAGATACATCGGATTGCCCATTGTCGGCACTCTAGCTGTTAGACCATAGCTACAAAATAGCAGCCGTGACAACCGCTGCCACCAGCTAGCTGAATCGTCCGCCAAGACTGGTTCTTCTTTGAGATAGGGCTTTAAATCAAAAATAGTGCCAATTTTGTATTCCTTAAATGGCACTGGCTGCCGCTCCCAGTCCAACCCTTGATTATTGGCAGCGATCGTGTCAGGGTCGTATTTAGTCCGCTCATGGTAGTGTTGAGCAATTGAGTCGCGCAATTCTGGCATAGAA
>JBGTCQ010000117.1:0-20674 GCA_041748755.1 Chroococcidiopsidaceae cyanobacterium | reverse complement strand
CACGCCCACTGGCAGACCTTAGATCGAGAGCTGGAGTCTGTTGCCGGAACGCTACACGACAGCATTGAAAATACACTAAAGCAACCCGGACGCTTAGAGCCAACTACTCAACAACTCTTGCCAGAGAAAACGGAGAAACGCCACATCTTAGGAGCGATTCACCAGGGCGACTATTACATAAGGTTGTTAGACAGTTCTGAACGAATTATTGCTGTGGCAGGTTTTCAGCCTAAAAAGTTGCCTCTAACATCAGGAAAAGGTACTTGGCAAACGCTGAAGGACGCTGAAGGGAATCGTTATCACCAAATTTCCCTTGTGCTGCATACCCAGGATAATCTTGCTTGGGGATATATGCAGATGGGGCGAAGTCTCAAAGACATCGATGATTACCTTGTGAATGTAAAGTTGATTCTGTTGCTAGGATTGCCAATTGCCATGACTCTGGTAGGCGGCTCTAGTTGGTGGTTATCTGGGTTGGCGATGCAACCAATTTACCAATCATATAGACAGATCCAACAGTTTACTTCTGATGCTGCCCACGAGTTGCGGACACCTTTAGCTGCTACACAAGCAACCGTTGAATCGGCGTTGAGACTGCACTCATTTGCACCAGAAACGCAGGATATCTTATGCACTATAGACCGTCAGAATCGGCGGCTGAGTGAGCTAGTTGCTGACTTACTGCTGCTGGCTCGCATGGAGTGGCAACCATTACCGATGAGATCCCAGTGTTGCTTGCATGATATTGTCAGCGATTTAGTAGAGGAATTGGCAACATTAGCGATGCCTACGGCGGGCTTCGCCTACGCCGCAGGTGTAGAGTTGACTGCTGACGTAAGGGTGGATAAACCATTGAATGTTGTGGGACATGAAGAGCAGCTTTATCGCCTGGTTTCTAACTTAATTGTCAATGCTATTCAATACACCCCTACAGGCGGTTGGGTAACTGTCATCCTAGACCAAAACGACCATCATGCACTGATTAGTATCCAAGATACAGGCATTGGTATTTCCCAGTCGGAGCAAACTCGGATTTTTGAACGCTTCTACCGCGTGAATAGCGATCGCTCACGTGGTACAGGTGGGTCGGGATTGGGGCTGGCAATCGCTCAGGCGATCGCCCAGTCCCATCATGGTAGTATTCAGGTTCAAAGTCTGTTGGGCAGAGGTAGTACGTTTACTGTGCGACTGCCTCTTAAAGAACCATAGTTTTGCAATACTTCAAGTCCTACATAGCACTCTAAACTGGTCTATAAACTGCTTAAGTAGATATACTCAGCTTTTTGTTCAGTTTGAGCATTTTGACTATCTGTAACTTGATAGAAATACATCTAACCTGTGATGGGGACTCTCAAGGCTAAGTTTCCTTCTTTTGTGCCTTAGTGATACCTAATTAGGAATAGGGCAGATTGTCAAACAATTGTTATATTTTTTAATACAGGAGGAAAACTACAGGTTTCATTCAAGCTCCTATCTGTTGGGAGCTGCTACTAACCGTTACTATCTCTTTTGTTGGAGTCAACTATGAGTCAACCAATCGAACTGTCTCTCGAACAGCAATTCAACATCCGCTCCTTTGAAACCCAGGTTCAGCATATGAGCCACGAACAAGCTCAGGACTTTTTGATCAAGCTGTATCAACAAATGGTTATGCGCGAAGCAACATACAAACAGCTTCTAAAGCATCACTGGGGTATGGAACAGAGTCCTTGGGCCTCGTAATATCCACATTGCCACAGTAGGCGACCTCCGTTTCTTGCTCGTTTCTAGAGAGGAAAAGAGCTGGGGATTCTGGGCCGTCAACTAGACATTCAGTTTATTTATCAGCTAGTTAAAGATAAAAAATAATATAATTTGCAACTATTATTGTTATACTTCAGTGCTTTAGATCCTGAAATATTATAAATATTGCCATTGAGGATATCCAAATGCTTAGCTATTTAAGCTGAAAAGGTGAATAATTTGGATTGATCCCCTCCAGTTTCTTTAAAATTTGGGGCTTGAGCAACTCATACTCGTTCTTGAGCAAACTTTTACTGAACTGTGGTTCGGCATTTGAAGCCAACGTCTGGCTAGTAATAGCCCATTGTTGCAGTAGTTTGCTTTGAGCAGGGGCGATGTTTAAAAATAGAGTTGCACAAACACGTTGAGGTACCTCGCGCGCAAATAATAACACTTGGTAGCCCCTCGTTTCTCCTAGCATTCGTGTTATTTCTTGTCCTTGTTGTGTTTTTAAATCCAGGTAGTAAGGAAACCACTTGGGACCGTATTCGTAGGTGTGGAGGACGGTAATCCACAACATCATAGGATGAGGGGAGGTTATAAATAAAAATTGATTGTAACGTGTGCTTTGCAGACGCTTTTGAATTTCCTGTTGCGGTAACATGACCCACAGCGCTGTTGTTAAATTGTTGTTAATCCGAATCGGATGGGGAAAGACAATATCGGCAATCGGTTTATTTTTAGGCCAGGAAGGTAGTTGGGATTCATCCTCAAAGAATGTTAGCCCATGTCCAGAACCTGTCTGTGGTTCAACAGATTTAACCTCAGGTGTGTTCGGATAATTAGTAATCGCTTCCCCCAAATACTGCTCTAGGGATACCAAAGTTTGGAGGATTTCACTGATACTTTGCGGGCGATCGCCTGGTGCTTTAGCGAGACACCTCATCACCAAATTCTCCAACTCCTGCGGTAATTTCAATCGGGGATTAGCTGAAGCAAAAGAGCGCGGTGCTTGGAAGTGATGCGCTTTGTACCACCCACCAAAAGATTCAGTATTTGCTTGTAGGGGGATCTTGCCTGTTAACATCTCAAACATCACTACGCCCAGACTGTAAATGTCAGAACAGTTATTGAGTTCCTGACCTTCCATCTGTTCTGGAGAAGAATAAGTTAAGGTACCCAAATAGCAGTTAGTCTTAGCACTATCTGGCTGGAGTAACTTGGCAATCCCAAAGTCCAGAATTTTGATCAACTCGCCGAAACTGGGGTCTTGAATTACCACAATATTGCTAGGCTTAATATCCCGATGGATAATTGGGCAGATTTCGCCGTCAACCAGGATGCCCTGATGAGCACACTGTAGTCCCAAGCTGATTTGACGCGCCATATTCAAAAATCTTGCTAAATCAAAAGGTTGGAGGTGGATGACATCGCCAAGGCTTTTTCCGGGTAAATATTCCATAACGTAGAACGGGGTGCGGTTCTCGTCCACCCCGTAATCCATCACCCGGACAATGTGAATACTGTTTTGGCTGAGGAGAGCACTTGTTTTTGCTTCTCGCTCAAAGCGCTCCTGCACTCGAATTCTTTGATTGTAGATTGATAGGGTAAGAAACTTGACAGCAACAGGTCCACCTCCCAATAAAATGTCCTTTGCACGATAAACCCGCCCCATTGATCCAGTTCCAATTAACTCTTGCAGCTGATAGCGCTTGGCAATTAAGCGACCAATGTTGGTGTCTGTCATAGAAGGAGGTTGACCAGTTAGAAGCGTTTGTAGAACCTGTTGTTATCGACAGGTCTTGAGTACAAAAATGTTGGGCAGCAGAGGTACATCTTGCTGGCGATAAATCCCACTCGTAAAACGTACTGCATTGATGTATGCAGCGGCTTGTTTAATAGGGCGGCTGCCATATCAATGTCATATCTGCTGGGAAGCTTGCTGGTCAACAGTGGAACTGCGTAATTCCTGCTCCTCAAAGGTTGTATGAGTGAATGTCTCCTAGAAGAACTTCTATTTTTGCTCCGGTGACTTGAGGTAAATTACCAGGAATACCCAAATTACGCCAGTGTGCCAAAACTGCAAAGGCGATCGCTTCCTTAAAATCTGCACTTAATCCAACTTCATCAGTGGTTAACACTGGTACTGGTTCTAGATAAACTTGTAACCGCCGTTTTAAGTAGAGATTCCGACTTCCTCCACCACACAACAGTATGCGCTCAGGTAACTGAGGTAAGAAATTACTGTATTCTTTGACAATTGAAGCAACAGTTAATTCAGTTAGAGTCGCCAGTAGATCAGCAGCGCTAAGCTGGTATAGTTCGGCATCTGCTAGACACTGGCGCAGATATTCAGAACCGAATAATTCCCGACCTGTAGATTTAGGTGGTGGTTGCTGAAAAAAGTCTTGGTTAAGCCATTGTTCTACTAATTTATCGCAGGGAGTACCCGTTGCTGCCCAATTGCCGTTTTCATCGTAAGTCTTCGCGCCGTCAGTTAAATGCTGCACTGCTAGATCCAGAAGCGAATTTCCTGGTCCCGTGTCCCACCCGCGAATTTTCTCAGTCCAATTGAGATTGCGCCGAGGCGGGAGATAACTTACGTTACCAATCCCACCAATATTTTGAATACAACGAGACTCTTGAGGATCACTAAGTAAATAAGCATCTACTTTCGACACTAGAGGCGCACCTTGACCTCCAGCAGCAATATCGGCGGCTCGAAAATTATTTATAGTAGGAATACCCGTTATTTGAGTGATCGCAGCCCCACGCCCTACTTGTAAGCTGTAACCGAGTGATAAATAGTGATTTAATTTTGATTGCCTTGGTGGTTGGTGGTAAATTGTTTGACCGTGAGAGCTAATCAACTCAGCTGGGGTATAACCAATTTGAATATTTTGAGCCGCTTTAGCAAAAGCAGAGGCGATCGCATCATCTAATTCTGCCAGTTGAGCCATTGAAACAGCTGCCCCACCACAAACCGCCAATATCTGCTCTCTTAAGTCAGCTGGGTAGGGATAGGTCTTTCCCGTTATCAGTTCTATTTTTAAATCCCAGTCAGTACCGCTAATATCTACTAAGGCAGCATCAATGCCATCAACTGACGTGCCGCTGATTAAACCAATTACACGAGTCATGCTTCTGGAGCCGATAGACGAGCGGGTGCAGCTTCTTTCTCAGTCGCCATGATATGCAAATCAACGTGTTTCAGCAATCGTACCAACTTTTGAGTTAAGGAACCTTGGAGGAGCAACTTCCAACGCGATCGCTGACTTTCACCGATCACAATTTGGGTAATGTGGTATTCCTTAGCTACATCAGCGATCGCCGTGGCTATATCATTGCTTTTGACACGAATGAACTTACCGCTAAATTCTTTACAGAGCCGCTCACAAGTCTCAATATACAGGCTTTCATCCTTGGTAAGGAATCGACCTGGATCTTGCACAAACACAGCATAGAGAGGGGCATTCATGTAGCCAGCAATGCGGGCTCCCCGACGCAACAGTTGCACAGAGTTGGGATAGGTAGATATGCACACTAAAACCCGCTCGTGAATATTACATAACTTCTCACCTGGGGTGCAGGCGATCGCATCTTCCTCAACGTTGTCTGCTACTTCCCGCAGTGCCAGTTCCCGCAAGGCAATTAAGTTGCGACGTTGGAAAAAGTTTTGCAGCGATTCTTGGACTTTTTGCGGTGCGTAGATTTTGCCATCCACTAACCGTTCTTGGAGAGTTTCTGGGGTAACATCAACCACCACCACTTCATCCGCCTCTTCTAGCAGGCGATCAGGAACACGTTCTCGCACTACCACACCAGTAATCCGCGCTACTAGGTCATTGAGACTCTCTAGATGCTGAATATTCATCGTGGAGTGGACATCAATGCCTGCCGCCAAAATTATTTCCACATCTTGGTAGCGTTTTTCTCGCGGCGAATCGGGGACATTGGTATGCGCCAGTTCATCTACTAATACCAGCTGATGCGATCGCGCCAAAATAGCATCGGTATCCATTTCAGTCAGCGTCAAGCCACCGCGAGGAATTTCCTTACGAGGTATTACCTCTAGCCCTACTGCCTTTTGAGCCGTCTCTTTACGTCCGTGGGTTTCTAAAAGCCCAATAACTACATCAATTCCTTCGCGTTTGAGTGCATGAGCTTCATCCAGCATCCGAAAGGTTTTGCCTACGCCAGGAGCCATGCCAATAAATATTTTATGTTTGCCCCGTCGCGCTGGACGAATTGCAGTTCCAGCAAGCGGAGTAACACTTACCTTCATAGCGTTAGGATCGCTGGCAATCTCACGCTGAGTAATCATGAGTGTTTATAGTTGAAAACATTTACCTTATTGATTTTACTGACGGGGAGCCTGCAAAACATCAAGTTCACGATTTAAATTCAAAACATTGACTCCCGGTTCACCAAAAATCCCCAAAAACCTACCATCGGTGTGTTCAGCAATTAAAGGAGCGATCTGCTCTGTAAATAAGCCACGAGCATTAGCCACCCGATTGATTTGAGCATTGGCTGCATCTATTGTAATATGCGGGTCTAAGCCAGATCCAGAGGTATAAACCAGATCGGCAGTGGGTTGAATACCGTCCTGTTCTAGCCTCACTACTTGTTCTTGAATGCGCTTGAGTAAATCTGGGTTGCTGGGAGCGAGATTGCTAGCTCCGGATACACCTGTTGCCTTAACGTCTGGGTTTTGACTATATTCAACTGTGCTAGGACGACTGTTGAAATATCGGTCAGATGTGAAGGCTTGACCAATCAAAGCCGAACCCACTGGTTGTCCTTGAAGATTTTCTACTATGCTGCCGTTAGCTTGGTAAGGAAAGAAAGCTTGACCTACTACAATCATTAGCAGAGGATAAATAATTGCTGTCAGTACCCAGAGAACCAGGGTCATCCGAATTGCTCTGGTAGTGTCTCGAACAATAGACATTAGTAGCGCTCCGGTCGAAAAACAACGTCAAATAAGTAAACTACAAGTCCTAGTGTCACCAAGCCGAGTACACCGATCGCATAAGCATATCGACGTTCTAGCGTTCCATCAGCAGCGGCATAAACAGCTGGAGCAATTACCAAATTCAGGCACAGTACGAGAAAAATAGCGAGTGGCAACTGTTCTCTACGCGATTGAAGCCACACAAAAGTAATCCCTTCAGTTACCTCCATCGGCATTCTGCCTAGTACATTAATTCTTTTCATTTTTTCCTGTTGCTTGTGCGCTCTTTATAGTTCTTAATTAAGCCAATCCCACCGCTGCGATGCCTGGGGCGAGCTTCGCTAACGCAGTGTCAATCACCTTAATCGCAATAAACGGCGCAACCACACCGCCCAATCCATAGATTAAGATGTTGCGTTGCAATAGTTGATTCGCCGATAGTGGCCTAAATTTCACACCCGTCAGCGCTAGGGGAATCAAAGCCGGAATAATTAAAGCGTTGTAAATCAGCGCTGACAACACTGCTGAATTAGCACTCGCCAAACCCATAATGTTGAGGCTGCCAATTCCAGCTGCCGCAAACATGGCTGGAATAATAGCGAAATACTTGGCAATGTCATTGGCGATCGAAAAGGTAGTCAGCGCCCCTCTCGTAATTAGCAATTGTTTACCAATGGCAACAATATCGATTAGCTTGGTGGGATCAGAATCCAAATCAACCATATTGGCTGCTTCTTTCGCCGCTTGGGTACCCGTATTCATTGCCACGCCGACATTTGCCTGTGCCAGTGCTGGAGCATCATTAGTACCATCCCCAGTCATTGCTACCAGTTTGCCTTGCGCTTGTTCCTGTTGAATTACTTCGATTTTGTCTTCTGGCGTTGCTTCCGCAATAAAGTCATCCACCCCAGCTTCCGCGGCAATCACAGAAGCGGTAATCCGGTTATCACCAGTCAGCATAATGGTACGCACTCCCATGCGCCGCAACTGGTCAAAACGTTCTTTGATACCAGGTTTAACAATATCTTTGAGATAGATGACACCGTAGAGTTCGTCATTTTGAGCTACAGCCAGAGGTGTACCCCCTAGTCGAGAAACCCGTTCGTAAGCGGCATCAAGTTCCGGCGTATCGTGTCCGTTGCGCGAATGCGCTTCGCCCACACTACGTGAACGCACAAACCCTTTAATCGAATCCACCGCTCCCTTACGCACCTCACGTCCATCTGGCAAGTTTGTGCCACTCATGCGCGTTTTTGCCGAAAACTCAATTCCTTCAGCTTTAGTACGGTCAAAACTCACTTGAGCGCCTAAACTCTCCGCCAGTCGAACGATTGATTTTCCCTCTGGTGTCTCATCAAACACACTCGCCGCCAGAGCTACATTGGCAATATCCTGCATCGAGTGACCATTGACTGGGATGAACTCGTCTGCCAAGCGGTTGCCCAGTGTAATCGTACCAGTTTTGTCCAAAATCAGCGTGTTGATATCGCCACACGCCTCCACTGCTCGTCCAGAAGTGGCAATGACATTAAACTGAGCTACTCGATCCATGCCTGCAATCCCAATTGCACTCAGCAATCCGCCAATTGTCGTCGGAATCAGCGCCACCAACAAAGCAATCAAAATTGCGACGCTGACTGGACTATTTACATAATTGGCGATCGGGGAAAGCGTTGCCACAACGAACAGAAACACTAGAGTCAGAACTGCTAGTAATACTGTCAGCGCAATTTCGTTCGGCGTTTTGGTGCGTTCTGCCCCTTCTACTAAGGCAATCATCCGGTCAATAAACCCTTTGCCTGGGTCAGATGTGATGCGGATAGTAAGTTCATCAGAGAGAATCCGCGTACCGCCCGTAACAGAACTAGCAACGTCCGAACCAGCTTCTTTTAGCACTGGTGCTGATTCTCCCGTGATTGCGGATTCATCAACCGAAGCGACACCCGCAAGCACTTCCCCATCAGCTGGGATGATGTCACCAGCAATAACTTTCACCTGATCGCCTCGACGCAGTTCAGTTGAAGATATTTCCTGAATTAAACCATCGGGCAAAAGTTTCCGGGCGATCGTCTCTGACTTAGTTGAGCGCAAGGCATCGGCTTGCGCCTTACCTCGCCCTTCAGCTACAGCTTCGGCAAGATTGGCAAATACAACTGTGAAAAACAAAATTACTGTAATCAAGCCGTTGAAAAGCCGCAGGTTGTCGCCTTGTGGACCAAACAGATTCGGGTCAATCGTCAGTAGGGCGGTAATGATTGTGCCAACCCAAACCACAAACATCACTGGGTTTTTGAGTTGCTGCTTGGGGTTGAGCTTCACAAAAGCTTCTTTTACAGCTCTTTGATAAAGCCCTTGAGTGTTTACCTTCGGCGTATGTTTACGTGAGTCGCGGGGTCCGCCAGGTTGAGGACGAGGAGGTTTAGGCGAGTCAGGATTTGCAGAGTCCATAAATCTACTGTCCGCTAGCGATTTGAAAGGCTTCGGCAATTGGTCCCAAAGCTAGAACAGGAAGGAAAGTCAGCACTCCTAGAATCAAAATGATCCCAGCTGTGACACTAGTAAATAGCAGCGAATCGGTTCTTAAGGTGCCAGTAGTTTCGGGTACTGGTTGCTTGTGAGTCATACTTTCAGCCAAAAGCAGGATAGCAATAATTGGGATGTAGCGTCCTCCCAAGAGGCTGACACAGGTACTCAAGTTCCACCACAACGCAGTGGGTGCAGGTTGACTATCAGCTAGCCCTTCAAAACCGGAACCGTTGTTAGCAGCAGCTGAGGCATACTCATAGACTACTTGCGAGATGCCGTGAAAGCCAGGATTGCTAATTCCTGACAGAGTATCAGGGAAGGCTAGAGTAATTGCACTGGGAATCAAAATCATAATTGGGTGAACAAGCAGCACCACGCTGGCGAGGACAATTTCCCACTTTTCAATTTTGCGCCCTAAAAACTCTGGAGTCCGTCCTACCATTAAGCCAGTTACAAACACTGTCAGAATTAGGTAAATGAATAAGTATGCTGTACCAGTTCCCTGACCACCCCAGAGAATTTGCAAGAACATATTGAACAAGGTGGAGAAGCCACCGGAAGGCATAAAAGAATCGTGCAGACTGTTAATTGCTCCACACATTGTGCCGGTAGTGGTAACTGCCCACAGCGCCGATTGTGCCCAGCCAAATCGGACTTCTTTGCCTTCTAAATTCGGCTGTTGCTCACCTAGAACAGTATTAACTAAGGGATTACCTTGGTATTCGCCAATGGCAGTAATTCCAAGTATAATGACAAAGATAATGAAGACCATCCAGAACAGTAGCCAAGACTGCTTGGTATTGCTCGCAAACAAACCGTAGGTGTAGATCAAAGCAGCAGGGATACAGATCATCGCTAATATTTCTATTAGATTAGTGGCACCGTTGGGATTTTCAAACGGGTGAGCCGAGTTGATCGCAAAAAAGCCGCCGCCGTTCTCCCCCAGCTGCTTGATGATCTCGTAGTGGGCAACGGGACCACGAGCGATCGCTTGAGTTGCTCCCTCCAATGTTGTTATTGTTGCGGGACCTGCTAATGTTTCTGGGATACCCGCAATCATTAGCAACACAGCACCTACAATCGAAATCGGCAGTAAAATCCGCGTGATTGAACGGACTAGGTCAACGTAGAAGTTACCCAGCGGTCTGCCTGTCAAGCCACGAATAAAGGCAATCCCTACTGCTAGACCAGTCCCAGCTGAGGTAAACATGTGGTAGGCAAGAGCCAGTATCTGACTGGCATAGCTCAAGGTTGTCTCACCTGAATAATGCTGCTGGTTAGTATTGGTGATGAATGAGATGGTGGTGTGCAGCGCTGTATCCCAGGTGGGAGCACCTAAACTCGTTGGATTTAGGGGCAGCCATCCTTGGTTCATGATAATAAAAAAGACCAGAAGACCCATGACGATATTGCTGTATAGTACCGCCTGAGCATACTTCCAACCCGTCATGTCTTCTTTGGCATGAACACCCCCCAAGGCGTAGATGGTTCGGTCTACAGGGTTCATTACGGGGTCAAGTAGGGTCTTTTGTTCCATGAAGACACGCGCCATGTATCTTCCAAAAAAGGGAGTGATTGCTACCAAAATAAGTAGCGTTAATGCAATTTGAAAGAATCCTTGGAACATGAATTGGGAAGGAATTTTGAGGGGATAAGTAATTGTATTTCAGAAAGTGCCAATTATAGCTTCCACATCCAATAGCAAAAGCATCTTATGAACGATGGTTAAAGAGTTAGGGTTCATAGTTGTTTGTGGTCGGTAAAGCTGCAATACCTGCTTTCCAAGGGAGTTCAGTTTTTCCGGTGCGATCGCGTTAGCGAATCTTAGAGTATCAGCTTACCGATAGCGGTAATGGCAAAAACAAGTCCCAGCCCAACCCAGGCTCACTTCTTTACCCTTCTAAATTGGGCTGCTGTCCCAAAATGGTATTCACCAGCAGATTGCCTTGATACTTACCTATAGCAGTCACCGCAACCAGAACTAAAAAAATGGCGAATACCATCCAATAAAGCAGCTAGGTTTGCCTGATGTTACCTATGAACACCCCATAGATTATAGATAAAAGCAAAGGAGCGAGTAGCTACATAGTTTGGTAGTTAAAGCATTATAGAAAGACTGGTGAAGCGCAGAATACTTAGGTTTTCCGTACACCCTTCTTGGTCTTTTTAGACTTCAGCACCAGGCTGAGCAGCACTGGACCCAGAAATGTCGTCAGGATAACCATGATTACCACAGCGGTGTGGTTGCCTCCCGAGAGGACACCCGTATCTAAGCCCACACTAGCAAAGACCAAACCCACTTCACCCCGAGGCACCATCCCCGCTCCAATAGCAAGCTTATTAGCCTGTGTACCAAAGGCCGCATAACCGCACACCAACTTGCCCAATATAGCAGTCAGGGTGAGGGCTGTAGCCAGGAACAGAGCCTGCTGGTTTCCCAGCAGAGCTAGGTTAATTCCAGCACCTACGGTAATAAAAAATATAGGTAGGAAAAAATCTGTTACTGGGCGCAGTTGTACCTCCAAGTCGTGACGCCTATCGGTTGCCGCCAGCACCAGTCCTGCCGCAAAAGCTCCGATGATTGCCGCCGACCCTAATTGTTCCGCAATAAAAGCCAGGGTAAAAGCAAAAACTAAGGAAGCAGTGAGCAAATCACCCCGCGTCCGCAACGCCCGCACTAGCCGCAAAAAGAAGGGCACAGCTAAGTTGCCAATAACAATAGCGCCTACTAGAAACCCAATGGAGGTGCCTACAATTCGTAGAACCCCCAGAGCTTCAAGCGTGACCCCGCCTGCTATCCCAGACACTACAGTAAGCAGCACTATTCCTAAGATGTCATCAATGACTGCTGCACCTAAGATAATTTTGCCCTCAATCCGCTGCAGGTAGCCCAAGTCGGTCAAAACCTTGGCAGAGATACCAATACTGGTTGCAGTCGTAGCAGCGCCAACAAAAACGCTAACCAAGTTTGTAGCCCCAGCGAACTTTAGCACCCCGTAGCCCAAGCCAAAGGGCAAAAGCATTCCTACCAAGGCCACTGCCAAAGCTTGAGGACCAACCTTGAAAAGGCTCTTGAGGTCAGATTCCAGACCAACCTCAAACAGGAGTAAGGTCACACCCACTTGGGCTAGCAGAACTAGTACCGGCTGCTCAGGGTTGACTAGTCCCAACCCTGAAACTCCAACGATTAGACCAGCAATTAGTTCCCCGATGACTACTGGTTGCTTAAACCTTAGGGCGAGTTCGCCACCGATTTTGCTGGCAACATAAATTACTACTAGGCTTGCTAGAAGCTCACCTAGAGTTAATAGACCATCGGGCAGGGGATTAATAGGACTAGCAGCAAGGAGAATATTCATAGAGCACTTTCTGAATGCTCCGATGGACTCCAGGGACAACTGCCTATACACATGGTCTGACAGACTCCACCACACCGGAGAGTTTTTATCTTTGATAGAACTAACATATTGGTCAAAGCCTTTAATGTATCTGACGGACATTCCTGGGTAATTTATTTGCCAATGGTCAAGGCAAGTAAACTATACGGCTGGTCAAGTATCGCTTGAAGTAGCCTTGACCTTGTTAATAGATAGCTAAGATCTAGATGCAGCAGTGCTTTGATATTGCTCCTAGTAAAAGAACTGAATACTTATTGGGCTACGGTCAATTAGTCTCATGCGCTCCAACCAACAACAGTTGAGATGTAGGAAGTGCCAGCCCATTGTAAGACTGCATTAGACTGCATTTGGCAGTTGACCTGTTGGCTGTATATAAGTATTTTTGGAAGAGACACAAGGTACAAAATTTGGTTTGGAAACAGCGAAGACTCTTGACAGAAATCCAGGCACTACAAATCATTGGGGAATTTTTACTTCTTCCCAAGCGGAAAACTTTTGCTTTGTCTTTGTTCCGCCTACTACAAGTTCTTTGCGATGCGATCGCAGCTAGGTTTCAACTTCTTCCGATTTGTAGTGTTTAGCCAGTCCATTCCCAGGTTACAGCTTTAATGAACCTGTAAGAATCTACAACGCGATCGCTGCAAGATTAAATCCAATCGTGCCTTACCTTTTCTGCTGCTCTAAGTAGTGACGAACCCCCTCGCTCACCTGTAGTAGATTCGGTCCAATCTTCTTGCTCAGAAAATCTTCAACCGTATGCCCCACTGCGCCTGCAAGCAGCTGTGGTACGCCCTTAATCTGCTTTGTGTTGATTGCTAGCTCGCCACGAGTCTCAATTAGTGTGCCGTTGTCGGCTTCTTTAAAGCGATGAACACCAGCACAGTGGACAGCTTCAGTAAAGGCATGTGTCTTGATATGCCACTCGCTCGTGAACTCAGACTCGTTCCAGGTGGCGAGATCAGTCCATGAGAGCATCGCCTCGCTAATTATGGCGCGTGCTACGACCGGAATCTCGCCTCCGCCGTGCCACTCGTTTACAAAGTAAATGAAGTCGCCCTCCTCACGGCGCGACTTGACCTCGATTCTTTGCACATTCGGCAAGTAGGGTATGAGTTCGACGAGCTTGTCGCGGTAGGTGGCATAGACTAGCGATCGCGGAAAGGGAATGTGGGTATCAGCGAAAACAATCATCGGTAGACCTGGGTTCGGTTATGCTACTGTTTACATTCAATATTGTGCAGCCCAAGACATCTAAGTTCTGCTTACTACAAGTTTTTCCTAACTGTGGCTATTTGATTGTTCAAAAAAAGCAGATGTTTATCAGACGAAAACGACCTCACTGGGAGTAAGACCAGATTAAGAGGCGCAATCAACTTACTTACAGCCTAAACTCTCTCTTGTCTCAACACCAGTTACTGAATTTACACCATCTGCCCGCTCACACAGTTGAGTTACTTGATAGCGGTCAATTAAAGCATCAGTAAAATCAGCGCCAGTAATATTGGCATCGTACAATCTAGAGCGAGTCAAGATGGCTTCTTGGAAAATCGTATTAGTTAGGTTCGCACCATCCAAAGTTGCGCGGTCAACTAAAGCACCTGTGAGATTCGCTCCTTCAAGATTTGCTCTCAGTAAAACTCCCATAGTGAGAATAGCATTGCTAAGGTTAGCTTCTTTGAAGTTTGTCCCCCGCATTTCTGCTGCAACAAACACCCCACCGACTAAATCGGCTTTAGAGAAGTCGCGGTCTTCCAGATGTGTATTGCTGTAGTTAATTGTGTTTGCTTGAGCTAAAGCTGGCTTGGGAGTAAGTATTATCCACAAACAAGCAAGGAGCAAAATTAAAATCAGGACCAACAAGCGTAGTAGAAACGTTTTAATAAGTTTTTTATTTAAATGCAAGTCACCCTCCTGATAAATTTTGTAGATTTTTGTAGTTATCAGTGACCAAAACAAGCCACGTAATAGTATTGATATTTTAATATTATTAAAAATAAGCTTATTTAATTTATAAAAAACATCGCTAAACTATACTTGCAACTATTCTTAAAGCATCTCTCTAAAAGCGCGATCGCCCACACGAGTAACCTATTATGTTAGCCAGTACGACCAATTACGAGATTACCTGGGAAAAGCTACCGGATGACTTTGTTTTAGACGATGAGCCAGTGGACAACATTAATCAACCGTCTCTCGCTGCTGCTTTAACTGAAAGCTTGGAAAATACTGGAAAGCTCCCAGCAAATGCACTGAGTACCACCAACTATGGGATCTGCGTGACTGTGAATCAAAAAATGGTTGTAAAAGCCCCAGACTGGGCATACATACCATTTATTCGAGTTCCCAGGGAAGAAGTCAAGCGCAGCTATACACCTCGACTTCAGGGCGACATTCCAGTCATTGTCATGGAATTTCTTTCTGATACAGAAGGGGGCGAGTATTCCAACAAGCCCACCTACCCCCCAGGTAAATGGTTTTTTTATGAGCAAGTCCTAAAGGTTCCCAACTACGTCATTTTTGAACCAGATGCAGGGGAATTGGAAGTTTATCAACTGGATGGTTCAGGGAGATATCAGTTATACAACCCCGATGGCAACAATCGTTACTGGATTGCCCAAATGAGTTTGTTTCTGGGGCGATGGCAAGGAACCAGAGAAAATCGGACAGGTTATTGGTTGAGGTGGTGGGATGAAAACGGGGAACTATTGCTTTGGGGAGTGGAAAGAGCCGAACGGTTAGAGGAAAGAGCCGAACGGTTAGCCGCACAACTTAGAGCAGCCGGAATTGAACCAGAGATTTGAGAGGCGATAATAACTGCTAGCTACTTATTGCTCATTCAGTGACGTTCCAGCGATCGCCCATCTGTCTTATTGAAGATTCAATCCAGTCTTTACCTACACGGATTGTTAAGTGAGACTCTAAATCACCCGTGGAGGAAAATTCAATGTTACCCAAGCCTAAGATTTGCTTGAGGTTTGTTGCTGCGTCCTCGTTCCCTTGCTGGGCAATAATCTCAGTTTGGCGCTGGATGCCTGGCCAATCTGAAACTATATGTACATTGTCAAAGCCTTGACTTTTCAAATAGTTAACAACGGTCTGACTTAAATTAGATTGACCAGAGGCGTTTTGGACAGCAATTTTGAGCGTATTAAAAGATTGCGTTTTTTGGGTAACACCAATTGCTCTTACTCCAAAATACTCACCCATAATTCGGTTTTGCTCAGAAGCGGAGTCAAGCCAGTAACTGCTGGGATCTGCACTGAAAGGGCTGAGACTACCAGGTAACAGTACCATGTGCCAATTCTCCTGATTTAGTCCGACGCAGAAGTTCACTAGCGCTAGCATTTCTTCGAGGCTGAGGTTCGTGTCAACGTAATTCTGCATCATGTGGCTTAGTTGGGGCAAACGAGGCAGCACAGTGGAACTAGTGAGGCGATCGCGCAGTGCCTTTAACAGTGATTGCTGTCGCTGCACCCGTGTAATCTCACCAATCGAAGAATCACGAAATCGGGCAAATTGTTCTGCTTGGGAACCATTGAGAGTTTGCCACCCCGGAGCTAAATCAATCTCCAGCTTTTGGGTAGCGTCTTGATATGACATTCTCTGAGGCACAAACACCTCTACGCCACCTAGTTGATCCACTAGTTCCCGAAACGCATTCGTAGTAACGCGGACATAGCGGTCAATTGGCACATTGTTCAAAGTACGACTAACCACCCGCGCCGCTAAGGATGAACCACCAAGAGAGTTAGCAAGGGATATCTTGGCTAGCCCTACTTCCGGAATTACTACTTGGCTATCCTTGGGAATCGAAAGTACCTTGACAGTTTTGTCGTTTGGGTTTAGCTGCAACAGCAGGATAGTATCGCTAGAACCAGTAAAGATTTCCGGTGAGGTATTCCTGACACCGGAAAGGGGATCAATCCCCATTACCAAAATATTGACTGCTCTTGATAGCTGATAAGGGACGAATGGCGATCGCGTTTTAGAAATCCCAGAATATTGTTCTTGATTTGAAGAATTGCGATTACTCCACAAGGGAGTTAGCAGCGCTAAACTCGCTCCTAGCAAAGTCGAGGAGGTTATCACTCCGCCCCAAAACAGCAATTTGTTCTTTCTTAGCAGAAACCATACCCGATAAAGGAAGAACAATAAATCCCGTTTCACATCTTTTAGTCGCTTGAGCTTTGCCTTAGTTTGAGGTTCTAACCAATTGTGCGTTTCTACTCCTTTAACCACAGCTATTCTCCCCAAATAACGGCATTTTACAAGCTATGTTAATTCAAGTCGTTATTCTTGCCACTAACAAAGAGCATACACTCTTAGCACTAGCAATCTGGAGATGAGTAACCATGAATAGTCCGTTAATACCTGTGATTCTCGCTGGTGGTAAAGGTGAACGCTTTTGGCCCCTCAGCCGCAAGCATCGACCTAAGCAGTTTTTAAGTTTGGATGGCAGCGGTAAAAGCCTTTTACAGGCAACATCTGAGCGATTATTGCCGCTTTCCGGTGGTTGGGAGAATTTATGGGTAGTGACATCTAGCCAGCTGGCGATGGGAGTGCAAGAACAACTGCCACAGCTGCCACGAGAAAACATATTAGCTGAACCAGAAGGGCGCGATACAGCCCCAGCAGTGGCTTGGAGTACGTTTGAAATTGCCAAGCGTTATGGGGAGGACACAGTAGTTGGCTTTTTCCCAGCTGATCCTTGGATTGATAACCAGCTAAGGTTTCAAGAAACTCTACGTGCTGCCACACAGCTAGCCTCAAGTGAAGATGCGATCGCAACTCTTGGGGTAAAGCCCACTTATCCAGCCACTGGCTACGGCTACATTGAGCAAGGCGAACAAACTGGCACTTTCGGAGGATTGCCCGCTTACCGCGTCAACCGCTTCACCGAAAAGCCTGATCGCCAAACAGCTGAAAACTTTTTAGCAACTGGGCGCTTTAGTTGGAATAGTGGCATGTTCATTTTTCGGGCTGGGGTTGTTTTAGAGGAACTGCGTATTCATGCACCAGAAATTATCATTCCCCTAGAAGAAAAAGGTGCAGCAGCTTATCCTCAGTTGCCCAAAACCAGCATTGATTATGCCTTGATGGAGAAAACCAAGCTAGCTTACGTATTGCCAGTAGACTTTGGTTGGGATGATTTAGGGGATTGGAATGCAATCGAACGTCTGCTTAAAGGCGATGCTGTCAATGTGGAATTGGCAACTCATGTGGGCTTAGATACTCAAGGAGCAATTCTCTATGCTACAGATGAGCAAGATGTAATTGTTACTATTGGTTTAGAGGATGTTGTAATTGTGCGCGATCGCAATGTCACCTTAATTGTCAAAAAAGACCGTACTCAGGAAATCAAACAGGTACTCAAAATCCTGCAAAATAACCCAAAATATACAGATTTGCTGTAACTAGAGTAACAACCCTAAAATGACAGCTAGGAAACCCAATGCTGTCAAATGTACCGTCATACTTTGCTGAGTGCAGTCAGAAGTCAGAAGTAACATAACTACTTCCTAACTCAAAACTCAAAACTCAAAACTCAAAACTACTCTCTAACTTCCTACTGTGTTTTTAACTCAAACCACTTCTCGTCAGCGAGAAATAATCGAAGTCTTCCTCCGCAACGGCTCGGACTATATGCGACGGGTTTTAACTGGGGGCAAAGCTGATAACCCGCAGTTACCCCCCCCAGCTGTTTTGCGTAATATTCTGGTGGATTTGGGACCCGTGTATGTCAAACTAGGACAGTTAATGAGTACCCGTCCTGATATATTGCCAGCAGCCTACATTGAGGAACTGTCAACCCTCCAAGACGAAGTTCCACCAGTTCCCTGGCTAGAAACTGAAGTATTCATTAGACAACAACTGACACGCCCTTTAGAAGAGACGTTTGCCTCTTTTAGTCCGATTCCAGTTGCCGCTGGCTCGATCGCCCAAACTCATAAAGCCACATTAGCGGATGGTCGGGAAGTTGCTGTAAAGGTACAGCGCCCTGGCATTGATGCCACTGTTACTCAGGATATTGCTTTGATTCGAGGCGTAGCGGCTTTAGTTGCTCGTACTGAGTTTGGCCAGAGCTACGAGATCGATTCTTTGGCAGAGGAATTTGTCACGGCGCTACAAGCTGAACTGGACTTTACCAGAGAAGCCGGTTTCACTGATCAGCTGCGGCGCAATTTAGCAGACAGTCGCTGGTTTGACTCTAAGCAGTTGGTTGTGGCAGAGATTATTTGGGAAGTGACATCACCAAAGTTAATGGTGATGGAGTGGCTGGACGGTGTACCACTTTTATCAGCAAATTTGCACAGCGATGTCAATGGCAAAGACCCCAGTGTCAGGCGCGGAGAAATTACATCGCTGCTATTCCGCGCTTTCTTTCAGCAGGTGTACATTGATGGATTCTTTCATGCTGATCCCCATCCCGGCAATTTGTTTTATCTCAAAGATGGTCGGGTAGCGTTACTGGACTGTGGGATGGTGGGACGCTTAGATCCGCGTACACAGCAGATTTTGACAGAAATGCTATTGGCGATCGTTGACTTAGATGGTCAGCGTTGCGCCCAATTAACGCTGCAACTAGCTGAGTCTAGTCAACCCGTAATTTTGTCTCGGTTGGAAAATGACTATGACCGGATGCTGCGCAAGTATTTTAACCTGAATTTGTCTCAAATTAATTTCAGTCAAATATTTTATGAAGTGCTGCAAGTCGCCCGTAATAATAAAATCCGGTTACCTAGCAATTTGGGTTTGTATGCTAAAACCCTGGCTAACTTAGAGGGAGTAACTCGTAAATTCAACCCGGAGGTTAACCTCCTAGATGAAATCAAGCCATTGCTCACGGATGTGTTTCGGCGACAGTTATTGGGTGCTAATCCACTGCAATCGTTGTTAAGAACTGCCCTCGATCTCAAGAGTCTTTCCTTACAATCCCCGCGTCAAATTGAATTGCTGTTAGACAGAGTTACCTCTGAAACTTTACAGTGGAATATCTCGCTACGAGGTCTAGACGGCTTGCGTCGGACAATGGACGATTCTGCAAACCGACTTTCTTTTAGCATTTTGGTTGGTTCCCTAATTATGGGTGCGGCGTTGATTTCAACAAAGACGCAGACTACTGAATTGTCTTTATTAAGCAGTGTTTTGTTTGCTGCTGCTAGTCTACTGGGGCTATGGTTGATTGCTAGTATTATCCGCTCTGGGCGGTTGAGACAATGAGTGATAGATACTTATTGTTAAAAGGGAATAGTTAGTTAGACTGGGGAATAATTGATTAGACTGAAAAATAGTTAATTAGACTGGGGAATAATTAATTAGACTCAACTACAAGGCGGTCGTTCGCCATCCAGTCTTATTCTGGTACTAACTAAGTTGGTCATGAATGAATCCCCAGTTATTTTGCGTACATAATGCATCCTTATTCGTCTTAGTGTCACCAGAAACCCAAATCCAATAGCCGATCAGGGAGATGTTGAGGGAACGCAGCTTGAGCAGTTCAAGCAGCTTATTCATCAATTCCCATTCAACATCGGGCTTATATTGGTAGGGTTTCTCACTGGCGCTTTCCGCTTGGGTCTGACCGTCGCAGCGTTTCAACGCCTCATGATATTGGCGGTTAATTTCCTTCATCGTCTCTTCGTCACCACCGCGATCGGGGTGATGCTGCATGGCAAGGTTGCGGTAGTGGGTCTTGACCTCCTCAACGCTGCGCGCATGGGCGAAATAGGCTTGGGACATAGCCGGGACTTCCTTTGAAAGTGGGGTTGATGAACATCAACCCCTGCCTCCCGGCGAGGGTGGGGAGGCAAGCCCGCAGCGGCGGGGAGGGGTATTCACCCCGTCTGCACGGACGCGCAGCGTAGGAAGATGGGGACACACCGGCGCGCAACCCGAAGGGTCGGCTTGCCTGCGCCAGGGGCAACGCCCCTTAGTAAAAAATAACCTATTAGCCAATTCGCTATTATGCTACTTCGCTACAGCTAGGTTAAATTATTTGCTTTCTCAACTGCTTCCTTTAACTCTTCAAAGGTAATACTACCGTCTTCGTCTAAATCATACTGTACTAGTA
>JBGTCQ010000116.1:0-19094 GCA_041748755.1 Chroococcidiopsidaceae cyanobacterium | reverse complement strand
TCACCTTTGAGAGTTTGATAAATCGTGTCGGCTAAGACCGCATGACCTTGAGTCGTTGGATGAAACTGATCCCAGAAGAAAAATTCCTGGGGATTGGGTGGAGGAGTAGGACTGAATTGCAGTGGTAGGAGAGGATCTGTGACGTTGGAGAAACCAAAACTTGCCGGATTTGCTGCAACTGCTTCTCCAGTAGCGAACAGATCGACCTCAGTGATATCATTATTCAGATTGCCCAGTTTTAAAGCCACTGCTGCGTTAAAGGCTTTGCTAATAGCTGTGGCTTCTACTTGAAAGCTCTGACTAACCGGTAATCGACCAAGATTAATCATGTTCGGTAGGATGATATTTTCAGCGCCCAAGCTTTCTAAGGTCGTAGCGGCGTAAGTCAGATCAAGTGCACCCTGCCTGATGAGTGCTGCTGGATCTGCGACGGTTGTTCCGCCAAGAGTATCTAAAAAGTTATTTGGCCCTGCCCAAACAATATAAAGCCCATTTTCGTCAGCTCCCCCAGGCCCAACCCCTACAGCAAATGCATCAATTTGGTCGCGTAAACCAGGTAAGTCCACACCGAGATCATCTTCATTAGAGTTTCCTCGGCCAGTCGTTGCACCTCCAAAAGCAAAGTTATTGGCAGGCTCTAACGTGAAAGTAGGGGCTAATTGAGAAGCCAGAATTTCAACAGCCACTTCTCCATTAGAGAAGCGTCCATTAAAGTAGAATGGGGCTGGAGGAATGAGACCTCCTGTAAAATTGAATGAGTTTCCTGTATCAGAGAGACTATCTCCAAAAACAAAGATTTTTGATTCCGTCATCTTTCATTCCTTCTTTCTGAAAAAATTAAGTGTAAGCGCTACTTTTTCGTCGTATAGCACTGTATTCCATCTCAATAATCTTGTAAATCTCTAGTTCCATAGCTAGGTCAATTTAGCCAGCAAGCATTGTCATGTTTCCTTGACCTAACTAATAGCCTATTTTAGGCTTTTTCCTGCCTCAATCTCATCTAAACTTTCATTTCTTCGCCTGAATCACCTGCAAACTACCACCTGCTTTTAAAGTGGGGACGCACGCTTGAAACCCTGTATCCTCCAACAACTCAGCCAAATCAGTTTTCAGTAGTTGCCAAGCTGTCTCAGTCTCAAATAGCAGCAAAAATAGTGATACTCCTGGCCAAAATAGCCAGTTACTAGGCGCATGAAAATCTACCAGTGCAAACACTCCACCTGGTTTCAGCACCCGGTATACTTCTTTAAGAATCTGTCGCAGCTGACTCGATTCCATCTCATGGAGTGCCACGCTTGTATGCACTAAATCAAATTGATTGTCAGCAAACGGTATCTTTTCTGCAAATGCTTCAATGTACTGAGCTTGAGGAACATTTTGCTGCGCCCGTTTCAAAGACAAAGGTGAAGCATCTAGCCCGGTGACATCGAGTGAGTATTGCACCAGTAACTGAGTTGCTTGACCGCTACCGCAACATAAATCTAGTACCTTAGTTTTTGGATGAATCGTTAAACCTTGTAAAGCTAGCTGGCGGAATCGTGCTTCTCCGCCTACACTCAGAGCAGCCAGACGCGCGATCGCATTGTATAACCATTGATGGCGGTAGCTCCAGTCTCTTAAAATTGTTGCCATTGCATAATTCCTGAGAGTTAACCAATACTTTTAATAAAGATATATTGTTAAACTAAGTAACAAAGCTGAAAAGACTAGGGCGCTGTAACTGCTATGGGTCGTGTTGGGGTTTTATTACTTAATCTGGGTGGACCAGACCAACTAAAAGACGTTGGTCCCTTTCTATTTAACCTGTTTTCCGATCCGGAAATTATCCGCATACCCTTTACTCGGTTGCAAAAACCCATAGCCTGGTTTATTGCCACGCGGCGAACCAAGACATCTCAAGAAAACTATCGGCAAATTGGCGGCGGCTCTCCCTTACGGCACATTACGGAAGCGCAAGCGCAAGCTCTCCAAGAAAAATTGTTGCAAATGGGACAAGTTGCCCAAGTTTATGTAGGGATGCGTTATTGGCATCCATTTACCGAGGAAGCGATCGCTTCTATTAAACGCGATCGCATTGAACGGCTGGTAATTCTACCTCTGTATCCGCAATTTTCGATCAGCACTAGTGGTTCCAGTTTCCGGTTACTCCAAAGAATCTGGCTTGAAGACCCAAAACTTGAGCAGATCGAATACACTGTTATCCCCTCCTGGTACAAACAGCCACGTTATCTCCAGGCTATGACTGAATTGATTGCTCAAGAACTCCAGCAATTTGCTAATCCCGACTCTGTGCAAATTTTCTTCAGCGCTCACGGCGTTCCCCGGAGCTACGTTGAAGAAGCAGGTGATCCTTATCAACAAGAAATTGAGGAGTGCACTGCCTTGATTATGCAAACCCTGAATCGCCCAAACCCGCATACCTTAGCTTACCAAAGCCGAGTCGGACCAGTGGAATGGCTCCAACCTTATACCGAGGATGCGATTCAAGAGTTAGGCGCACAGGACGTAAAAGATTTACTCGTTGTTCCTATCAGCTTTGTCTCTGAACACATCGAAACACTGCAAGAAATTGATATTGAGTATCGAGAAATAGCAGAACACTCAGGTATTCACAACTTCCGCCGCGTACCCGCTCTCGATACCCATCCTTTGTTTATTGAAGCTTTAGCAGAGCTATCGGTCGAAGCACTGAACTCTCCTAACCTTAAATTGTCTCAAGTCACGCAGCTAAAGAAAAAAATCAAAATGTATCCGCAAGAGCGTTGGCAGTGGGGTCTGACTACATCAGCTGAAGTATGGAATGGTCGTACTGCTATGATTATTGGCTGTGTTGCATTGTTGATAGAACTGGTTAGCGGTCGCGGGCTGCTGCACTTTGTCGGAATTCTGTGACCATAGCGTTAGACGTAGCGAGTCTATGCTCCCCGCCAAAATAGATGTCTGCACCAGATAATTAACTTATTTAGTATCCACCAAGCCTGCCTTGCCGCTTGGTTTCGCGTTCAGCCCAGCGGAACAAGAAAAGACCCAAGGTGAAATAAGCTACCCCATTGCATAAGGCGATCGCAAACGCAATTAGATCAAGCATCTGCCCTCGTGCCATCAAGTCACGGAGTAATCCTGCACCCGGCATCATCGGTAGTAACAGCCCTACTAGCCGCAGGGGACCAGTCCAGGTTTCAGTCGGCACAGTTAGCAGAAACAATAAAGCAAACTGGAAAATGCCGAGCAACTGCTGGACTCGTTTAAGTAACAAAGATAAAGAACCCATCATAAATGCTAAACCATAAGCACCTAGCAGGACTGTTAGCAGAGGAAGCAGCAAACTAGGTGGAAATGAAAGTTGACTCCTTGTTAAAACAATGATGATCAGCAAAATGCTTAAAAGTAGAATCAACTGCAACATCAAGCCAGCTAAAGCCCGGATCAAGAATACTTTGGAGGCGCTAAACGGTGAAAGAAAAATTTGTTCCAAAGTTCCTGTTTGGGCTTCGTATTGCAGAGTTCCAGCAATATCAGTCATGATAAATATCACTAACGTCCAGAGTACATAGCCGACAATAATTGCATCCAACCGATTGCCAAACTGTAAGTTAGGACCAGCAATGTAGCGAGCGCTGAGAAATAGTCCATAAAAAACTGCCGTAGTAATAAAAATACCGCCGATCGCTTCAGTCGGGTAGCGGATAAATTGAATCCAACTGCGTTTAAACTCAGCTAAGAATAACTCAAACATTGTTAGCTCGGATTAACTTTAAGAAAATTTCAGTCAGGTTAGCTTGGTCTTTTTCCACCCGAACTAGAGGCAGAGGCTTAAGGATGTCAAACACCTGATAGAGTGTTTCTGGTCTTAAATAAATAGTTTTTGCATTTACTACGCCGCCTAAAGCCTCAATTCTACTGGCTCGGCTTGGATCGAGATTATTTTCCAACTCCAAAGTGTATGCTGTACCAGAAAACTGCCGGATTAACTCGTTAGTTGATTGTTCGGCAATAATTTCACCTTTGTTAATAATTGCCACTCGATCTGAAAGTTCTTCGGCAATATTTAGTTGATGGGTAGTGAGCAGAATTGCACATCCCTCTCTAGCAATTTCTCGAACTAGGGATTTTACACTCTCGGTTGCTTCTACATCTAGACCTAAAGTTGGCTCATCTAAAAGCAGCAGTTGCGGTTGGTGTACTAAGGCTACAGCTAAAGCTAGCTTCTGTTGCATCCCCCGCGAAAGGGTTTGAACCGTTGTGCGGCGTTTTGAATGCAGATCAAACCGCTCTAAAAGCTCTTGACCCCGCCGACGCGCCACTGAACCAGAAAGTCCTCGCAATACGCCGAAGTATTCTAAATTTTCCTCTGGAGTCAGCCGCCAGTAAAGGTTACGGTTCCCTTCCAACACTGCACCCACCATTCGTAGCGCTTGGGAGTCGCGGTGAGGGTTTCGTCCCGCAATTCTCACTCCACCCTCATCAGGTAAAATTAGCCCCGCAATCATTTTGATCGTTGTTGTCTTGCCTGCACCATTGGGACCTAAGAAAGCCAGCACCTCTTTAGCTGCAATCTGAAGAGATACGTCGCGCACGGCTTGAATGACTTTACCTTGATATTGGTAAGTCTTTCTGAGGTGATGTGCCTCAAGGACTTTCATTAAATTTCAAATTAATTACTAAACTCATTGGCTCACCTAAAAGCAGCTGGGGTTGGTTGAGGCTACGTCATCTCCATAACATCACAACTTGTCGCTCTCCATCAATCTGTCTAGAAATTTACTAATCGGGTTGATTCACCTTTTATCTTCTTTTACTGCTTAAGGGAAGTATTAAGTAAGATTAAGAGCGTTAATATTAATAGGTAGGTTAGTAATATATTTATTATTCATGCTTAACCCCAATCTGCCTGAGCCGGATTTACTCAAAACCTTATTGCAACCACTATTGGAAGACTTTCAGTATTGGTTTGGGCGATCGCGCTCGTTTTTGGAAAATGAGAAACTTTCTTGTCTTAGCAGTAAGCAGCAAGCTGAGTTACTGGAGCGCGTTAAACAGGCACAGCAGGAAGTTAGTACTGCTCGAATGCTGTTTGAGGCTACAGGAGGCCAAGTCGGGATTGATATGGCAACGTTAAGACCGTGGCATCAGCTAGTGACAGAATGCTGGAAGGTGGCAATGCGATTCCGCTCAGAGAAATCTAACCAGCAGGAAAATGGCATATAGGGCTGTAGGAGCAATACAATCTGAGATACTCACCAGTCCACAATTGATTAGATATACCGCTTCCTTAAGTAGATTGAGCGTTTGATTAATTGATGCGCTTGCTAAAACCTTTTTAAACTGCCTGGCTTGGAGAATAGGATAATGTTACAACTACTTTACATTCTTGCTTTTACAATTCTGGCGCTGATAGCTGTCAGTAACTTGATCCGGAATTTGGTGATGTTTAGTGTTGATCGAGAGCGCAGTTATTCAATGACGCGATCGCCAATGTCAAACCAAGCACTTAGACCATATTTTTCGTCTTCATCCCAGTCAGTACCGCATCCGGAGTTATTAGACACAGAAGGCAACCTGATTAGAGATCCGCTTCTAGTCATGCGCTCAATCAATGTTGAGGATGCCCGCGAACAATTAGATGCCCTTTATAAATCATCCCCTGGCTATAGGGGTGACCAAGACGAAGATTGATTAATTGAAGGCAATTAGGAGCTAGGGAAGGAAGCCCAAAGCGGCTATGTTTATCTGGGTCTTAGACTTCAGGCTTTGGGATGGATGCAAGATATCTAATACACAAAAGGTAGGGCAGATACGGTTGGGGCGAGAAATTAAGGACTAGAGTAAAAACTAGCCCCTTTTGCTTTTATTTCCCTTAGCCCCTGCCAGGATAACTAGCAATAGGTATGGTACAAGCAAACATCTGGGTCTGCTTAAGTTTTGCCAGCAGATTAGACCAATGCAATCCTGCCAAGCTTTCATATACGATGTGAGCCGCACCAACTCGTTCCACTGGTCCCAGCCCGATAACCCACATTCCGGCGGTGAGGGCTGCTGCTACGCCGGAGGCAGCATCTTCCACTGCTAGGCATTGTAGTGGCTCTAAACTTAGTTGCTTTGCAGCGTGCAGGAATATATCAGGGGCTGGTTTATGGCACTCAACACTGTGACCATCAGCGATCGCGTCTAATTTATCAGCAATGCCCAAACGTTGGCAGACAACGTGAGCATTTTTACTAGATGAAGCGATCGCAACTTTAATACCAGCAGTTTGTAGTTCATCCAATAACTCATAAGCCCCTGGTAGCAGGTCAGCTGGGCTGAGACTCTGAATGAGTTTTTCATAATAGCCATTTTTGCGTGCCATCATTTCTTGAAGTTCTGCTTCTGTAACTTGCCTCTCACCCAGCAGGTGTAGCAGTGAATCGCGGCGTGACAAACCCCGCAGCATCTCACTCGCTTCCCTGTCAAAAGGAATGCCTGCTTCGTCAGCCAGCTGCTGCCAGCTTTGGTAGTGAAATTCTGAAGTATCAGTCAGCACGCCATCTAGATCAAAAATTACACCTTGGATGGGCAGTACAGAATCAGACGAACCTTTAGGAACTTCACTATACAGTTCTAGTTCTTCAGTCCTGTTGTCAGTCTTCATTATCACTTCAGTCTTTGATAGAGCAAACTCGTAACACTCGTCACGCCAATGCAGCCGGAACTTCAGGCATGTCCAGCTAGGCGGTAGGTGTGGATTTTCTACGATTGGCCCTAGTGAAGTCAGCCGCACACCAGCAAAACCAAAGACTACTGCCTGCCATACTCCACCAGTGGAAGCGGCATGAATTCCTTCATTAGCGTTACCCCGCACGTCTTTTAAGTCTACAAGTGCCGCCCGCATAAAGTGTTCATACGCCTCTGCACTTTTGTCCAGTTGGCAAGCCAAGATAGCGTGAATTGCTGGGCCTAACGAGGAGCCGTAGATGTGGTCAGTGCGAGGACTATAGTAGTCCCAGTTTATTTGAAGCGTCTGGCGGCTGTCACTAGGTAAAAGGCGCGTCAAAGCAGACTCACGCAGCAAATACAGCAGCATTAAGACATCCGGCTGCTTGAGAATCTGCCGTTTGTTAGTTTTCTCAATCCCCAGGATAGCTTGCATGGACTGAGTACGCCCTTTGTAGTCAGCCAAGTTCACGTCTTCCAGGTCAAAGAAACCTTCAAACTGTTCAATTAGACCAGTTTCCGGATCGTGAAGTACAAGCATATGGCGGACAATATGAGTCCAATGCTGTAAACGTGGTCGTAAATTAAGTTTCAGCTCTAGTTCATCTGCCCGTTCAGGATGACATTCGCGTAACCAATCCAGAATCGAAAGAGCTGTCTCAATGTGCCACTGAACCATACAGTTGGTGAAGGCATTGTTGTCTACCTGTTCGTGGTTTTCATCAGGACCGATAACATTGAGGATTTCATAACAGTTGCGAACGACATTCCACTCGACGCGACTGCCCCAAAAAACTGCTGTGTCCAGAATTATTTCAGCTCCCTGCCGTTGCATCCAATTATCATCACCTGTTGCCTGCCAATACTGCCAAACGGCATAAGCTATGTCAGTATTGATGTGGAGTTCAATATCGCCGCACCAGATCCGGACTGGTTCCCCATCTGCACCAAATACCCAGCGGGGAGTAACTTCGTCGCCAGTACTGGCGCTTTCCCAAGCAAACATCGCTCCCTCATAGCCCAATTCACTAGCCTTGCGCCTTGCTCCTTCCAGAGTGTGGTAGCGGTAGGACAGTAAGTTGCGAGCAACATCAGGTTGAGTAAAGGTGAGGAAAGGAACAATAAAGATTTCCGTGTCCCAAAAGACGTGACCTCGGTAAGCGAATCCAGAGAGGGTTTTGGCTGGGATGCTAACCCGGTCGTCATGACGTGGCGCGGCACTCAGCAACTGAAATAAATTGTAGCGGATAGCAACCTGAGCGGTAGGATCACCCTCGATCACCACATCACAGTCCCGCCACAACTCATCCCAGACAGAACCGTGAGCTGCTAGCAGAGTTGTGTAGCTAGGTAAACTTACTAGCCGCTCCTGCGCCGCCTCAACTGGTGTATTGATATCCCGTGATGTAAAAACAGTAACTACCTTTTCTATAGTCACAGTCTGTCCAGGTTGTGCCTGAAAGGTCGTTGTTAGAGTTGGATTACCAGGAGTACCTGTCGCTTGTATCTGTGCATCTGAACACGTTAGCATGGCTGCCATGCCTAGTTCGCTTCCTGTGTGGCAGCAGCGCTGGTGCATCCAAACCTGGTTATCTATTCCGCCCTGATTTAACCATTCCCAGTGCTTAACACCATGATTGTTGGGGTAACCATTGAGGCTAGCCTCAACCTCAATTACACCTGCAAAATCTACAGGTGTAACTTGGCAGCGTAGCACCAGTAGATGATCGTCAGCCATACTAATCATCCGCTCGAAGTGGATGTTGATTGTATAACCTGATGGGCTGCGCCATAGAACATCACGGCTTAATAAACCCCACCGTAAGTTTAGCTGGCGCTGGTAGCTTAGGACCTCACCTTGATCGAGGCTAAAGTACTCGCCCGCTACCACGATTTTCAGTGGCAACCAGTCGGGGCAGTTTACTAGTTCGGTGTGCATCACGGCAACATCGTCATACACGCCGTTGATGAAAGTAGCTGGGCTTGCATCAGGATAGCCTTCCTCGAAGGTACCCCGCGTTCCCAGGTAGCCGTTGCCTAGTGTAAAAAGTGTTTCTTTATGATGCAGTTCAAAACGATCAAACTGGGTTTCAATAACAGTCCAGCCGGCTTGGTCCATAACTAACCTATTTTGCTGAGTGTATAGCACAATACAAAATCTCTTTCTAGCATTCCTCTTGAGATATACACCTAGAGGAATATTTTTAATAAAAGATCAAAAACGATACAAAACGTCATAAAAATTAAATTAACAATCAAATCTAGAGCCTTGCTTCTTTCAGGAGGTATAAAAATGATAGTAGTCAAAAGCACATTAAGGAGCAAATGGTAGGTTTGAGGGTATTGCCAAAAATAAGAATGATTGTAAATTCAATGCTTATAATTTTAAGTTTAAATCCACCTACTTAACAGTGTCATATTTGTTCTGTAATTGTGCTGCAAAAAATTATTAAATACTCTGAATATAAATACTTGAAATCAAGTTGTGCATTGCCTTGTATAGGACATTGCAAATTACCTGAATCAACTATAAAAGCTCAATGCTAGCTATATCCTGCATCTATCCAAATTTTACTGAAAAGTTGAAGTTATTGACTCTCACTACCAAATTAATTGAATAGATCTACAAAGGTACAACACAGAGTAGAGGTATAGGGGAAAATCTGCCCCCTACCTCTAGTCCTAATTCCTTCAAGCTTCAATTACAACCCGGAGATTGCCTCGTTTTTTGGCAACACGGCAAGCAGTGGTATTGCCAGAACGCTCGAATTCTAGATCTAGTAGGGTAGTGCCGACTCGCAAGTTATGCAGCGAGAGGTGATTAATTGACTCTGGCAGCGTGGGATCAATAATTCGTAGGCAGTTGTTCTGGGCATCAGGCACCAAATTTACCATCATTTGCAACAACTGGAAAATACTGCCAGTGGCCCAGGCTTGAGGAGTGCAGGCAACCGGATACTGCACTGGATCGTTATCATCGGTTTGCTCATAGCCACAAAATAGTTCGGGTGGTCGTTGATAGGGTTGGCGACGAGTCATATCGAGGATGCCTTGGGAGATTTCTAGGGTTTGATCAATCAGTCCAAGCGATCGCAAGCCCATTGCAATCAGCGCATTATCGTGGGGCCAAACTGAACCAATGTGATAGCCCATCGGATTGTAAGCTGGTGACAAACAACTTAATGTGCGAATACCCCAACCATTAAACATATCCGGTGCGCGTAGCCGCTCTGCCACACTGTAAGCTTTTTCAGGTGTAAAGATACCTAAATGCAGACAGTGACCTGGATTCGACGTAATACTGTCCACTTGGTTACCCTCTCCATCCAAAGCCAGAGCGCAGAAATCTTGATCTGACATCCAAAAGTCTCGATTAAAATTCTCCTTGAGACTTCTTGCTTCCTCTTGCCATCGATCTGCCAGATCAATCCGCTTTTTCAGCCGCGCTATTTCGGCAAGACGCACTTTCGCTGCATATACATACGCTTGCACTTCACACAGAGCAATTGGTCCTGTCGCTAACTGTCCCTTGCTGTTAACGATACAGTCACCAGAGTCTTTCCACCCCTGGTTGAGCAGACCGCGCGGCGATTTCCGAGTGTAGCTGAGATAGCCTGTATTATCAATATTGCGATCAACCCAATCCATTGCAGCCAGAGCATTAGACCACAGTTGCTCTAATGTTTCTCGGTCATGAGTCCAGGCATAGTATTCTGCATAGAGCATCAGCCACAGAGGAGTGGCATCAATAGTGCCATAGTAAGGAGTATGGGGAATTTCATGACAACGCGCCATTTCCCCCTGCCGTAGCTCGTGTAATATCTTACCCGGTTCTTCTTCGCGCCACTCATCCTCGGTTTTACCTTGGTATGCGGCCAGTACGGTTAGTGTTTCCTGAGCGATCGCCGGGTTGAGCATTAGTGTTTGGGAAGCTGTGATCAACGCATCACGCCCAAACAAAGTTGAAAACCACGGGACACCCGCTGACACCACCTTGCTTTCGCCAAAGTTGCCAAAAGACTGGCGGAGTAAATACAAGTCTTGCTCTGCGCGTTCAATTACTCGATTAAACGTCGCTTTGTCCGAGCGAATCTGGGTAACTTGTTGATGCCAATGTTGCTCTTCCAACAACTCAGCTGCCTTAGCTTGCACCAAAGTTACTGGAGCACTAACGGTTGAAGTGGGCTGGTTATTGATTAACATCTGTAGTCGATAACCTAACTTCTGGGTTTCGTGCGAAGCCAACTCCAACTGCCAAACTGCCGTGTAACCTTTGAAAAAGTCCGGCTGGCGATGTTGGAACTGAACTTGAGATTGCATTACTAACCCATCCAAACCCTGATAGGCGAGGATCATTGGCTCGGTTGCTCCCACTGCTTCCCGAACAAGGCGTAATAGTTTCCCCCGTTTTTCCCGATGAAAGCCCCGAATTTCAAATAAGTCGATAAAATCAGCGCCAAAGCTGAGACTTAATTCAAAGCGGACGGAAGTTGTACTATAGTTAGAAATTTCCAGCTCCTCAAACAGCGCTCCTCCCAGAGCAATTTCCCGCCTTATCCCTAAGGTATCTGGTCGCAGGCGATCTTCAATCATGGGATTTGTACATAAAATCGAGAGTAAAAATCCCTTGTCAGCAGTACTACTGAGTAGCACTGGCGATCGCCCTTCAATTTGTAACTCCAGCCGACTCAAGAACCGAGTATCGCCGCAAAATAGCCCCATACTGGCTTTTTGATCATCCACTGAACCGCCAGAAATATTACCCAGCGTGTCTGTCACCAAAAACAAATCGTCATCTTTAACTGTGAGCGTCGGCTCTGGTCTTTCGCTCAAAACACTAGGCCACTCCGGGATAGGTAGTTGTTCCGCAGGGACAAAGATTTTACCATCCAACTCAAGCCCATCCGCTGTCATTAGCGCATCTGCTGTCATGCCAAAGATTTCCGTAAGCTCAGTTTGTACTATTTCAGGTATCTACAGCCTCTAATTTGACAAACTAGAGGTTCTTGTTAACAATCCAGATTCAGCAAAAATATTTATCCGAATTAGTCAAAAGCTTTTAATTCAAAATTTAAACTAAAATATCTAGATCTACTCGTACAGAACTTTATTACATAACTGCCTAATTTTGATTTTGCAGTTAGTTCTGCTAACATTTAGCTTTCCACTTGATTCTACTTAATTTGAGTAACTAAAAGTATATAAATTATTCTAATAAGTTTAGTATATGTACAAATTGTTGGTTTTTGCAATATTGGACGTGAAAACGTTCTTTAATTAGCATTAAGAGGGGTCAGGGAAATCCCCTTGACGCATTCATCAGAGGATTTAATAGGGATGTCTTGTTTGTTCGAGTAACACACAGGCTTCCATCCAATTTTTTTCTTGTCTCACAGCGTAAAATACGTTCGCTTTCTACCACAGACCGTGGCTAGTTTCTTCTCTCTTCCTCTGACCCCTATTTTGGTCAACAGTCTCAACTTAAGACCATCTGGAAAGCTTTTTCATACTCATCGGTCATCGACTGAGCACTAAAGCGGCTGAAAATATAGTCACGACACGTCTGACGGTCTAGTTTAATTGCTGCTGGAATCGCTTCAATCATTTTTTCTAGGGAGTGGCAAACAAAACCCGTTTTTCCATGTGCAATGACTTCTGGTACGGAGCCGAGTCCTATTCCAATCACAGGTGTACCTGTGGCCATTGACTCAATCATCACCAGCCCAAAAGGCTCTCGCCAGGTGATCGGGAACAAAGTAACAATAGCTCCACCTAAAAGCTGAACTTTTTGTTCATGAGAAACTTCACCCAGATACTGAATCTGCTCCCCATCAATGTGTGGCTCTAGCTGTTCCTGATAAAAATCTCGATCAACGACATCAATCTTGCCAGCCATTTTCAAGGGTAAACCAGTGGCACGAGCAATTTTGATTGCCTCCAGTGGTCCTTTTTCAGGGGAAAGCCGACCAATAAAGACCATGTAAGCTGGTTGCGTTGGTGTTGGCTGGAACGGATAAATAGTTGTGTCGATACCGTTGTAAACCGTATGGATGTAGTTCAAACCTAACCGGGGTTCTCGTTGCGCCTCGCTAATGCTGATATATGGTTGCCAAGCAAAGCGCCGGAACATTTTCTCGTTATCAGGTGTAAAAATACCGTGCATTGTGTGTACAGTCGGCGTTTTGACAAAATTGGCATAGGGAAGGGCCGCACAGCCAATGTGGGAATGAATTATATCGAAATGATGTGCGTTTTGGTAGACTTCAAAGAGCATCATTTGCTCGTACAGCCCTGGCTCTTTGATATTAGGGTCAAGCCGTAAAGCTTGATCATGCACAAACTTGAGATTTGCTTTGGTAATTGAGTCGCCAGAGGCAAGTAAAGTTACTTGATGACCGCGGCGAACTAATTCATCTGTAAGCAAGCTAACAATTAGTTCAATGCCGCCGTAGCGAAAGGGTGGAACACGCTCCCACAAAGGGGCAATCTGAGCAATTTTCATTTGGAGGTGTGCAGAAGCAAGAATAGGAGGTAATCGGCGTTAAAAATCCAGCTTTAGCATTTTGTGCTGAATTTGATAGAACACTGCCATCAATCTTTATTTAGCAGATATACCACTTGATGGATGCAGCCAGTGCAAGTTCTTTCAGGAAAAAATTAAATTTTCCAAAGATCATAACTTGATCGCTGGTGTAAATATATGAGGGATTTTTGCGGATCGCCGAATCTTTGGGCAATTGTAGTTTGTGTATGCATAGCGTATATCCAAAAAAGTGGCGGCGCTTGTCATCACCCACTTTTAAATTAAACAATTGGCAGTCAAACTGGATATTACTATTTCGGTAGGATAAGTTTATAGAGAACTTTCAATTCGAGCAAGCTATTCTCGGGACTCCGGCAAGCTACTTTATCCTCTCCCTGTGGGCAACTTGGTCCCTGGGGTGAATGGTAAAGCTAATAGTGGAGAGGGCTTAACCAAAGCTAAAGTGGAAGTCACAAGTAAACGAGTGGAAAAAAAGCAGGTTACATTTTGTTATGACGGCGGAATCAATGGCTGGACAATCAGATGCAGCGATCGAGAAAAACAGCCATGAGTATTTCAACTTCCGTGCTGAGCGATCTGCTACAGGATCTACCTCAACTACGGTCCCAAATCTATTTCAAGGCTTCCTTGACGGCGCTGTCTCATGCAATAGAAGACCAAGTGCTGGCTTTTTCTTCAGAACAGCCTCTGCTGATTGCTAGCTTCCAAAGTGAGCGCTTTTATCGTCAAGAAGCTCATCGTTATCGACGGATTGCCCAACAAACCAATCAGCTTTATGTTTTAGCAGCACCGGAAACTGATTTCACTAACTGCTCGGACTACTTTGAAACTGTAGCGTTTGATCCAGAAAAAGATGCCTTGAGTCAAGAATGGCATCTAGTTGTGGTTGCTCAACACTACACTAGTTGCATAGTGTGCCGAGAGCGCCCAATCAATCGAGATCAAAAGCATTCGTTGGCAGAACTGCCTGCAACTATTGAAATAGATTCAGCCCGCCAATTTGAGGGGTTTTGGAGTTCAGCGCGGGAGGTAAGTTGTAAAGCGGCTGAGTTATTACTGGAACGGATTTTAATTTACAGACCAGAGTTAGCAACAAAAATTGAGCTTGCCCGTTCCCGCTTTGGGCTCTCGCGCCCTCAAAAGCGGAATGCTAAAACTCAAACAAAACGTTCATCGTTATCACAACCAGTAGACCGCAGGGTTACTACGTTAAAGTTAGGCTCAGATAACATTGACCCTGACCCCTTCATCGAGCGTTTGGTGACTTACCTCCAAGCCGGTCAATACAAATTGCTCAAAGCCTACAGTTCAATCGCTGCCCAAGAACGCAAAGAGCGTCTGGTAAACTCGATTACCGCTGCTATCCGACGGGGGAACCACACGGGGCAACCTCTACATCCCCAGGAAATTCTTAAGGTGGCAGTACAAGAACTTGGACAGGCGCTCTCTACTTGTAGGTGCTTGATCTACCGCGCTGGAGCAACTGATTTGCATGCCACAATCAGCCATGAATTTTTAACATCTGTTGTATCTGTGGTAGGGCAAACTTGGCCATTGCAAAATAATCCTTTGTTTCAAGAAGCGTTACAACAGCAGGAAAGTGTCTACGTTGCCGATACTCAGATTGAAGAGCGTATTACCAACTCTACCGTGCTTACTGCGATCGCCCGCCAATTCGACATTCGTTCCTGGCTAGTAGTGCCGATATTTTATCAAGGTCGGTTGTTGGGCATGGTGGAATTACACCACTGCGGTAGTAATCCGCATCAGTGGGCGGCAGATGAACTTGCTTTGGTAGAAGCGATCGCTACCCAGGTTGGAGCAGCAATTATTCAAGCCGAAGCTTACGCCAATTTAGCAGAACTGAACCAGCAGCTGGAAGCTCTTGATCGTACCCGTAGCAACTTAATCGCAATCACTGGTCATGAACTCCGTACCCCACTCTCCACAATCCAAGTTTGCCTGGAAAGTCTGGCGACAGAACCCGATATGCCCCTAGAGCTAAAGCAAGTGATGCTCCAAACTGCCCTGGCTGACTCTGAGCGGATGCGGAAACTCGTCCAAGATTTCCTCACCCTTTCCAACCTGGAAAGTGGTCGGGTGGAATGGCATCCAGAATCCCTACCCTTACAAGAGTGTATTGATCTCGCCCTCAGCCGAATTCGCGCCCGCGCCTTGAATGAAGCACTGCCCAAAATTATTACCCAAGTGCCACAACTGCCTTTAGTTCGAGCCGACGGCGATTGGCTCGCCGAGGTAATCTCCAAACTGTTGGACAACGCTGGCAAATTTACGCCTCCCCAGGGACAAATCACGATTGAGGCTAAACGCCAAGGTGCTTCTATGGTGGAAGTTACTGTGTCAGACACAGGACGCGGCATTGAACCAGACCGTTTAGAAGTGGTATTTGATCGGTTCTATCAAGAAGAAGGAGCGCTACGACGCACAGCAGGCGGCACTGGTCTAGGGTTAGCGATTTGCCGCCAGATTGTCAATGGCTGGGGCGGTCAGATTTGGGCGGAGTCAGCTGGCAAAGACCAAGGTAGTCAGTTTCACTTCACAATTCCGATCGCCAATGACCAATGACCAATGACTAATGACTAAGAACTGTAACAGTTCCTAACATACTCACTGTAGGAGCGCGATCGCGATGTTAGGATGCCCTAAAAACGTTGAGAGAACAATAATTATGGCAGAAGAACTCTCTGGGCAAACTCCCATATTCGGTGGTAGCACTGGCGGCTTGCTGACCAAGGCAGCTGTGGAAGAAAAATACGTCATTACTTGGACATCCCCCAAGGAGCAAGCGTTTGAAATGCCTACTGCGGGCACTGCGATCATGCAGCAAGGCAAAAACATGCTGGAATTCGCTCGTAAGGAATATTGCATTGCTTTGGGCGGTCAACAACTGCGGACGAAGTTCAAAATTACGGACTACAAAATCTACCGAGTTTATCCCAACGGGGAAGTTGAGTACCTGCATCCCAAAGATGGCGTATTCCCAGAAAAAGTGAATCCAGGTCGGCCAAAAGTCCGCTACGTAGACCGCAATATTGGCGATAATCCCGCTCCTGCTAAGTTGAAGTTTAGCGGTATTTATCCTTACGACTACGACTCGCAAGAGCGGGACTCCTAACTAGATGCAGGAGCTTGGCGGTATATAGTGCTGCAATGCCATCACTAAGTTCAGTCTCGGTTGTCTCCTGCTGCCGAGGCTGATTTTTTAGAACCTCTTAGGACTGTTGCCTAGTAGCGCTTAGACTAAGGTTATGATTTTTCCAGATTTTTCCCAGTTTCAACAGTTGGCTCAACAGGGCAATTTTGTTCCGGTATACCAGGAATGGGTAGCAGATTTAGATACGCCAGTGTCTGCCTGGTATAAAGTCTGTGCTGGACAGCCCTATAGCTTTTTGTTGGAGTCGGTGGAAGGCGGGGAGAAGATGGGACGCTACAGTCTGCTTGGTTGCGATCCGCTGTGGATTTTAGAGGCTAGGGGAAATCGCACTACGCAGATGCAGCGTGATGGCTCCTCTGTTGTGTTTGAGGGCGACCCCTTTACAGCACTAGCATATTGCTTGCAACCGTTTAATCCTGTTAAGTTACCCCAACTGCCGCCGGGAATTGGCGGGTTATTTGGGTTTTGGGGATATGAGTTAATTCGCTGGATTGAACCGCGTGTGCCGATTCATGCAGAGGGTGCAGCTGATTTGCCGGACGGGTTGTGGATGCAGATAGACCAGCTATTGATTTTTGACCAGGTGAAGCGCAAAATCTGGGCGATTACTTATGCTGATTTGCGTGACTCCCAAGATATCAAGCAGGCGTACCAGCAAGCTTGCGATCGCGTCACTCAAATGGTAGATAAGCTTCAGTTACCCTTATCTAGCCACACAGTTTTAGAATGGACTCCCCCAGCTGCTGGAAATAGCCCTGAATTAAATTACACCAGCAACACATCTCAAGCACAATTCTGTACCAATGTCCAAAAAGCACAGGCACATATCCAGGCTGGAGATATCTTTCAAGTTGTGGTGTCCCAAAGACTCTCAACTGAATATACTGGTGATCCTTTTGCCCTTTACCGTTCGCTACGCCTAATTAATCCCTCGCCTTACATGGCTTACTTTCAATTCAATGATTGGCAAATTATCGGTTCTAGCCCCGAAGTGATGGTCAAGGCTGAACTCGATGCAACTGGTAGTACAGTAGCAACGGTACGCCCAATTGCTGGGACACGTCGCCGGGGGAAGACACCACAGGAAGATGCAGCTTTGGCTGAGGATTTGCTTAAAGACCCCAAGGAAGTTGCTGAACATGTGATGCTGGTTGATTTAGGTCGCAATGATCTTGGTCGCGTCTGCAAAAGCGGTACGGTGAGTGTTGATGAATTGATGCTGATAGAGCGTTACTCTCATGTAATGCACATTGTCAGTAATGTGGTAGGACTCTTGGCGACAGGAAAAACAGCATGGGATTTACTCAAGGCTTGCTTTCCAGCTGGTACAGTCAGCGGCGCACCTAAAATCCGGGCGATGGAAATTATTTATGAGTTGGAAAACTGCCGTCGCGGTCCTTATTCGGGTGCTTATGGGTATTACGATTTTGAAGGTCAGTTGAATAGTGCG
Organism: Chroococcidiopsidaceae cyanobacterium; assembly: GCA_041748755.1. GTDB lineage: Bacteria > Cyanobacteriota > Cyanobacteriia > Cyanobacteriales > Chroococcidiopsidaceae > JAHHHE01. The sequence goes on along the minus strand of JBGTCQ010000116.1, from coordinate 1,232 downwards.
ATCGCTATCCGCACAATGGTTGTCCGCAACAATACTGTTAGCGTCCAAGCAGGTGCAGGTTTAGTCGCCGATTCTGACCCAGAGAAAGAATATGAAGAAACACTCAATAAAGCTAGAGGTCTTTTAGAGGCGATCCGCTGTCTGCGTTCAGGTTAGGTGAGTCATGAAGTTTTATATTGTCGATGTATTTGCCGAAGAAAAGTATACAGGCAATCAGCTAGCAGTCTTTACTAATGTTGAATCTCTTTCTGATAACGAGATGCAGCGCATTGCCAAGGAGATGAACTATTCAGAAACGACATTTATTATCTCTGAGGATGTCAGGAATGGTGGTTATGATGTGCGGATATTTACGCCAAAAGAAGAACTGCCGTTTGCCGGCCATCCTACCTTGGGAACTGCTTATGTATTGCAACAAGAAATTATCCAGCAATTAGTCAAGACAATTGTATTAAACTTAAAAATTGGACAAATACCAGTTACTTTGCATTACTCAGGTAAGTATGTAGACTGGTTGTGGATGCAGCAAAAGCCGCCTACTTTCCATCAGGTATTTGCAGCAGATGCGATCGCTCAAATCCTAAATTTAGAGCTAGATGAGATAGATTCTAGGTTCCCGATTCAAGAAGTTTCTACTGGCGTTCCGTTTATTATTGTTCCTTTAAAAACCCAAGCAGCGCTAAAGCGAATTAAGGTTAATAACGACAGATACTTTGAATTAATTAGTAATACTCAAGCAAAATCTATCCTTGTCTTCTGTCCAGAGACATATAATCCAGATAATAACTTGAGTGTGCGTGTGTTTGCTGATTACTTCGGAGTTCCGGAAGATCCCGCTACTGGAAGTGCTAATGGTTGTCTAGCTGGGTATTTAGTTGAGTATTTATATTTCGGTGAAGCGCAAATAAATTTGCGAGTAGAACAAGGTTATGAAATTGGTAGACCTTCTTTGCTATTGCTGAAAGCGCAAAGAAATCAGGCTGAAATAGAAGTTTTTGTAGGTGGGAAGGTTATTATAGTTGCTAAGGGAGAGTTCGTATAGCTGCTTGAAAAACTATGGTTCAGACAATTCCAGCCACAAATATAAATTTGTCAGGACTTACGCAAGGGCAACTGAGGCAACTCATAAACTAAAGGAATGAGCTTCAGCAAACTCGACTACTGCCAGTATCTATTGAGCAGTCCCATCAACTACACCGTGACCAACTTGGCTGATCACTTAGAGGGAATTA
>JBGTCQ010000115.1:0-37443 GCA_041748755.1 Chroococcidiopsidaceae cyanobacterium | reverse complement strand
TAGCACTTACAGCATATTCTTTAGCTTTGATTGCAAACGGAAAAGGAAACGGCAGGGAAACATCATTTGCAAAGTAGGGCCAACGACTTCTAAGACTGTGGACAAAGTGAGCTAGCTTGTCGCAGTCGATTTCTGGGTTATAAGCGATCGCTATTTCTAATAGTTTAGCTTTCCCAGCTTGTCTGCTGCCACTATCAAGCCGAGACTGCTGCTGTTGTAATATTTTTCGTTGTCCTCTGCCAACTTAACCATATCGACATAGATTTCTAGCCGCGACAATAATTCGCGCAGTGGTCTGAGTTCGTCTGAAGATAGTAGTTTCCGATATTCTGAATAATGAAGAGTGGGTTTAGAGATAATCAGTAGTCGAAAGGCGCGATAGGCATCTTTCAACTGGTATGACCGACAATATTGCAGTACATCTCGTAAGACAGACTCTTGTACCTGCGCTTCCACATCATTGCCCAAAACTTCTCATTCTCTAGCAAAATCCGAAACTACCCCGTCCTCTATCAGGCGTAGATCCGATGAAAGGTATTTAATTTCTTGGGCTGGTGTCCAAGAATTAATTGATTTTTCCGCCCAGTCAAAAAATTTGGGTAGGTTCTCTGGGGCTTCTTCTCCCCGCAGCAGAGATGTTAGGTACATCCGGGACATACCTAGCCGGAGAGCTTCCGGTACTTGTCGCAATTCTTTTGGTAGTTTTTCCCACTGCACCACGCCAGAAGCCAGATACCGAAGAGTGTCCGTCACGGATATCTGTAAAGAGGGTTCCTCCGGTTCCGGGTTAAGGAGGCGGAGGCTGCGGGCGCTGTGATCTTCCCATTCCACGTCAATACCTCGCATTGTCTGTAACCAGCGTTGAACTGTTGCTTTCTGACGTGGTTGCATTCCGAGTTCTTGACATAACTCTTCTAGGGTTAGTTCCTTTTTGGGGATGCAAAACCATTCCTGAAGTGCATCCAGGATTCTCTGTCGATGTTTAGTAATCCTCACTGGAAAACCTACTTCTTCTAAGAAATTTGCCTCAAGTATCACACCCACAAAACTTTGGTGTCAAGAAAATGTTTCAATGTTTCCATTAAGTTTCAAATGTTTCTATTTTTGGATAGACTGCTATAAAATTTGTAAAAAGTAAAATACATGAAAAGTTACATCTGAATTCCGTCAAGCAAGGCGATCGCCAAGTCAAACTTAAAGGTAATAAGTCGCGGCTCTAGCGCCCATAATCAAATTAGATATGGGCAAATTAAAGAAGAATGCTGGTCTGATAGCCTTGATTCTTCGTAGATAGCAAGCTGAAACTGATTGAGGAAGCGTGAGTCGCGCTAGTTCAATTTCCCCAATTGGAGATTTTAGAGAATTAATTTATGCCGTCCTCCACGCAAGTTAAGTCTTCAGCTACCACTACATCAGTAGATCAGCAGATTATTGGTGTAGCAGTAATCGGAACTGGATTTGGTCAGAAAGTCCACATTCCCGGATTTCAAGCTCATCCCCGGACACAGGTAGTTGCTGTTTATCACCGGAACTTAGATCAGGCGAAAGTAATTGCCCAAACCCATAATATTCCCCAAGCTTGTGACAAAATTACAGACCTTGTTGCCTTGCCAGAAGTCGCAGCAGTCAGCATTTCAACACCACCGTTTCTGCATTACGAAATGGCAAAGACAGTACTGCAAGCTGGAAAGCATTTATTATTAGAAAAACCAACTGCCCTCTCCGCTGCTGAGGCAAAGGAATTGTACCAACTGGCATTAACTAACCAAGTAATTGCCACCCTAGATTTTGAATTTCGCTTTGTTCCAGCGTGGCAACTGTTAGCAGAAATGCTATCTGATGGTTATGTAGGGCAGAAGCGCCTAATTAAAATTGATTGGTTAGTCTCAAGTCGTGCTGATGCATCACGACCTTGGAATTGGTATTCCCGTAAAGACCAAGGCGGCGGTGCCTTAGGAGCCTTGGGTTCCCATACCTTTGATTACATCAACTGGCTATTTGGTCCAGTGCAGCGCTTGTCCGCTCATTTGAGTACCGCTATACTTTGGAGATCTGATCCAGTTATGGGGGAATTAAAGCCCGTAGATGCAGATGATACCTGTATGCTGATGCTGGAACTAGCAGATGGTAAACCTTGCCAAGTTTGCATCAGTGCTTGTACCTTTCAAGGGCGAGGGCATTGGGTGGAAGTTTATGGCGATCGCGGCACTTTAGTCCTGGGTAGTGATAATCAGAAAGATTACGTGCATGGATTTCGCCTCTGGGGCAGCCAGGGAGGGCAATCCCTAGCTGAAGTGCAAATTCCGCCACGTCTTACTTTTATTCAGACCTATGATGATGGACGGATTGCACCGTTCATCCGGGTAATAAACCAGTTGGTGCAAGGAATTGACCGAGGAGAGGCAACGGCACCCTCATTACGCGAAGGGGTTTATTCTCAGATGTTAATGGATTTAACCCATCAATCTCATGCCACAACTAACTGGGTAAATATACCTGCATTAGAAACGTCTCTTCCCTTTGAGCCATTTTAGAGTAAGTTATCAACTGCCCCTCGCGCCTTAATACCCTGCGGCTCACGCTACCGTCAGATGCAACGAAAAATATGTGTTGGCAGTGTCGTCGCCTATATAGAATCTTGACAGCTACTTATCACATTTCGGTGAACAGAGAACCTACCAGCAATTGGGTGCTAATTACCAAGAGTGAGCGGCATCAGCCGTAATAAAGAGCTTATACACTCTCGGATTGAGCAATTGAGCTATCAATTTCTCCGAAGCCGACACCGCTCATGGCTGGTTGGGCCACTACCCCACAGCTATTTGCAACTAAGGTTTTGTGTAATTACTAATTAAAGTGTACCAATGTTGTCTGTTGAAGTAGAAAAAAATTGGTACTATCCTTTTTGTATAGACTATCTACGCAATTTAATAAATTTTAAACATGTAACTTATATTACATTTATTTGCGGTGTGGTATGTTTATACTGTAGTTACGCTTAAAAAAGCGGGATATTTTCAGTACTATCCTGCTTACTACTAAACATAGTCGTTATTCTTAGTTTGACTTGACCAGCGGTATATACGCTGTGGGCTGTTAGAGAAGACACCAAGAGTGCACTCTAAACGCTCTGGTAAATAGGATAACTGTGCTTTAAGGTAAATTAGATATACGTTTCAACTTAGCGCTCCGGGTGGAACAGGTAGAGCGTTATACATTTTCTCCTATGCTGAATCGACAGAACGAACCTTAGACACTGGCTCGAAGGCATTGCTTCACTTCGCTTTTAAAAGCTCATTTTCAACTTAAAGGAAAGGTATCAAATGTAACCATCTATCTCCGAAAGGAAATTTAGTTTAAACATATTCTTGTATCCTAAAATACATTTTTAACTCGGTATAAGTATGTTGTATTTGCAGTTAAAAAAGCAGGTAATTCTCAGTATAATATCCCTTTTACTAGACATAAACGTACTATCATTAGTTTGACTTAACCAGCGTGATCAGCGCTGTGGATGTTAAAGAAGATACCAAGAGTGCAGTTAAACATTCTTGATATAGGGAATAAGTGTGCCTTAAGTTAAATTAAGTTGGATGTGACTCTCTGTCTATAGATAGAGAAAAACAAGTTTCAAAAACTCTTAACACTGTATTCTTCAATACTTGCTTTTCTTTTTCGAGTATGCATATACTGTGTTAGTCCTTAAAAAACGACTAAACATAATTAACTCAACCAGCGTTATCAGCGCTGTGGGCTGTTAGAGAAGACACCAAGAGTGCACTTAAACATCCCTGCTACATGTGATAAGTGTGTCTTAAAAAACTAGAGATTTAACAAGACTAACCAAACAAAATATAGTGTTTGGAGTTTTCTATTGTAAACTTTTGTTATTTATTGCGTAATTCCTGTTTCTAGGCTTGAAAAGTTAATAGGAGTTTGTAGTTTTAGCTTTAAATTCAAATTTTTTGTGCTTACCCTGAGATGTTAAAGATGACTTAAACTTGATACTCTGAAAATTATATAAAGAAGTTTTGGAAGAGAAGGCACCAATAGTGTAGTTAAACATCCTTGATATAAGGGATAAGTGTACCTTAAATTAAATTAAGTTGGATGTGACCCTCTGTCTATAGATAGAGAAAACAAGTTTCAAAAACTCTTAACACTGTATTCTTCAATACTTGCTTTTTTTTTCCGAGTATGTATATACTGTGTTAGTCCTTAAAAAAACAGGAGTTTCTCAGTATCCTCGCTGTACACTCACTGCTAATAAACATAATTACTTAACCAGCGTTATCAGCGCTGTGGGCTGTTAGAGAAGACACCAAGAGTGCACTTAAACATCCCTAGTACATGGGATAAATGTGTTTTAAAAAAAGGTGATTAAAACAAAATATTTGACTGAAAGTTTTAGAGGTTTAATAAGAATAACTAAACAGAACATTCTGTTTAGAATTTCCTATTGTAAACTTTTGTGATTTATTACGTAAGGTCTGTTTCTAGACTTGAAAAGTTAATAGGAGCTTGTAGTTTTAGCTTTAAATTCAAATTTTTCGTTTTTACCCTGAGATGTTAAAGATGATTTTAACTTGACACACTTACAAGATATATGAAGAAACTTTGAAAAACGTGAGAATTAATTTCACACTTATTTGAAGTACAACTCTAATTAGGTTTTAAGGGTAGCAGGTTTAACATTGGATAGCGTGCAATGGGATAAATTTCTCGTATCTACCAACACTTGAATAACCTTGTAAGAGGGCTTTTATAAAAAAAATGAATGTAAATAAGTGGTAGAGAAAAAATAATTGATAATCTCCTTTAGAGGGATGGTTACTTTGTCCTGCTCATCTCTATAGTCAAGATTAAAAATGGGTAGTTCAACATTTCAATGCCCAACTTGCCATACTTGAGTGACTGGCAGCTCTCCTGAAATAAAATGCTCGATTTTTTAAAAAATAAGCTTTTGTAATAAAGAGGTTTAGAATGCCTAGTAAGCGTAGTAAGCGAAATGTGCAACGTTTCAACTGTCCTCACTGTGAGCGTCGATTGTGGCGCCTGGGTAGCCCAAAGCACTTCTTGTATTACCTGCAACCAGCAGAAATTCAACAAAACGTTAATATATCACGCAAAAATGCTGTGTTCTTGGCAAATAAAGGTGTCTATGTTGATAGCAACTCTTGGATTGAAGAATTTCTTTGTGGGGACGATGGCAAGTTATGGCTGAAAGTTAATAGGAAGAGTGGCGGTACACTTGTTACAACTTTGGCATCAAGCAAGGATTGGCTACAGACAACCCGCACAATCTTACCAGATACTCCAAATCCGTCAGTAGGCGAATTCACTTACCGTATGAGTCGTCAGGCAGGGATAAAACTTAGTTACAGCAGAGAATAAAATGGATTGCTATTTAATTGCTAGCTAAAAATTGTACCTACTCCAGAGTAAGTAACGGTTGCTATACTATTCTCTATTTTGAATTTTTGCACAGTGCAGTTGATAGACTTTATGAGCTTTATAGAACCATTCATACAACACATTAAGGATCTGTTGCTCACCTTCTATGCCAGGAACATTGACACCTTGATGACTGAGAATTTCCTCAAGGAAAGCTTGGGTGGCGTGCAAGCACAAATGACTAGCATCGCGCAAGTATATGAAGTTGATCCCACTTTGAACTTTGGGAGGAGAACTTTTGGCAAAAAAATTCAAGTAACTAAGTTGAAGATCTAACCAGCTTGCTGGCTTAACCTTTAGTGCTATTCGTCGAGCTGGATTGTCCAGAAAATTCAATCCCACAATAGTTCCGCGCTTGGTTGTATTATCTGCCTCTTCAGACCCCCATAAGTGTGTTTCTAAAACAGTAGTAAGGGAGCGATCACCAGTGTACTCTTGTTGTTCGGCAATGAAAGTCTCCAGTTTGTTCCTCAAAATCATTAAATCTGGATGATTAGGAAACTTTTGTAATTGCTCTTCAATATCCAATAGTAGATAGCGAGCCTGCTGGACTGAAGCGGGAATATACTTAAAAAAAATTGATTTATCTACTTCTTCCAGCAGATATGTCAGTGTGATAGCAGTCTCGGATAAATGTTCAATTAAAAACTGACTTCCGATCCAGTCTTGATGAATTTCGAGTAAGACATACGAGTAATAATGACGACTCATCTTAGAGAACAGCCCTAAAATAGCCAAGTTAAAGGGTTCTCTTGGAAAGTCTTTATTTACCCCTATAGAGGATTTGAGTTGTTCAAAATGTCTATATAGGATTTGGGTGGCTCTTAAAAAGGCATCACTGAAGGCTTGCTCAGAACTTTCAATTAGTTCGATGTTGGGCAAGCCGAGTTGCTCTTCACTGAACGGCTGCTTTGTATTCATCAATACCTTACTCAGGCTGCTTTATTATCTGGCATTGGCTCTTAAGCAAATTATAGCGTTGGAAAAATTTACTGACAGTGATTGAACTCACATACTGTCAGTGAGAAAAATCTTCCTTAGGGTATAAGTAGAAATGCTGCATCAAAGCAACAGATTTAATATATAGCAATGGAACGCCCTCGAAGTCAATACCAATGCTCAAATTATTCATTTGCCTGGTGTTCCTATAGGGTAGGCTAATCATCCATATTTTCCACCCTCTTGTAAAAACGCTCAGGGCTGTTTTTGATTCTGATAATTTGCTACAGCTACAAAAAAATAGCAGATGTTGATTTTCCCCAACTTTTACCTCAGGAACGGCACATGTTAAGTCAGTTCAAAGCAATCGTCTTTAAGTAGACGAAGATTGACTGGGTGAAAAAGACGCTGAAAAATACCTTGTTGACTTGAGTGATCAAAAGAAATATCAGGTAGTCTCTTGGACAGCGAAAGCAGTCATGGTTGAGAAACATTGATAACTCAGGCAATATCAACAAGCGAGATTTTCTTTAGCTGCCGTTTCCCAATTTTGAGACATGGCTGCTTAACAGCACTTAACAGCAATAGTCTAGCATCTGGTGGTGTAAGACTCGTCAAATTGGCGATTACTTCTGCTTACAGACTTAGGCTTGTTTGCCTCGTCAGTTAGCATTCTTGCTAATTTGTGTAGACTTCCACTTAGGGCATTTCATTGCTTTAGTTTGCAACTGATAGTGGTTGCAACTGAAGCAACGTAAGCCTAACTGGTAGGTTTTTGAAGATGAGCCTGATCTGGTTCAGGCAGTTATTGGAGAGGTAAAAGCCAGGTAACAACCAGTAGATACTCAAACAAGTGTTTTATGTTTAACGTTGTGCAAGTTATAAAAGTGCCCAAGAAACAGAAACAGTGGATTACTTTTAAAGTTTCGGAGCTGGAAATGAGGGCAATCGAAACTTACTGTAGCCAAACTCAAAGAACAAAAACCGATGTTTTGAGGGAACTGCTCCGCAAGTTGCCAACTTATGTAAATTCATCTAAGTTTGGCACTACTTCTAAAGAGGAATAAATAGTGTCTTCACTGCTATTTCTATTGCAAATTCAATGTCAATCGGTACTACCTCGACTTTTGCAACGGATGGAGTTATTGACATTTGCCTAAGCTCCATACATAAGTAAACTTTTTTGGCAGTTTTTTCGTTCATTCCGCCATAGTGTCACACATTTTTTTGGCATTCTAAGGTGTATGAAGGCCTACTGTTTATTTACCGTTACCGAGTTATAAAATGACACAGCTACTTCCACATAAAACTTCTAAATCTTCTGATATTGGAGAAGCACCACTAGTCAGCGTCATAATCAATAACTACAACTACGGTTGTTTTTTATCTCAAGCCATTGAAAGTGTTTTGAACCAAACTTACTCAAATTGGGAACTGATAGTTGTTGATGATGGCTCAACGGACAACTCATGTAAAGTCATTGAATCTTATAAAGATTGTCTCACTGCTATTTTTCAAGAGAATGCTGGGCAGGGGGAGGCACTGAATGCTGGAATTGCACAATCCAAGGGCGAGATCATTTGTTTTCTGGATGCCGATGACTACTTTCACAAAGATAAGCTAGTGAAAGTGGTAGCAGGCTTTCTAAGCCATCCCGAGTGGGTGCAGATTTCCCACTGTTGGACTTCTGTAGATCGAGAAAGTTTACCTATTGGTCATGGTTCTACGGTTCTTAATCAAGGTGATGTGCGACATTTGCTGCTGCACTGGGGAAGGTACGCGATGGCAATCACTTCTGGACTTGCGTATCGCCGTGCAGTTCTCCAGCAAGTCCTGCCCATTCCCACAAAACGAACCGAGGCAGCAGATACCTTTTTGACTGTAGTAATCCCTTTTTATGGCGAAGTAGGCTGCATCAAAGAACCGTTGATGTTCTATCGCATACACGGTAGAAACCGACAGGCCCATAGTGGCAACTGGTCTCGTATACTCCAGCAGCGCGAGTTAACAGCTGTCTATATCAATGAGACAGCTGCCAAAGTGGGATTAATTGACCGCTTTAATAGCCAATGGGATGCAGACTATCGCAGTCTTAAAGCGCTGCAACAGGGTGGTATGCCTTGGACAGAGGCGTTTGGGATTATCTGGCTATCCTTACAAGAAAGCATTGCGATCAAGCGTAGTACGAGGGATACTCTTGAAAGGTTGCTGCGGCGCGGCTTCTGCGCTCTGTTTCCCTCGGAGGGCAAAGTAGTTCTTCGTTTGGGACTGCGTGGCTACTTGCATTTCAAGTTATCGAGACAAGAACCGAAAAGATAGAAGCACCTCCACTCATTTGCCAGTGTGTAACTATTCCTGATGGCACAATGCACCACTGTGTAACCAATTACCTAAACCACCAACACGAGTAGTTTCTGGCTCATGCTTTACTGGCTTATGAAAAACAAAATGCAAGATTTGGATTGAGTTCTATGAATCAGATAGCCACTATTATCCGCAGACACTGGATGCCCCTACTTGGGTTGAACAATGTCCTGCTTGCTGCCACTTGTGCCGCCACAATCTATGCAAGCACAACTTCTCAGCCAGTTTGGACTGCTAGTGCCCAATTAAATCTCCCGATAACAACAGCTGACTTGAATGCCGATCTAGGTACCTTAGGCAGCTTGACAAACAACCGTGTAGGTTTCTCTAAAGAGCTTAATCCTCTGGAACTTCAGTCTTATATCCTAACCAGCGATGTTGTAATTGATCGTGTACGGGCATTTGATCCTGAGAAGAACTTATACACGAGTCTAAGTAACTACAAGAGTTTGTTTGAGGTGGTTCCAAAGGAGCAGTCAACAATCATATCCCTGAAAGCTGAAGCTTCAAGTCCTGAACTAGCCCGTAAGCGAGTAACCAATCTCATTCAGGTCTATCAACAGCGTTTAAACGAACTGCGTCGTAATGATACTGATACACGCGAACAGTTTGCCCAGGAAGAGCTGAACAAGGCCCGTAGGGATTTAAACCAGGCGCAGATTGCTCTGGCAGCTTTCCAACAGGCTACTGGACTGACTAACATTAGTGAACAAACCAAAGGTCTGATAGCATCAATTGGCGCTCTAAGGACTACACAGGCAACAGTGATGGCTGAGGCTCAAGCTAATGAAACCCAGTCCAAAGTGGAGGCAGCACGTCTGGGTATGACTCCCCAACAAGCGACGAACTCCCTGCGTCTGGTTGAAAACCAAGAGTATCAAGCTATTCGAGAGAAAGTATCTCTAGTTGAGACCGCTTTGGCAGAGGCTCGCGGCAAGTTCACAAATGAGAGTCCGCAGGTGCAATCTCTACTGCTACAACGCCAAGAGTTACTTCGCGAGCGCGATCAACGGTTTGCGGCAGTGATTCCTAATGCTATACCTCAAGAGGTAGAAACGACTTTAGGTAGTAACGGCTCCACAGACAGTCGCGTAAACATGATCGCAGAGCTGATTAGGACAGAGACTACAGCCAAGGGCTTGCAGCAGCAAGCTAATCAGCTTCAAAGTCAGGTGAACAAACTTAGCTCTGAACTGAGCTCTATTTCTAAAAATCAAGCTCAACTGACAGATCTACAGCGCAAGTATGAGATTGCCGAGGGTGTATACAAAGGCATCATTGCTCAGTTCCAACAGTCAAAAACTAGTCCCTTCAACACCTATCCAAATGTGCAGACAATTAACGAATCAACCGTTAATCCCAAACCCTCAGAACCCAAACTTTGGCTGATTGCTCTCGGCGGCATTCTCGCTTCAATTTTCGGTAGCATAGCCTTGGTTTTATTTCTGGAAGCTCGCAAACCGTTGTTGGGTGCAAAAGATTTACAGCAGGTGGAGTTCCCTGTGCTGGGCCGCATTTCTCGGCTCAAGCGCCCAGAAATGGAGCGGTATCTAGAAGCTGAAATCGATGTTGATTTCCAACGGCTTGCTGCTGCTGTTAGTTGCCTGATGCTGGAGAATAATCGTCTAATGGTGACTAGCGCAACTTCTGGGGAGGGCAAGACAACAGTGACCCTGGGACTGGCTCTAGCCTTAGTAAACTTTGGATTCCGTGTACTTGTTGTAGATGCCGATTTACGGCAGGCAGAGATGAGTCGGCGTTTGAGACGTCCTCAGTCAGAGGTAAAAGCGAACTCCAAAGTGGTCTCTGTATATCCTGGTCTTGACCTGCTGCCTGCTCCATCCATCCCAAAAAACAAGATTGGTGAGTTCTTTGCCCGTGGAAGCTTTGAGCGGTATCTTAGCGCCATCCAAGGCTCCGGTAGCTATGATTACGTTTTGGTGGACAGTGCTCCTGTTGGTCTAGCAACTGAGACTAGTTTGATGAGTGAGGTAGTGCACAACGTACTGTTTGTAGTTCGACCTGGCACTAGCGATCGCTATTCAGTTATGGACGGCTTCGAACAATTTACACAGCATAATGCCCAAATTAGGGGTCTGGTGGTCAACGGTGTAGAGTCACGTACCGAAGGTTACCGCTACAGATGTCAACCAGAATTACTGGAAGCTGAGGCGTAAGCGATCTAGGTAAACTAATGACTTCAAACTTAGGTAAACGTATATCTTTAGTCCAGACAGAGGACGAAAGGCTTTTTTCGGGCGTCTGGCTCCGTTGGCGTGACTTGAATGTAGCAGAACGTTTAGTCTGTGCTGTTACTGTTTTGATGCCGCTCTGGTGGGCTCTTGGACTCATTCCTTACATTCTAGACTTGATCACGTTGGGCATCGCTCTTTGCGAATGGTGGCGCTACAGAAAGCTACGCTTAAAGCGTCCAAGCTTAGTAGTCCTTACGTTGTTCGCTTACTATATGTATCAATTCGGAGGTGAATTTCTCCTTTTTTTCGATGCTCACCCACTTGCAGTTTTACCCCTAGATGCTGAGAGAAAGCCTATTAACTTAATTGAGTCAGCTTTCTCCGTGTTCTCACTTCCTTACCTAATTTGGTACATCCAGAGCAACAATGTTAGGGTTCGTCTACAGGTAGTTGCCTGGGCTTTCTCGGTCAGCGTTGTTCAGATGTTAGCAGTTTGGCTTGTCGTTCACTTTGTCTTTTCAAATGCCTTCTATAATCCGCCTCGAACTCTTTGGGCCGTACTTACAGGTAAGAGCATACAGTATGTTCGGGGAAATGGTGAAACTAATTACCTACTATTGTACGGGACTGATCAAGCTGTCGGTGGACTGTCCCGTTTCTATTCCTTTTTTCATAGACCAGAAACTTTTGCTCTGTTTGTAGGTGTAGTAGGCATATTGGCTTTAGACATCAAAAATCGTCTTTGGTCTGTGCTGTTGTTGGTAGCTAGCATTTTCCTTATTGGCTTGAGTGGAACTCGTGCTGTTTGGATAGCCTTTCCAGTAGTACTGTTTATAAGTTTTTGGTATACGACTGGCAAAGCCAGGGGTTCTTGGCTCCTTTTTGCTCTTATTGCGATAATGAGTTTTGTCACACTCTCGCTTCCCCCAGCCACTAACTTAATCTTCAATACTTACACTGATACAGCAACATCTATAGCCAATTTTCGCGAGAATTCGACTGAACATCGTGGCGCAGCTTACGTAGGAACTTTGGAGAAAATTCTGGATAATCCTCCTAATTTTCTTTTTGGTTATGTGGTTAGTGGGCCCACTGTTCCAGGAACTGAGATAGAGATTGGTAGCCACAGCTTCATCCTGGGGTCGCTGCTGTATAAAGGAGGCTTAGTAAGTAGTGGACTGTTCCTAACTTTTTGGGCATCGCTCATTACGTGGTTATATCGTACCCGGATGGACAGACCCGTGTGCTGCTTCCTAATATTGCTGTTATTAACTATTACTTTCGCCACAATGTTACTTTCTTACATAGCACCGATGGCCATTCTCCTAAGCATGTTACTCCGTAGACCGGCGATAAAGTCTCTTAGTGGGACTTGGAAAAGAAACTCGCATCTAATAGGATTAAATCCAAAACTGGAGCGTAGTTTACGTTGATTACTTAATATCTGCGCATGGTGATTAGCTTTTAGCCAAATTTAACTCTATCGATGTATTTACCACTCCCAAATTTGAATACGGCCTATTTTGAGTGTAGAAATTTCTAAAGTTTTATTAGGAGGAATGCTTCTTGATGCGTAAGCTCTTAGTTCTGCCAGGGTGGTGCACAAGCTTGGGAGGCACAACGACTTCTCTTTTGTCAATAATCAACGGACTTGAGCAATGGGGTGCATCTGAGCAGTTGTGTGTTCTAGTTCAGTCTGGTACTTTGATGGAACAGTATCTGCGGCAGGCAGGCAAGGGGTTTTGTCTACAACTCATCCAAGCCGAGAACCAGCCTCAGTTTGTGAAGCGTGCACTTCAGTGGGTGAATGAGCAACCAAGGGATTGGCCTTTGCTCCTGAATAACTGTGCCAGTCGTAAGACGCTGCCAGTCATTGCGTTGGCTACACCTGCACTGCGGCTAAGCGGTCGTCCCGTCTACTATTTCTTTCATGACTCAGCACGTTCGTATAATCCTCTTGGTAATCTAGCTAGGAAGTTCACTTTTGCTTTCCTTTCCCCAAGTGCCATTTGCAATTCAGAGTTTACTGCTAAGCATGTTCGTAACAGCTTGCTACCTGAGATTCGAGGCATAATCAATGGCTCATTAGATACGCAGCAGTTCAATGATTGTCCTCCCTCTGGTCCTCCGCCAGCTAACTTACAGCCCATTCTCCGCTCTGGAGCGCGGGTAATGCTAACACCGTCGCGGATCAGTAAATCAGGAAATTTCAACGATAAAAATCTGCCAGCACTGATTCCAGTGCTGGCTCGGCTCAAAACTGCTGGTCACCATTACCACGGAGTAATTATAGGGCAGGACTCTTCTCGTGGTCAGATACATACTCATGCTTTACTTGACCAAGCTAAACGTTTAGGAGTGGCAGACCGCTTCACGGTCCTACCCCCAACATTTACCATCAAGGATTACTATAACTACGCAGATGTGGTGGTCACGCTTTCTCTACGGGAGCCTTTTGGTCTCACAGTTGTCGAAGCGATCGCCTGCGGTGTACCTGTAGTTGGTAGCCAGACTGGTGGAATCGGGGAGATCTTGCGTAACTTTGCTCCTGAGTGGACTGTTGACCCGAACGACCCAGTAGCTGCGGCCGAAGCAATTGTCCGCATAGCTGCTGACCCTGATACACCGAATATTCTCGCTCAAGGGAAACGTTGGGTTGAAACCCACTGCAGCATAGTGGATAATGCACGCAGAATGATGGAGATCACGGGTCTAAATTCTACCTGCCTAGGTGGGGCTAATACTGCTCTACTGAACCATTAAAGCTATACCAGTTTTGATTTGCATAAACCGATGTAAACAATGGCTCAAATATCTCTGTAGGGAAATGCAACTGTTCGACCTAAAATTGCCTCCACTATGCATTTGAGGCAGTTTTTAAGCGACTTTTTGACAAAGTCATATTAGGAGGGGCAGCCCACGCTCAAGCATATGAAAGAAATCGGCATTTATCGTAGAGTTTTCCCTCTTATTTCAGAAGCTTTCATAAAAGAACAAGCTTACAATATGATGCAGTATAAACCTACTTTTATCTCAAGCACTCTTTTGAGTGAAATACCGTTTCAAAATGTTTCTCTTAGTCAAAATGACTTGTTTGGAATCAGGCAAGCACTTTTTTTATTGACGCGTTCCCCTAATTTATTTAGGCAACTTGATACCCTTGGTAAATTAGCATTAATTCATGCGCACTTTGGTCCTGATGGCGTTTATGCTATGACGCTGGCAGAAAAGCTTAAAATTCCTTTTCTAGTAACATTCCACGGATATGACATTACCATTTCTCGTACAGCTATATGGCGGACTGGAAAGCTTTTATACTATCAGCTTATTTTTCATGAGGAGGAACTAAAGAGAAAAGCTTCAGCATTTATTGCTGTTTCTCATTTCATTCGTACTAAGCTTCTTGAGAAAGGCTACCCTGAGGAGAAAATCATCCAGCATTACATTGGTGTAGATACAGTAAAGTTTTCTCCTTCAGGTAGGATACCTGATGAACGTTATATTCTCTGTGTGGGTAGACATACGCAGAAAAAGGGTATCGATACGCTTTTACGTGCCTTTGCACAAGTTGCGAGAAAGCATCCAAGCGTTTCACTCATCCAGGTGGGAAAAGGTTCTTTGACCACAGAATTAAAGGCCTTAGCAAAAAAGCTAGGCATTGATGAGCGTGTGCGTTTCCTTGGAGCACAGCCCCACGAGACAGTATTAAACTTGATGCGTGATGCGGAAATCTTTGCACTGCCTAGTCAGGTAGCAGCAGATGGAACCTGCGAAGGTTTGCCTATTGTTCACAACGAAGCCTCTGCATGTGGTGTACCAATCGTTTCTACCTGGCATAGTGGTATCCCCGAAGCTGTCTTAGATGGTAAAACAGGCTTTTTAGTGGCGGAAAGAGATGATATAGCCTTGGCAGAAAAGCTTGACACCTTGCTATCTGATCGTGCTTTGGGCAAGGAGATGGGTCAACGAGGACGAGAGCTTGTTTGTGAAGTGTTTGATATTCGTAAACAGACCGTCAAGTTAGAAGCTATCTACGATTCACTATTGAAAACAAACGTCTAAGTTTAGGCACCCGTATTGAGTGCTTAGCGCGTAACACAATTTGCTTTTTCAAAAATGTTTGCCTGTAAAATTTAGTGATTGAATTATTTGTCAGTAATTACAAGCTTGATTTGCTTGTTTAAAAAGGCTATCAACAGATACATAAAACTCCGCTGTGTGGAACTCCTTCGCTATTTTTATAGGGCTGTTTGTTCTGCTTCACCAAGAATAGTTCGAGTTTTTTATTCATTCAAATTTTATTCTGGAGTTAGACAAGATGAAGTTGTTATTAGTCTGCAATCCAGGCGGACATTTCTCTACTATGATGGGGCTGAAAAAATTTTGGTCTGTCTACCCTAGAGAGTGGGTAACTTATGCTAAATTCGACACTTTAAAGTTGTGTGACGATGAACTAGTTTATTGGGTTGAAATGCAGGAGGCTCGAATGGTAGGGAAGGCTTTCTTAAATTTTTTTAAAGCCTTATTTATTTTACATAAAAGTCAGCCTGACTTAGTAATCTCTACAGGAGCAAGCATAGCCGTACCCTTTATATTAGCTAGCAAATTCTTTGGCATCAAAACAGTATTCATTGAGAGTATCTCCCGCTCAAGTAGCTTGAGCCTGACTGGAAAACTTGTGTATAACTTAGTTGACGAGTTTTACGTTCAATGGCCTGAGTGTGTAGAACGCTACCCTAAAACGCAGTATAAGGGTGTAGTTGCATAATTTATACATTCTTAAAACTTTTTTTACCTTTCTAAGGGTAGCTTAATACCAAACTGCATTCCGATAAAAAAAACATCTCAATTTTATCAATAGATGTTTGCATGCTGAAGCTTGAGGTTAGACAACCAAAGCTAGGCTACGCGCAGGCTAGGAGAATTCTTAACACCTCTTAGCCTGCCTATGCTGATACCAAGTTGCGTTCAAAAATCTCACTTACATCTATGCTTTGTGCCTTTGCATATTTGCCTTAGTCACATCTTTGAATGCAACTTGGTATGACTTAGTGCTAGCGGCAACGACCGTTGGCTAGGGTTACTTGGTAGCTTTTCCTGCTTAGAAAATTTCATGTTGGAACGCAAATTGGTATGAAAATACCAAACTTTACTCTGAAGCCTAATTAAAGAGGTTTAGTTCAATGATTGTTTACACACTTGGGACAATATTTTTTCCTTTTGAACGAGCAGTTAATTGGTTACAGATATTACTTGAAAAAGAAATCATTGTTGAGCCAGTCTTACTTCAGTACGGTGCGACTCCTGCTCCTAGGTTCAGCCATCCTCTGTTAACAAGTGTAACTTCGTTAACCCCGGATCAGATGTATAAAGCTGTAAAGCAAGCCTCACTGGTTGTTTCGCATGCAGGTCAAGGCTCCACACGGATGCTAGCAGAAATAAAAACCTGTTTTATACTTCTGCCCAGGCTCAGACGTTACGGAGAACACGTTGATGACCACCAGTTGCTGTTCGCTCGTATAGTGGAGAAATTTGGCGTACATTATTGTACCGAGCTTGATCAATTGATCAACTATGTAAAGTACCCACCTTCCTGCTTCCAAGGTGAATTATTGAAGGCTCCCTCACTGGCAGAGCATTTAATCACACGATACAGCATCTTGAAGGTTTAATTAGTAAAAAACTTGCGACTGAGTGAGCAGCACAAACAGGCTTGAAATCACTACTCAGAATTGTTGAATGCAATTATTTTCCCATCACTAAACTACTACTTGCCAGAGAAAAGAAATGGTAGATAAGAAGCCTCGTGTAAGCATTGGTATGCCTGTATACAATGGCGATCGCTTCCTCAAACAGGCCTTAGATTCAATTTTGGCTCAGACCTTTCAGGATTTCGAACTGATCATTTCAGATAATAACTCGACAGACAAAACCCAAGAGATTTGCAGAGAATACTCTGTCAGGGATCAACGCATCCGTTACTATCGAAATGAACAAAATCTTGGTGGTGCTTGGAATTTCAACCGTGTTTTTGAGCTATCTACAGGTGATTACTTTAGGTGGGCTTGCCATGATGACGCGTGTGCTCCGGAGCTTTTGGAGCGGTGCGTTGAGGTGCTTGATCGCAAGTCCTCAGTGGTTTTGTGTTACCCAAAGACGATCGTTATTGATGAGGATGGGAAGCATGTAGAACCTTACCCCGACGACCTTATCCTTTGTTCTCCAAACCCACATGAGCGATACAAGCGCTTTCATGAGCGTTATCGTTATGGCGCAAGCTGCAACGTACTTTTCGGGCTGATACGGACGAGCATTCTTAAAATGACTCCCTTGATCGGAAGTTACCCATCATCAGATATAATTCTACTTGCAGAATTTGCTCTCCTTGGTGAGTATTACGAAGTTCCTGAGTATTTATTCTTTCGAAGAGAGCATCCACAAACATCAAGGGGAGCTTATCGCGCCTTTAGAAACCGCCTTGCCTGGTACAATCCAGCCAAGAAAGGGCATCTCCATTTAACAAGATGGAAATGGTTCTTTGAGTATCTTGCTGCCATAGGGCGCGTTCAAATGAGCTGGGGCGAAAAGGCACGCTGCTATATCCAAATGGTGCAGTGGTTTATGTGGAACTGGATATGGTTAGCAAAAGACTTGATTAAAGCTGCAACTTGGACTTTTTTGAAGCCTTTTTTAAGTTTTGAATCAGACAGTCAATTTGAAAAAACTACACCTGTTAAACAATTACTAAATCAGGATCGTTTAGGTTAGTCAAAGTCGTACTTAAAAATTGAGGTCTGTCAATGTTAAAGTTGCGTACACATACCGACACCAACAATCCTAGTTCCCTCTCTAATCAAATGCGTGCGAAGCGCTTTCAGGTTTTTAAAAAGTTAGCAACGCCTCTGCCGCGACCGTTGTCAATTATCGATATTGGAGGAACCCCAAGGTTTTGGGAACTCTGTGGCTGGGCAAATCGAGACGACATTCATATTACACTTGTAAACCTAAAAAATAGTGAGTGTAGACATTCAAATATTGAGATAAAAATTGGTGATGCAACAAGTTTAGCTGATTACTCAGATCAGAGCTTTGACATTGCTTTTAGTAATTCTGTGATTGAACATCTATTCACCTATGAAAACCAAGCATCTATGGCCCGAGAAGTGCAGCGAGTAGGGCGTGCCTACTGGGTGCAAACCCCCAACTACTGGTTTCCAATCGAACCTCATTTTCAACTCTTGGGATGGCAGTGGCTACCCACGGCAGTACGCGTTGCAATCATTCGCCGATATGCCTGTGGACGACGAGGTCCATACCCGAATCCGGAGCAGGCGAGAAAAACGGTTAAGGAAATTCGGCTGATGACTCGTCGGGAGCTTTCCCAACTCTTTCAAGACGACGCAAACATCAGGGCAGAACTTTTCTGTGGTCTTGTGAAGTCCTGGATTGTATTTGGTGGCTTTCCCTCCGAAGGAATTGAATATGACTGCTGAGGATTACAATAATTCTGCAACGTCTCAAAAAAAGCTATTGTTACGATTGGCTTTAGGTATGGCAGCGCCGATTGCTCTGTTGAGTACCCCAGCTGGTACAGGCTTTCTTACTAGTGTTGCAAGCTCCAACATTTTCACTGGGAACTTTGAAAAAGGGGATTTTTCTAATTGGGAACAAGAGGTTTGTTGTGACTACTCCGCCCAGATTGTTAGTTCTCCTAAACGCGTGGGGAGCTATGCTGCTAAGTTTAAGCTTTATAAAACTGATCCTGATGTTGCTAGTAGTAGACGAGCAGAACTGAGACTAAAGCCTGTTCCTGCTAATTCAGAGCATTGGTATGGCTTTAGCGTTTTTGTTCCTCAAGAATATGCGAAGGACCGATCCTATGAAATTATTACCCAATGGGCAGGTCTACCTGACTTTGATTTAGGTGAAACGTGGCGAACCCCGGTACTTACGCTAAGTATTAGAGATGACCAATTTAGAGTAAGCAACAGATGGGATTCCAAGCCTATTACCGTAAAATTCAAAGAAGCTGGTTCACAGGGATGGTATTTAGGTGACGTGCCAAAAGGACAGTGGACAGATTGGGTGTTTCATGTCAAGTGGTCTTATAAGTCAGATGGTCTAATTGAGGTATGGAAAAATGGGAAGCTTGTTGTGAGTAAAACTGGTCCCAATACCTACAATGACAAACGTGGACCCTTCCTAAAGATGGGTATCTACAAACCGGATTGGAAGTATAACGATAAATCTAAAACCACTGAGCGAGTCATTTATTTTGATGAAGTACGGATAGGTGATGCTAGTGTAAATTATGAAGATGTAGTGCCTAGACCTTGACGGGTAGCCGTTTCATCCTAATAGCCTTGAGTGTTCCCACGCATTATAATAAAAGGCTCTCAATTTTTTAAATCCAGCAATATCTGGTGTGGATAGCCTCCATCTAAATTGCGAGCTGGAAGAAATGCGTTTTCTTTAGTTCTACAGTTAAACGCAACTAAAATCTTAATTAGGATTATCAGCAAGCGATCGCGTTCTTATGCATTTCTTCCGTTTGCCAATTTTGGTGTTCCTACTCATTACTTACCTGCGTAAACTCCCCACAAGCCGTTATAGCAATCTTAAATAATTCGTGAAAACGAGTCATACATAAACATCTTCGGAAAATCAAAGATTTGGTGGTGAGTAATGAGTTCAAATAATCTCTTGACCGTAGCGAAGGATTTGCCCAGATGATAAAACTCTCTCACAAACTTTTTAGCAGATAACCAAATATTTTCTACAGGATTTTGTTTGGGGTCATTTGGAGCAAACCGAATACAAGTAACTTTCCATTCGTTCTCATTAAGTCCTTGATTTACGGACTCTAAATAAGCCTGAAATTCAGCCGAACGGTGATAACTGGCTCCGTCCCAAATTAAGGCAATGCGACTTTTAGGACATTCAGCCAGCAGATACTCAACAAATGCACTCGTACATTGTGAATCTCCTTTTTTGTAGGGCTTAACTAAAAATTCCTGTGTGTAATAGTTAAGTGCACCGAAATAGGTCTGTCTTTGTCGCTCGTTGAGCACTGGGATTTCGATTCGCTCTTTTGTTTTACCAAGGCACGTTTCGGGGGGAAGCTTCCCCCCGAAAGCTGCCGCCCAAATATAACCACAGATATCTCCCCACAAAAGATGGCATTCATCCTCGAAGAACACAACCAGTTCCCTAAACTCAATCTCATGTTGATGGGCATCAAGCCATGCAGTTATTTCAAGTTTTTTTTGCTACTAACTCCGGGTCAAGTTTTGGATTCTTCTTCTGCGTCTTCTTCCAACTAATATTTGCCTGTTTAAATAGTTCGTAGTAGCTTTGATTTGATTCAAAATTAATATTAAAACTATCTTCAATGTATTCTTTTAGTTCGGATAAATGCCAATAGTTTTTCTGGTTAAGCCAATCAATTACTAGCTGATGTTGTCCTGGTTTAAGATAACCTTTTGAGCCAAGGTACTTAAGTCTTAATCCTGGAACCCCATCCTCTAAAAATGCATGTTTCCATTTGCTTACAAACCCTACAGACACCTGCAAAATATCTTTCACTTGAGAATGAGTGTAGTTTTGCATCACCATCTGTACCGCAAGCGCTCGTTTTAATTCTCTGGGGTCTGGATTCCCTTGAATAAAAGCTATCAAATCTTCTATCACTCTACAAAATACCCTACTAGCGCTGCTTTTATCAAGTATATCAATGAGCGTAGTTTTTTCATAAATGATTTATGATTGCTATAGTTTAATAATATTACCAGTGACTGTACTCCACCATAAAATACATAGCAACCAGACTTACATTGTTAGTTTTTACTATTCTGCTGTTAGGAGGGTTGGTACTTCAAAATTTCGAAAGTTTGCTTTACTAACTAAACATTAGAAGAATAAATTAGTATAGGAAAATATTATGAAGCTAAGTGTAGTTGGCTCCTATTTTAATGATACCAATACCATGCTAACGACATCATCTATATCAACTAACAAAAAAAAGCTCAAAGTTTTGCTGTATGGAAATATACAAGGAGCTCAACACCGCTCTCAAACTCTAATCAAGTTTTTACTTGACTCTAGATATTCCATTTCTTTAGTGTGCCCAAATATTTATACTAAACAAGGAATAAAATCGTCTTCTTTATTTAATAAAATTTTAATTAAAATTCATTTAGTTGAGCTTCTTATAAAAGCTGGATTCGTTGATGTAATATATGTACTACCCCTTAACACTAATCTTATTGAAAATGCTATTTTGACATCCAAAATTTTCAGAAAAAAACTAGTTTCAGAAAATCACGTATCACTATATGACACTTTTTTAGAACAAAATACAATACATAAAGAGGACAAGCAAAAAGCTAAATTAGAAAAATCTAGAGACAGACTAGCTCTGACAAAACCAGATTATATTATTAATACTTACAAGCATGAAACTGCTTACTGGGTAAATAATTTAGGCATTAATCTCGACAAAGATAAAGTTTTTTTTGCTCCTATCTTTAGTAGCTCTACATTGATGCTAAAAAGAAAGTTTATGCAGGACGGTATCCTAAGAATCTGCTGGTGGGGAACCTTTATTCCCCTTCATGGACTGGATAGCATTTTACAAGCGATGAAGCTCTTAAAAGAAAGAGAAGTAAAGTTTACATGCAATTTATTTGGTATAGATAACTCCTCTTTTAATGTCTATACTGAAAAAATTCAGTTTGATAAACTTGACTCCCATGTTTTTCTTAGAAAGGATTTAACTTTTTTTGATGATTCTTTACCTCGATATCTAATTGAAAACTGTGATTTAGCCCTGGGCATTTTTGGTAACACAGCTAAGGCAAATAATACTGTCCCCACCAAGCTAGTAGATGCCCTTTCACTCGGAATTCCAACTTTAACCATGAATTCTGCTGCCTTGACAGAGTTTTTCAATCCACAAACAGACCTTTGGACTTGTGAGCCTTCACCTGTATCGATAGCTGAAACAGTTATGAAAATCATCGGTGGTATGGTCCATTCTGTAGACTGGCTCCAAACTCGACAAAAAGTACTCAGTACTTTTAGCATTACCCAGTACCAGATGGCTGTAAGTAGGATTTTAAGTAAAATCACCGACGACACCTAATGATTTAACCAAATTGCCAGTGTCAGCTTGGTAATGTTGCCAGTGACTGTACTCCACCATAAAGCGGTAGCAGCCGAGCTTTACCAATGAATTTTTAAGAAGCAACATATTTATAACTTTCTACAGGTATTAACTTGTCTAAGTCCCTAAAAAATATTTCTGCCACTGACCATAATCAGCACTTCTGCATTGACCACATAAAGACTAACCTCAAGGGCCGGTCTGTTCGCGGCGGTGCAATCACGATGGCTACCGAGGCTGGTAGGTTTGTGCTGACGATAGCTTCAACTATTGTCTTTGCTCGCATGATCGCGCCGGAGGGCTTTGGTTTGATTTCTATGGTCGTTGCCATCACTAATTTCGTGAAATTGTTCAACGACTTTGGCCTATCCCAGGCAACGGTCCAAAAGGCTGAAATCAACCACATCCAGGTTAGTACCCTGTTCTGGCTAAATGTGGCTCTTGGTACTGTGCTAATGCTGCTGACTGCTGCCCTGGCACCAGCCGTAGCATGGTTCTACAGCGAGCCGCGCCTGACCTGGATCACAATCACCCTAGCTTGTGGATTCATTTTTAGCGGCTTTGCTGTTCAGCACCGAGCCTTGCTCAATAGACAGATGCGCTATACGGCTCTAGCCACAATTAAAATTGCCTCTATGGTTGTTGGCACCGTTACTGCCATTGTTGCAGCTTGGTTCGGAGCCGGCTATTGGGCGCTTGTGCTCATGCCACTGTCCTCATCACTCACCGGCACTGTGGGGGTTTGGGTTATGTGTAGCTGGCGTCCCGGTCCACCAGTTTGGCACTCGAATATCCGTTCTATGCTGGCTTTTGGCAGCAATCTTACTGGTACAAATATCCTCCTCTACTTCGTCCGCAACACTGATAACATCCTTATCGGACGTTACTGGGGCGCTCAGCAGTTAGGTCTGTACGACAGGGCTTACCAATTGCTGTACCTGCCGATACGTGAGATAAGTGCGCCTGTTTCAGCAGTGGCACTCCCGGCCCTTAGCCGTTTGCAGAACGATCCCGAGCGGTACCGTGCCTATTACCACAAGGCAATTCTTTTAATAGTTACGTTGGGTATGCCTTTGGTCGGGTTTCTCTTCGTCTCCGCTGACAAGGCAATCCTCTTGTGCCTAGGTCCGAAATGGATGGATACCGTCAGTATCTTCCGGGCATTATCTGTGGCTAGTTTCATAGGAACGTTTAGTTACGCTACAGGATGGGTTTATATTTCCTTGGGTCAGACCAACCGTCAGCTCCGTTGGGTCCTTTTAACGTCACCCATCACTGTGTTGATTTTCTTCATCAGCGTCCGATGGGGCGCGCTTGGTGTAGCTACGGCTTTCAGCTTATCTACCCCAATTATAGTATTACTCTCATTTGCCTATTGTTATCGGGGTACACCATTACGATTGAGGGATCTAGGTATTATATTAGCTCGACCGGCTGTGGCCTCGATCACTGCAGCAGTTGTATTGCTTGGTGTCCATCAGGTGTTTCCAACTGACCTAAATGCACTGATAGGTCTGTTGGTCGATGGCGTGTTGTATAGCGCGTTTTACCTTAGCGTATGGATGGTTCTTCCCCACGGCAGGCAGACATTGTTAGAAATGTTCCAACTGACCAAAGAATTTCGGCGAAAGTCAAAAAGAGACTAAGATGCCATCTAGTAAATTCAAGCAGTTCCTTATTTCCCTAGTCTGCCCTGATTTTTATATTCCACAAAGCCTAAAGCAATTTCATTTCTTACAATTGCTACTAATGCAGCTTATCGGGTTAACTGGTAGTAAACTTGCCAAAAAGTACTGGATACATTCAGTGTTACTAATTATCAAGAGGTTGTAAGTACTCTTTTAGGGAGAATTACGGATGACTTGTTGGGAGAAAAAACTTTAGAGGCTGAGAGTGGAGGATTTGCAATTCCTCAGGCTGTAATAAATTCAGTTAAACGCTAAGTAAGCTACAATTCTCCCATAATGAATAAGTAAAACTCAATGACTGAAAGTCTAAATTCTTTCAGAAGCCACAAAATTTGGTGGTGTGGGATAATGATTTGTTTGTGAGTGCAACTTACCTTCCACTTAGACAAAGTTTACTTTAAGTTGTTAAACATGCAAGGTAAATATGCTTATTTTTGTCATACCAATTAAGAGCCGTCAAGTTTCAAAATCATGGGAGCGCGTATCCAAGTTATTTGAAAGATGCATAAGATCAGTATGCAATCAGAACTCGACCAACTTTAGGGTTATTGTTGTTTGTCATGAAAAACCGCAAATTGAATTTAGCCATCCATACATTACATATATTGAAGTTGGTTTTCCAGCCCCAGAACCAGACATTAAAAGCAAACGTCTAGACAAGGAACGCAAGATTTTAGTGGGATTAAACTACGCACGGCAGTTAAACCCATCCCATATAATGAACGTTGATGCTGATGATTGTGTAAGCAGACATTTGGCGGAGTTTGTCGAGCAGAATTCTCAGAGTAATGGATGGTTTGTAAATAGAGGTTATCTGTATCAGTATGGCAGTAAATCTGTCTTTCTTAAAAGAAAGGATTTTTATCTATGGTGTGGGACATGCAATATTCTTAGGTATAATTTACTTGAGCTACCTGAAATTATGGAAGATGATTTCGCCAATTACGAAAATTACTATTTTTATCATAGGAAAATAAGAGAAAAATTTTCCCAAAAGGGAACACCAATTGAACCACTGCCTTTTGCAGGCGCTGTATACACTGTCGATAACGGAGACAATATCTTTGGCAGTTTAGACACTTTTCTTAAACGAAAAGGAATTCTTCCTCGTTTAAAAAGAATATTATTCAATGTCAGGCCTTTAACATTATCAGTTCGTGATGAGTTCAGTCTTTACAATATTCATTAATATCTAATTACTAATAGAAATGTGTGTTGAGACTCCTTAGAAACACAAGCAATGAGCGCGGATAGATTAAATAGTCTGTTATATCTCCTTTTACCATTGCTAACACAAAGATATGCTTTCTCTAAATCTCTATATGAGTTTCTAATCCCACTCTAGTGACGTAATACTTGGATGATTTGTTACTTTACGTGCTTAATATTTTTAGGGGAACATTGTGACAGAGCTACGAGTGAAATTAACATTTTAGTTTGTCTAGAGGATTTACTCATTTGCAACAGCTAGGTTACCTTATTTGCCACTCTCAGTACCTGTGATAGCGACTAGTAAAGAGTGCAAATAGAACTCTTACAGTATTGGGGCGACCTCACTATTGTCTTGTAGGAAGCTTACCATAACCTAAATATTCCAGTTGCGAATTTACCAAGTTTCATGAAAGCTACTTATGTTCATTTGAAGTATTTAATTCGCACCAAGCAAATTGATCAAGATTTCTTTTGGAGACAGTAATGGAATTTACAGAGACTCAGCTAAAAGGTGCATTCATGATTGACTTAGAGCCGCGCTCGGATCAACGAGGCTTCTTTGCGCGGACTTTCTGTGCGACAGAATTTGTGGCTCACAATTTGTTGCCAACTGTTGCCCAATGTAACCTGTCTTTCAATTACAAAAAGGGCACACTCCGGGGGATGCACTATCAAATTGCCCCAGCAGGCGAAACCAAGCTGGTGCGCTGTACCCATGGTGCTATCTATGACGTAATTGTCGATATGGGCCCAAATTCTCCCACATATCTATCACATATTGGTGTGGAACTGACGGCGGAAAACCGTCGAGCGCTATATGTACCAGAGATGTTTGCCCATGGCTATCAAGCCCTTACGGATGGGGCTGAGGTTGCATATCAGGTAGGTTCGGTTTATACTCCAGGCTCCGAGCGTGGTCTGCGCTATAACGACCCAGCCTTTGATATTGAGTGGCCTTTAAGCGTGAGTGAAATCTCGGAAAAAGATGCGACTTGGCCGTTGTTGTTTGAATCTGTGTCGGTCGGAGTTTAACTGTGATTATTAAGGTAGTAAGAAATGTCCTTAATTGGAATTGAAGCCGAGACGATGACTTTAGCGGGTTATAGTCTTGAAGTCGGCATTGTACAATTCACAATTTTCTCCTGACTTCCAACATTAAGAGAACTGAAATAGAAGTCCTCCTCTATCCCAGATCAAGATCCAAATGGTGATGGAATTTAGGCTGAGTTTTCAGTAGAGATACCTTGAATGTAGAAGGTCAACCTGTGCTTTAATCTTTCAACCTGAACAGATATTGCTAGAAGCCACAGTTGTCGAAAGTTAAGTTTGCATCATGCGAACTATTTGTTTGAGTGGCCAAAACATTAAACATTATATAAAGTTGTAAAGGAGCAAAATCAATGATTATTATTGATCGTGCCCTGCAAGCGCGGGCAGAAGCAGGGAATCCCGTTAAAGTTGGCATGATTGGTGCTGGCTTTATGGGTCGCGGGATTGCCAATCAAATTATCAATTCAGTGCCAGGGATGGAACTGGTTGCCATCTCTAACCGTAACCTCGACGGAGCTAAGCGAGCATATGCTGAGGCGAGCATTAATGATGTTGAAGTAGTTGAGACTGTTGATCGTCTGGAAACAGCCATTGCTCGGAAAAAGTATGCCGTTACTGATGATGCCATGCTGCTGTGCCAAGCAGACGGCATTGACGCAGTAATCGAAGTTACAGGCACTATTGAGTTTGGCGCTCAAGTAGTAAAGGAAGCGATCGCGCACCACAAGCACGTCATCCTAATGAACGCGGAACTTGACGGGACGGTGGGTCCGATTCTCAAGGTGTATGCTGACCTTGCTGGTGTCATCCTCAGCGCCTGCGACGGCGATCAGCCAGGAGTGCAAATGAACCTCTATCGGTTCGTTAAGAGCATTGGGCTAACTCCTCTACTGTGCGGCAACATCAAGGGTTTACAAGACCCCTACCGCAACCCTACGACTCAGGAAGCTTTTGCCAAACGCTGGGGACAACAGCCCCACATGGTAACAAGCTTTGCCGATGGCTCCAAAATTTCCTTTGAGCAAGCGATCGTGGCTAATGCCACAGGCATGAATGTCGCCAAACGCGGCATGCTGGGGTACAACTACAACGGTCATGTCGATGAGATGACCAACATGTATGACGTAGAACAGCTTAAAGAATGGGGTGGCATTGTCGATTACGTTGTAGGTACTAAGCCAGGTCCTGGTGTATTTGTGTTTGCTACTCATGATGACCCTAAGCAGCGTCACTATCTCAATCTATATAAGTTAGGCGAAGGTCCCCTCTACAGCTTCTACACTCCCTACCACCTCTGCCATTTTGAAGTACCGCTTTCAGTTGCTCGTGCTGTGCTATATCAAGATGCAGTCATGGCTCCGATAAAGGGTTCTAGGGTAGATGTAGTAACTACTGCCAAAATTGAACTGAAAGCTGGAGAAGTTTTGGATGGCATCGGTTACTACATGACTTACGGTCAGTGCGAAAACTCTAATGTTACCCAAGCTCAAAATCTATTACCGATGGGTTTAGCTGAAGGGTGCCGTTTAAAGCGAGATGTCTCTAAGGATCAAGTCCTGACTTACGATGACGTAGAATTACCTGAAGGTAGACTCTCGGACAAACTCCGAGCAGAGCAGAATGCTTACTTTACTTCACCAAAAATCCCTGTAGCAAGTATGTAAACCAATTATTTGGAGAAAATGCATGAAGTTAAGCGTTATCATCCCTTGTTTCAACGCCGCAAAAACTATTGCCGTTCAACTTGAAGCACTTGCAAACCAGCATTGGTCCCAACCATGGGAGGTTATTGTTGCCGACAATGGTTCAGCGGATGAAACAGTAGCAATCGTAGAGAACTATAAGAAGAAACTACCTAATTTACGTGTTGTCGATGCGTCTGCTCAACGAGGCGCAGCACACGCCAGAAATATTGGTGCCGCGTCTGCTGCTAGTAACTCCTTAGCATTTTGCGATGCCGACGATGAGGTAGCTCCGGGATGGGTGAAGGCTATGGGCAAGGCACTCTCCAAGTATGACTTCGTTGCTTGCAAACATGACTACAACAAGCTCAACGAACCGTGGACACTAAAGTATCGCACGCTTCCGCAGCTAAATGGGCTTAACAAATACAACTATCCTCCTTTCCTATCACACGCCTCTAGTAGTGGTCTTGGTATCAGACGCTCAATCCATGAACTTATCAATGGCTTCGACGAAAGTATGTTGCGGCTCCAAGACACTGACTATTGCTGGAGAGTCCAACTTACAGGCGTAAAACTTTACTATGTGCCAGATGCAGTAGTTCACTACCGCTTGCGCGATACTCTGGAAGGTTTGTATCACCAGTCGCGCCTGTGGGGAGAACACAATGTCCTCTTGTATAAGCAATACAGACCACTAGGTATGCCCCAACTTTCACTGAGGATAAGTGTAAAGAATTGGCTGATTTTGTTAAAGAGCTTTCCAAAATTTTTTTGGAATAAGGAAGCTCGCGCTAAATGGGTATGGGATTTTGGCTGGCGCATAGGGCGATTGCAGGGTTCCATCAAGTACAAGGTTTTGGCACTTTAGTGGTTAACTATCTGTTGATAAAACTAAGTGCGTAGGGCTTTGCTCTTGCCGCAGGCATCGTTTTTTTCAATGCAGCTAAGACCGTTGCTGTTGAGAATATACTGTGCATCAGCACTGGTTTCAGGTATTTGTTATCATTCGAGGTTGCAACTTTCACAGTTGAGCAGGAGTAATTTTGTGACGGTTTCTTTCAACTCCTTAAAAATGTTCATTCGGGTAAGGGTGGGATCAGTTCTAGCATTTTTTGACTTACTCCAGAAAAGAAAGTACCAGCATTATTCATTCCAGAGTGAACTAATGAACTCCATTAGAAATCAAGAATACTTCTGCAATGGGAGCCGCCTCCCTCTGCCGCTCTGTACCGCCCTTACTGAAGTTAAGAAGACCGCTGAACTGCTTCAAGCCGAGGTTGAAGAGTCCGCCGAATTCCTCCACCCTGACCTTCAGGTCCCCGCCGATACTGTACTAAATCATTTGGTTCTACAAAACCTGCTTTACCATCTACTCAACTGCATCCGCCAAGTAATGGACGTTGATACTGTCGCGGTTCTACTACAGACTGACGACGAACAACAATTGGCTGTGCGTGCCACCCTTGGACTCGAAGAGGAAATCATAGAAGATATCCGCATTCCGCTCGGTCATGGCTTCGCAGGTCGCATTGCAACTAGCTGCAATTTGACGATTGTAGATGATTTATCAAAGGTGGAAGTTGTAAGTCCAATTCTCCGCAATAAGCAACTTAAGTCGATGCTTGGGGTTCCACTGTTAGTCAAAGACAGAGTAATTGGGGTCTTTCATGTTGGTACAGTTCATCCCCGCCAATTCACTAGGGACGATACCCAGCTACTACAACTCGTTGCTGAACATATTGGGTTGGCGATTGATTGCCTAGCAATTTCGAGAGCTTCTATAACAAAAACTGAACCTTTGGTTCGAGAAAAGTTTGCTTTGACTTGTGTACTTCAAAAACTTCGTAGAACAACTAGAAACTTGCAGTTTTACCCGCTTTCCAGAGGCTTTCTGGAGTCAGTCCCGCCTCTGCGTCTTGTTTCGACTTTTTGTTAACGGTTATGCCTTGAAGCCCAACTCAATAAAACAATGCGTCAAAGAATTCGTCGCTTGCTGGTATGGCATTTATCTTTCACGAAATTTATCTTTTTCCTTTATTACAGCCATATGATTAAAGGCGCGATCGCTAGTACGACGTCGGAAAATAGGCTGGAAAACACTATCAACGGTTTTGGAGGTAAAGACACCTCCACTGGTCAAGGGGGCGGTTATCTTGATGACGATCCTACAGTCGAGACAGCCACTTATGTTGAGGCAGCCAAAAGTGTTATCACTACTCTGGAAGAAAACTTTGCTTGGATAACTGAGTACAACTCGCCGCTGAAAATCATGCCTCTAGGTGACTCTGTTACTTACGGAATTATTGGCACTAATGATAGAGATAGCGGCGGGTACCGAACCGAACTATGGAATAAATTAGTAGCTGATGGTTTGAAAGTAGAGTTTGTCGGTTCCCAGTCTCATGGACCCGATAGCCTTAGTAACAGAAACCATGAAGGGCATCCAGGGTGGACAATTAGGCAAATTGCTGCCTCTGTTAACGAATGGTTGAATACTTTTCAGCCAGATCTAGTTCTGTTGATGATCGGTACGAATGATACGAGGAAAAGCTCTATCAGGACAATGATCGACGAACTCAGCGCTTTGATTGACCAAATTACTGCCCATTCCCCTGATACACGACTATTAGTTGCTTCAATTCCACCTATTCATCCGGTGGCAAGACCAGTGCTCATAAGTCTACGGGCTATGTATTTCAATACAGCAATACTGAGTATTGTAAACTCCAAGGTTGCTCAAGGGAAAAAAGTTTATTTTGTTGACATGAGAAGTTTGACGGTAAATGATTTGACAGCCTCGCTGTCACTAAATTTGGATAATGGTCTTCACCCTAATGCCCAAGGATATCACAAGATCGCTAACTTTTGGCACGATGCGATTTTAAGAGTTACTAGTAACGGATCAACTAGCTCAATCAGGGCTTGCTACCGACTACCAACCATCAATCATAATGCATGAGAATTCTCAAGATATTTGGACTCGTTTCAGGAAGCTCTGGCAGTCGGCTGGCATTCAGGGTATTACCTCAACTATTTGGTCATTCTTTTGGATGCGTTTTGCGGGGCTAGGTTATTTCGGACGAATTGCCACATGGTTCGCCACATGGTTTGCTCCGCCCTACAAGGAACGCCGTCGCTTGGCTCGTTACAACTCAAAAGGCTATGTTGCGCCCAGTGCAACTATGCATCATCTTAATCTGCAACTCGGTGCCAATAGTTTCATTGGCGATCGCGTTGTGATCTTTCAGGAGAAAGATGGTGGTCCAGTGGAGTTAGGTGAGCGTGTCCACCTGCATAATGATACCTGCATTCAAACTGGTGATGGCGGCAGTCTTAAGATCGGTTCTGATACCCACATTCAGCCCCGTTGCCAGTTTAGTGCGTACAAGGCAGCAATTCAGATTGGCTGTGGTGTCCAAATTGCCCCGAACTGCGCCTTCTATCCCTATGCTCACGGCATTGCACCCGGTGAACTTATCAGGAAGCAGCCATTGCAGACAAAAGGAGGCATCATGATTGATGATGATGCCTGGTTAGGTTACGGCGTAATTGTGTTGGATGGGGTAACAATTGGCAAGGGTGCCGTAGTTGGTGCTGGGGCTGTCGTCACGCAGGATGTCCCTGATAACGCGATCGCTGCTGGAGTACCTGCCCGTGTTGTAAATATGCGCTGTAAACTAGTCTGAAAACTAGAGCTACTCTACTGTTTCACACTGAGGTTATCAAATGTTGCCGCGTTATTACGACTGCCAAACCCTACAAGCCCGGATGTATCAGAGACCTTAGCAGTTGCCTGCAAAACATTGCTTCTATATACTTGGACGGTACTGCCAGTCTTGACGACATTAATCAGATAAGTTTCACCAGCGGCAATATTCGAACCCATATCAGCAATCTTACTGGCTACACCACCTGAAACCTTAAAGATGCCATTAGTTCCTGAGTCAGTCGACTCATTAAAACTTGCATAGTAGTAGTTTTGTGAATTCTGGAAGTTGAAGATAATCGAGAAATCATCAAAGCGCGAAGTCGTCGGTGCTACACTTGCGTTGGCTGTTAAGGCAAAGTCTCCAGAAACGCTATTCTTGTGGAGAGAGATATTACCGTTGCCAGTATTAGAAGAAGCAGCAGGGTTGGTGAGGTTATATCGCCCTCCACTTACGCTCCACCTACCTCCCGCTTCAACCGTGAAATTTGCGGCGGTTGAGGTAAAATTTTCCGAGATCACGGTGGTAGTAGTTGGGTCAGGTGGTGGTGGCGGCGGCGTAGTTCCCCCTTTCATCCCAGCATGAGTCAAGGTTTGCCAGGAAAAACCTGTAAACCAGTTTCCCGTAGGTCTCGTTCTATCAACCATCTTGGCGCTATAGGTCATCGCCAAGCCCTTGCGCTTGTTGTAATGGTTGAAGGGAATCTCCCAGGATAAATAAACGCGACTGTCTGGACTACTCTTCGTGCCGCAATGAGATTGCTGCGGCACGCCGGAAAGTACCTTTGCTGTATATTCATGTCCTATTGCCAGCCGATTATTGAACTCACCATAAAGGTCTATACCCTGTGACCACCCAATCTCAGCTGCGTGAGCAAGTTCTCCTATTCCCATTTGTGTATGCGCTTGGTCGCGGCAGGTTTCGTTCGCCTCACCTGAGGAGTCAACGAAGCGAGGCAACACCCAGCGGTAGCGCTCTAGACCGGTATTCAATTTACTGCGATCACTTAAAAAGACACCTATGGCCAATTGTGCTTTTGCATAAGAGGCTTCATGGTTACTTACCCTGGGATAACCCCGTCCTTGAAACTGACACCCTGGACCATTGTCGCCGCAAGTTGGAGGAGCAGCATTCACAAGCGGCCAGAAGACATCAGCAAGCATTCGTTCATACCTGTCAATATCGGCTGGGTCCCATCCAGAGTAGGTATAACGGATAATCTCTGCTGCTTCAGCAAAGTCTCGTGCCGCCCAGCCCGTCACCAATCGATGTTGCAGGTTGTACTGACCTGGTGCTGGAACAATTGATTTTAGTGTCCTAGACCAGTTATTCATCATCTCTATTGCTTTTTCAGCATGGACTTTGTCACCAGTTACATACCACTGCATTGCTTGGGATAAGATGGCTGAACTATCATCACTAAAACCACCACTAGTTCCGCCATCAGCTAGTACCGTTGCCCTGTGGTGCGTTCGATATGACAAGCTCGCTAGAGCGGACGACTTCATTTTATCCCATCCAGCTTTTCGGGGCTGTGCTCCAGAATTGACCTCCCTTTTGATGGTATCCAGTTCCGTTATGGTAAGCGTTATGCCTGGATGCACGAAGCCATTTTGAGCAAGGGCTGGACCCATTTGAACAGCAAGCCCAAGTACGCTGGCAACAACCGCGCCTAGCGCATTGGTAGGTTTTCTCAGCACTGCTTGTAAAGACAGCTTTTTCTTAGGCGTTGTGAATTTATTACAACCCTTAGCATTCATATTCGATTCCCCTAAAAATAAACCTTTTTTGTACTTAGAAGTTGCACATTGAAAAAACGATCTTTTGAGGATAATTCTTATCAAGTCAAACGCCTTTTATTGAGCCAATACTTAGTTAGGCGGGTATTGTCTCGCCGCCTGAATTAAGGGTTGGTTGTCTAATAAAAAAGTGTCTGGTGCGTTGAAAGTCACACGGTTTCTGGACGTAATTCTGCTATAAAACAGAGCTATACCATCAACTCGCTTACGAAATTTGAAGTTGTTCAGCTTAAAAATAAATTGCCCGAAGGACGAACATTTTAATGTGGCTTTACACAATCAAAATTTCAAAAAAATGACGTTCGCTTTTTTCTATTTCTAAACACAAAGTTAGCGTTCGCTCTTCTCTAACTCTAAGAGTAATTCCACCGAATTATGGTCAAGGATAATTTCAATAACAAGTTCAGTCAAATCCACTATTCCCGTAAAATTACCGCAGTGAATATACGGAATGTAATCGAAATGAAATTGATACTCGCTCTACTATTATAGCTAAGGAAATTTTATTGATTTGTGGTCCAGGAGACTTTCAATGAAAAGTTGGGTTCAGTTAACTATCTCCGTAGAATTACTGCCGTGAATATACAGCAGTTCCTGTAAAGGGTTCATGATTTTGTAAACAGTTGTTCCACACTTCGGTGTCTTTTAAGTGGATGGAACGTTTTCGTATGAGAGGCGGGTAGTCAATAGAAGTTACACCACTTCAGCATTTATTGTTCATCTGATTCCGTGCTAAATAGCTTAGGCAAAAAGACAAAGTAGGGTTCTTAAAAAATAATTACGAGGTAATCACATGAAAGCAGTACTGCTTGCTGGCGGACTTGGTACTCGGATCAGCGAAGAAACTACCCTCAAGCCTAAACCAATGGTTGAAATTGGTGGCAAACCGATTCTGTGGCATATCATGAAGAGCTATTCTACCTATGGCGTTAATGACTTCATTATTTGCTGTGGATATAAAGGTTATGTAATTAAGGAGTATTTCGCCAACTACTTCTTGCATATGTCGGATATCACCTTTGATATGCGGTTCAATCAAATGAATGTGCATTGTGGTTATGCTGAACCTTGGCGAGTCACGCTGGTAGATACTGGTGAATCGACTATGACTGGTGGACGGCTCAAGCGAGTCAAGGAGCATGTTGGTAATGAAACTTTCTGCTTCACCTATGGAGACGGTGTCAGTAATGTCAATATCAAAAATCTGATTGATTTTCATAAAGAGCAAAAGACGCTGGCAACATTAACCGCAACCCAACCACCTGGACGTTTTGGTGCCATCTCCCTGGGACAGGAGCAAACTAAAATCACCAGCTTCCAAGAAAAGCCTGGGGGAGATGGTGCCTGGATCAATGGAGGTTACTTTGTTTTAGAGCCGGAAGTCATTGATTACATTGCTGATGACTCTACTGTTTGGGAACAGGAACCATTAGAAAAATTGGCTCACCTAGAACAGCTATCTGCTTATAAACATGACGGGTTCTGGCAGCCGATGGATACTTTACGCGATAAAAACTACCTAGAAGGCCTGTGGAAAAGTGGTAGTGCCCCTTGGAAAACGTGGTAACGCAATATCAATAGAGTGAGAAGGGAACTCAATGTTTTTAACAGGCTTTGTGGTTGGGTTCATTGCCGCTTTTGTTAGTTCATCTGTGCTTTCTATTGTCCTGATGATACTAATACGCTTTGAACCCCAAGGTGCTGAAGAATAAACCCGTCACCTTAAGACATCTTTGTAACTATGCAACGCTAACTCAAGGGAAAGAACATTCATGTATGATTTTGCAATCGTAGGCGGAGGAATTGTTGGTCTTTCTACGGGCATGAGCTTAGTCCAACGTTATCCAAACGCGCGGATTGTGGTGTTGGAAAAAGAAAGCAGGTGGGCATTTCACCAAACTGGTAACAATAGCGGTGTTATTCACTCTGGTATTTATTACAAGCCGGGGAGTTTCAAGGCTAAGTTTTGCCGAGAAGGTAGTCGCTCAATGGTGCAATTCTGTCAGGAACACGGAATTGACTATGAAGTGTGTGGCAAAGTGATTGTTGCAACCAAGACGAATGAACTATTGCAACTGGAGAACCTTTACAAACGTGGCTTAGAAAATGGTCTGAGTGTTACCAAAATAAGTGCAGAGGAAGTCAAGGAAATTGAACCTCATGTGCGCTGTTTGGCAGGAATTCAGGTACCTACAACTGGCATTGTCGACTATAAGCAGGTCGGGCAAAAATATGCTGAGTTGATCGAATCCCAAGGAGGAGAGCTTCGTCTCAACACTAGAGTTGAAAAAATCTCCGAAACTGATAAAGGTCAGGTGATTGAAACCAACAAGGGCACATTTAAAACCCGATTTCTGATCAACTGTGCCGGACTGCATAGCGATCGCATTGCCAAATTAGGACAGGTCAATCCTCAAGCCAAAATCGTCCCCTTCCGCGGAGAATACTACGAACTAATACCAGAAAAACGCTATCTTGTCAAGACCTTGATCTATCCTGTTCCTAATCCAGACTTTCCCTTTTTGGGTGTCCACTTTACGCGGATGATTGATGGCAGTGTCCATGCAGGACCAAACGCAGTCCTCAGTATGAAGCGTGAGGGCTACAAAAAGACAGACTTTGACCTGCGGGATTTTGCCGAAGTCATGACCTACCCAGGCTTCTGGAAACTGGCAGCGAAACATGCGGATGAAGGCATTCAGGAAATGATTCGCTCTTTTAGCAAAGCAGCCTTTGTCCACAGCTTACAAAAGTTAATTCCCGAAGTGCAAGCGTCAGACTTGATTCCCACCCATGCAGGTGTCCGTGCTCAAGCTCTAATGAACGACGGCAAGCTGGTAGACGATTTCTTAATTGTCAAAGGTGAAAACTCGGTTCATGTCTGCAACGCTCCTTCTCCAGCAGCCACTTCCTCAATTGAAATTGGGAATGCGATCGCCCAGCAGGTTCTCTCACAGCCACATCTACAAACAGTACTTAGCGTATAACTTTTAACATCATGAAAATACTTGTCACTGGAACCGAAGGATATATTGGCTCGTTACTCGCCCCCATGTTGATGCAAAGTGGGCATGAAGTGTTGGGAGTAGATACAGGATTTTATAAAGTTGGGTGGTTGTATAACGGCACCAGCATGACAGCCAAAACCCTCAACAAAGACATCCGCCACATCACTGCTGAAGATCTTCAAGGTATAGAGGCAGTCGTTCATATGGCTGAACTTTCCAATGACCCCGCTGGACAATTATCTCCCACAATCACCTACGACATTAACTATAAAGGTTCCGTTCGCCTGGCAAGCTTGGCTAAGGCAGCTGGAGTGCGTCGCTTTATCTACATGTCTTCGTGCAGTGTATATGGCGTTGCTACCGGTAACGACGTTACTGAAGAGTCTGCTGTAAATCCGCAAACAGACTATGCAAAATGTAAAACGCTGGTAGAGCAAGATGTCAAACCAATGGCTGATGACAGTTTTTCTCCTACCTTTATGCGAAATGCCACAGCTTTTGGTGCTTCTCCCAGGATGCGCTTCGATATTGTTTTAAACAATCTCACAGGGCTAGCTTGGACAATTAAGGAAATCAGGATGACTAGTGACGGCACTCCTTGGCGACCATTAGTGCATGTGCTAGATATCTGTAAAGCAATTGAGTGCACCCTTGAAGCTCCGCGTGACATTGTTCACAATCAAATCTTCAATGTGGGTGATACTGCTCACAATTATCAAGTCAAAGAAATTGCGAAGATAGTTGCTGAGACTTTTAAAGGCTGCCAGTTGAGCTTTGGGGATAGCGGTGCAGATAACCGCAGTTATCGTGTCTCTTTTGAGAAAATTAACAAGACACTACCTGGGTTTAAGTGCGAATGGGATGCAGCTCGCGGTGCCCAACAGCTGTTTGATTTTTTCAATCTAATTGATATGTCAAAAGACACCTTCTTATTTCGAGGGTTTACTCGATTGAAGCAGCTGGAGTATCTGATTCGCACTCAACAAATTGATAAAAACTTCTTCTGGAGCAAGTAATGGAATTTACAGAAACTCAATTAAAAGGTGCATTCATTATTGACTTAGAGCCGCGCTCGGATAAACGAGGTTTCTTTGCTCGGACTTTCTGTGCTACGGAATTTGTGGCTCACAATTTGCTGCCAACTGTTGCCCAATGCAACCTATCTTTCAACTACAAAA
>JBGTCQ010000114.1:0-11883 GCA_041748755.1 Chroococcidiopsidaceae cyanobacterium | reverse complement strand
GGTGAGCTAGATACTCCAGCGTTTCTGCTAGCTACTCTCTCTGTGGTGGGCGATGCCACAGATGCATCAGAGGAAGTTGGAGTGCCAGTAGTTGCGGCGGATAGTGTCGCTGAGGAACCAATAATAGTACCATCACCTAGAGAGTGAATGCGTTGAACCGTCAATTCAGCACGTTTTTCTTTGAAACCCTCAGGACGATCAACAGTATTCATACTTAAGCGGCCTTCAATAATAACGCGATCGCCTTGATGGTACTGTTGTTGAATTTCTTGAGCTAGATTACCCCAGCCAACTACCTTTAATGTCGCTGGTGGATCTTCCGCTCGGATTCCCGGAAACTGGACGATCATTTCTGCAAGCGCAGTATTGTCAGGTGTATAGCGGAGTTGGGGTTCTTGAACAATTTCCGCCATCAAAATGCAGCTATTCATGTATCTTATGTCCTACGTGGTTTTTTGCTATCGGTAATCAGGAGCTATAAATACATAGTTATAAGTTCTAAGTTTTGAATGTTGAGCGGAGCCTATTCGTTGCACCTGACTTTTAAAAGTCAGGTGCTGCGACGGTTAAAAGAAGGCACGAACTAATTACTCTTCAATTTCATTACTTAAAACTACTCTCTATTTCCTGACGCAAACTAGCACTCGGTTATGGAGTAATATACGCTTCCACACCCTCTTCTTGGTCAATGAACGCTTGAACACGTGAGCGGTACTCTCTCAAACTTTCATCAACCCACTCTCTATCATTACTGTTGGCGAACAAATGTACCAGTGGTTCACTGGCATCTGGCAAAATTAATACCCAATTGTCATCCTGATGGCTGAGGATTTTGACTCCATCTACCAACTCCAGATTTTCAGATGGGTGAGTTTCTACTAAATGCCGCATTAGCGCTCCCTTGACTGTCCAAGGACAGCGAACAGTGTAAGTTTTGTGGTAAACGCGGGGCAGTTCTGTGCGAATGGAAGCGAGCGATCGCTCCTGGATCGTCAGCATTTCAATCAACTTCGCAATACAGAACATCGCATCAAATCCTGGATGCAGCTGTGGGAAAATAAAGCCAACTTCACCACTTCCTCCCAAAACCACATTCTGGTTCCTACATTCCTCCATCAACGCCGTTGGGTTTGCCTTCGTGCGAATCACCTTACCATCGTGACGACGCGCAATCTGCTCCACCGCGCTAGAGGCATGAACCGGAACTACTACCGTTCCTCTAGGATTAGCCGTCAGAACCATGCTGACCATTAGTGCCGTCAACATTTCTCCTCGAATCGGAATTCCCGATTCATCAACGAGAATTAGCTGTTCTCCATTTGCTGATACTTGTACTCCAAAATTAGCTCTCAGCGCCTCAACAACGTGACCTAACTGAACTAGCAACTGCTCCCGTTCATTTGCCGAAACTGCTGTCTGTTTCAAACTAGCATTCAGCACCACCGCATCACAGCCAAACTTTGCTAACAGTTGCGGCAGCACCGCCCCAGAAACACCGTAACTATAGTCAATGATCACCTTCGAGTTACTATGGCGAATCGCCTCACTGTTTAGATGCTTCTCAAAAGCCGTGCAGTAAGTGTCAATCATTTGAATGGGGTAAACCACATTGCCAATCTCAGGAATTTGCACCCGCCGCAAGTCTTCCTTAAAGTAAGCCCCCTCAATTTTCTTTTCCTGCGCTTTCGAGATATTAATCCCCTTTTGGTCAATAAACTCAATCACAATGTAATCCGGTCGGTCGGGATGCAACCGCACATGAATACCACCGGCAACTGGGAGAGTGGGGACAACAGTGCGAGTCACTGGGATAGCCGTAGCGTCCAGGTTTTGAATATTAACACCCACAGACATCAGTCCAGCAATTAGAGACCGAGTGACCATGCGCGAGATACTACGCTGGTCACGAGAAACAATTACTTGGGAACCAGGCTTTAAAGTAGAACCATAAGCTGCTCCCAACTTAACCGCAAATTCTGGCGTGATATCAATGTTAGCTAACCCTTGAACCCCCCGTTGACCAAACAAATTGCGTTGCGCGGTATGACCCCAAATTAAATTAATGTTTAACGTTGCCCCAGATTCAATTTGTTTACTTGGCCAGACACGCACACTAGGGCTAATTAGTGATTCTTCTCCTACAGTTGAAAGCGAACCCACTACAGCACCTTCTAACACTTGAGCGCGACGATCTACACGTGTACCACGGGCAATTACACAGGCTCTTAGATTCGCTTCTTCGCCAATTGTCACTCCATTCCAGATGATCGGACGCTTGAGGTTGGCATCAGCACCAATCATCACATTGTCGCCAATTACAGTTCCCGCATCAATTTGCACTCGTGGTCCAATCCGGCAATTATCGCCAATCAGCACAGGGGCGGCAATTTTAGCACTTG
The DNA here is from genome assembly GCA_041748755.1 of Chroococcidiopsidaceae cyanobacterium. Classification (GTDB taxonomy): domain Bacteria; phylum Cyanobacteriota; class Cyanobacteriia; order Cyanobacteriales; family Chroococcidiopsidaceae; genus JAHHHE01. Next base: position 9,484 of record JBGTCQ010000114.1, on the reverse strand, counting down.
GATCGATGTGGGTGTTTTGACCCACCCAAATATTAGGAGACTGGTCGGCATACGCATAATCAAGTTTTACCTTACGCTGTAACCCATCGTACTGGCTCTCCCTATATGCGTCTAAATGACCAATATCACACCAGTAACCATCTGCAATGTAGCCGTACATCGGCTCGTCTTTTTCCAGCAGTAGGGGAAATAGATCTTTCGAGAAGTCGCATTCTTGGCTTGGTGGTAGATATTCAAGGACAGACGGCTCCAGAATATAAATTCCAGTGTTGACTGTATCGGAAAAAATCTCACTGGTTGAGGGCTTTTCTAAAAATCGGCGAATCCGATAATCCTCATCTGTAATCACTACACCAAATTCGATGGGGTTGGGAACGCGGGTTAAGATTAAGGTTGCTTTTGACTGTTTACGTTTGTGAAATTCAATTGCCTCAGTAAGATTAAAGTCGGTGACACTATCACCGCTAATCACCAAAAACGTTTCCTCTAGCAGTTCCGCAACATTTTTAACGCAGCCTGCGGTACCCAAAGGCTGGTCTTCTTCCACCGCGTAAGTCATCTGCACACCAAAGTCAGTACCATCTTGGAAGTAATCGCGGATAACATCAGGCAAATAGTGCAAGGTGGCAATTACTTCTGTGATTTGATGCCGTTTAAGCAAATTGATAATGTGTTCCGCGATCGGTCGATTCAAAATGGGTACCATCGGTTTAGGAAGGTCGCAAGTTAGCGGTCTCAACCGCGTTCCAGACCCTCCAGCCATCAGCACTGCGCGCATAAGTACTCCTTAAGTATTTGCACTTATCACTGGCTCAAAGCCAATGATTCCCACTATCATTAGTCTCTCTCTAGTTTCCTATGTTTGTTCAACCTTAAGGTACTCCCACAAGATACATACTCTTAATGATTTTTAATAATTAAATACATCTACCGCTCATACTTGTTATATTATCGCTGTCTTCGCTACTAACTTCGATGAATGCACAGAAAGCGGATGTCGTTACCAATTCGGTCAGCTATTCTACACTTAATAGGAAGCTGTATGATCAAGTGACTGAGATGGCTTGCAGCTGAGTTATCAGGTAGTGTGGAGTGTACCATAACGTGCTTGGACTCGTTGACCCGAATCATGTCGGTTACTCAAGAGGTTGCTTGGAATGAGTACTTTAATTACTTTTACGTTATTTGTGGTTTATGTAGGCGGTGTTTGGAAGTTCTGGAACGGGTTTCACCGGACGAACTTTTCTCGCAGTTTATCAAGTCGGCTAACTTTGTCGCTGTTGTGGCCTGCCTTGCTAATTGCTAATAAGTCTTACCGTCAGAACTTTAGAAGGGCGCTTAAGGGTTAGGGATTCTTTTGAATTTTGCAGTACCCAACTAATTTTAGTGGATGTCTGTGGCTGATTGGCGGAACTCAGGAGAGTGTCGAGCTGGCAAAAGAAATTGCCCACACGCATATATTCTGCATTATTTCTGTGACTACAGAATCTGCTAGGGCACTTTATCCCGCCGCGCCTAATTTACAAGTATCTGTAGGGCGTTTAAGTTTAGCTGAAATACAGCAGTTCTTGCAGCAAATTGTTGCTGTTTTGGATGCATCTCATCCTTATGCAGTTGAAATCTCCCGTCAGGCGATCGCCGCGACTCAAGATCTGCAAATTCCTTATTTACGCTATGAACGCCCAATGTTGGAGCAGGGGAGGGGAGCAGGGGAGCAGGGGAGCAGGTTAGATAGCTTTGAAACATTGCTATCAGGGAATTACTTGCAGGGGCAGCGGGTGCTGCTAACTATAGGATATAGACCACTACACTTGTTTCAACCTTGGCAAGAGCGGTCAACTTTGTTTGCCCGAATTTTACCCTCAGCGATCGCAATGGATGCAGCTACAGCAGCTGGGTTCACACCAGAACGATTAATTTGCCTGCGTCCTCCCATTGGCGCTGATTTAGAAAGAGCACTCTGGCAACAGTGGGAAATCTCTCTAGTTGTTACTAAGGCATCTGGAATAGCTGGCGGAGAAGACACTAAGCATACCGTTGCTGCTGATTTGGGCATTCCCATTGTCGTAATTGACCGACCAGTTATTGAATATCCCCAACAAACAAGCGACTTGTCAACTGCTTTAGAATTTTGCCGTCATCAGTTAAACTGCGATTCAGCTTTTACCAAGTAACGCGATCGCGCAATTTCTCCAGCAAACTAGGGCCAACTCCTGGTACTCGATCCAAGTCTGCTAAAGATGTAAACATTTTCTGCTGACGGGCTGCAATTATTCGCTGTGCCAGTTTTGCTCCCACACCAGGAAGGGCTTCTAATTCCTGCAAACTAGCAGTATTGAGATTGATTTGACTAAGTTCGCTTACCTTGGGACTTGCTATAACTGGATTGCTAGTTCTAGATGGAGGTGAAGGGGATGCAATTGGTAACTGGGAGCATTGTTTTTGGGCAAGCTGGATTTTTTGCTGTAAACTATCTGGCAAACCAAGTTTAGCATTGGCATAAAGACGTTCAAATTCGCGCCCATAATGGGCAGTAACAGTGGGATTATGAATGACTATAAGTGTTTCATCGTTACCACTGTTGGCAGCTTCTGACCAGTTATGAGAACCTGTAATTACTGAATGTTTGTCGACAATGCCAAATTTGTGATGTAACAGATCGCCTTTAAGTAGCTGGGGGACACCTACCGTGGCGATCGCCTGTGTCCAAGGATGATTATCAACTTCATATTTGCAGTTGTCACCTAAGCTGACTCCCATCATGTCCAACCCTTCACTGTAGGAACGATAGGCAAAGTCTGGGTCAATTAAAGCTCGAACTTGGACACCCTGTTGATGGTCTGTTTCCAAAATATTAGCAAGACCTTGAGCTGAAAATACAAATAGTGCTAAATCTACTGATTTGGTAGCTGAATCTAAAGTTTTGCCAATTAAACCATTGCTACTTTGTCTCCAAGGGAGAGTTGGGGACGTGGGAGAAAACTGAACTTTCATAGTGGTACTTCCCAATTGAACTTGTTGGGCTGACCGAAAGGGCTTTTTTAAACCAAATTTGCTGTCTGGTGAGGAATCTGGTCCATCTCCCCACATCAAATTAAATTCTTGGGTAAATAAAACAGCTAATTCTGGGCTGTCAATTTTCAAGAGGTTATTAGCATTCCCTAAACTGTTAGGATTGGTAAAGTCGCCGTGAATATCACTATTAGTAAAATTTGCTGAAGTGACAATTATAGTACGACCATCAACGACAACGAATTTATGATGCATCAGGCTACTACCAGCGGAACCGTCAGCCGTGTCGTCAATCCACGGAACTTTCCCTTGGCGTAGGATTACTAAAGCATCTCCCTCGTTGATTTCTTTTGGTTCGAGTTGGCCATTTTTATTGCGGTCAAGCAGTTGGCGGAATTCATTGTAGCGATCGCGTTCTCTTTGTGGCAATTGCTCCGCTTCAGCTGTTGTAAATGTGCTCCAAGGACGACTGTAAGTATTTTCTAAAATAAGCCTCACCTTAACTCCAGCCTGCTGTCGTTCCGCTAGTGCCTGGGCAATCTTGGGTAAGCGTAACTCCTGAACTGCTACATCTATAGTGGAATTTGCTTTGGCGATCGCCTCAACTATCTGCTGCTCTAAGTCATCTCCCAGTCGTTTCTGCTGGCGATAAGACTCTTTGTATTCAGAAGACTCTGTATGGTTAAAGTAAACTTGCACCAAGGGATCTTGAGGCAGAGAAGGACGCTGAGTTTGAGACTGAATTTTTTGACAAGCTGCGATCAATACCAACAGCAAGGTATAGCAAAGACGCAGTTTTAAATTTTGCATATTTTCAAGAGCGTTCTAGAGTAGAGAAAGAAACAGCCCCGTTGCTTGTACTGTTCTGACGCAATTATGTTATGCAAATTTATCTAGATCACAGTGCCACAACGCCTCCATGTCCAGAAGTGATCGCCGCAATGCAAGCAGCCCTTACCCAACAGTGGGGTAATCCCTCCAGCTTGCATGAGTGGGGGCAACGGGCGGCAACCGTGGTCGAACAAGCTAGATTGCAGGTAGCTGGCTTGCTTAATGCACCTAATGAGTCCATTATCTTCACCTCTGGTGGTACGGAAGCAGATAATTTAGCGATTATGGGTGTTACCCGTTGCTATACCATACCCCAGCATTTGATTATTTCCAGTGTGGAACACTCTGCTATTGCAGAACCAGCAAAATTACTCGAAAAGTTGGGTTGGGAAGTGACGCGGTTGCCAGTTGATATGAAAGGGCTAATTAATCCACTTGACCTCCAGGCAGCACTGCGACCTAATACAGTGTTGGTTTCAGTTATCTACGGTCAAAGTGAAGTTGGGACACTGCAACCAATTGAGGTATTGGGAAATATTGCTCGTTCCCACGGCGTTTTGTTCCATACAGATGCAGTCCAGGTTGCTGGGCGCTTGCCTATAGACGTGCAGCAGCTACCAGTGGATTTACTTTCTCTTTCTAGTCACAAAATTTATGGTGTTCAAGGTGCTGGGGCGCTTTATGTCCGCCCTGGTGTGGAGTTAGTTCCCTTGCTGTATGGTGGCGGACAGGAATTGCGGTTGCGTTCAGGAACACAAGCAGTTCCTGCGATCGCCGGTTTTGGCGTAGCAGCCCAACTAGCAGCACAAAGAATGCCTTGGGAAACACCGCGTCTAATTCAGTTGCGAGAACGACTGTTTGCTCAACTAGCTGATACTAACCTTATTCCAACAGGCGATCGCGTGTCACGTTTGCCCCACCATGTCAGTTTCTGCGTCCAAGATACAGATGGTGAAGGGATCAGTGGCAAAACTATCGTGCGTCAGATGAATTTAGCTGGAATTGCTATTAGTTCTGGTTCTGCTTGCAACAGTGGAAAACTTAACCCTAGCCCTGTACTCTTAGCAATGGGTTACAGTACACCCTTAGCTCTAGGAGCTATTCGCTTCACGCTAGGACGAGATACTACAGCAAGTGATGTGGATTGGACGGCGATGGTACTTAAGCAAGTCCTAGAACGACTTAAACCAGAGTTATGCTGCTTTATTGGTCGGTGAAGGCAGTGCTTCAAGCGCCATCTGTAAGCCCCGAAAGCCTCACAAAATTGTTGAGTCAGCGGTTCAGAGGGCGCGGCTGAGGCAATTACTCCTCCCTCAAAAGGTCACATAGAAAATTAGTTCACTAATTCTTTCAAACAGTTGATTGAATTATCGATTCTAGAGCCACTTCAATTCGTTGCCAACCTGTGGATGAACTGAAGTCTACTCCCATAAATGTATTGCTGACTTTAGCCCGCAGTGTCAAATAGATAACTCCTGCCACTAAAACGGCGCTGATTGCAGGAATATCCTTGTTAGCTTGAGAAAACGAAGCCTTCTGCTCAAGAAACTTCAGACTCTCTAGAGCCGTTTGCTCGCGTACATTCGCTAATTCACGGGTTAGTTCGTTCCCTTCAAGTAACTCCCATCGCATAATTTCTTGTGTAATTGGGCGCTCTTTTAAGTCATCTAGAAATCTCATCAAAAGATAGGTCATCCAGTCCGCTAATGTCTTGGCATCAACGGTAGATTCATCATCAATCAGTTCTTTAGTCGTGATCCAATAGTCTCCCCCCTTGCCAAAACACTGGAGTAGAGACGGTAACCCCTCAAAATATCGGTAAATCAAAACCTTATCAACACCTGCTTCACGGGCGATCGCATTCACTCCTAATTGCTGAAACCCAGACTCGGCTAGTAATTTACCAACTGCCGCCAGAATCCGAGCTTTGGTTTCCTCTTTGTCGCGAGCCATGAATTACTCTCACCTACTTGTCACCTGCTGGCGACTATGATACTGTGTCACTGGCTGGTGACGTTTGATCTGCCCAAATTCTCTCGATTGCGAGTAGACCATGCAGAAAATTTTCTTTGACTTGGATATTTATTCCTATCAGATAGATTTCATTGGACATGTCAACAATGCCGTTTACATTCAGTGGATGGAAATAGGGCGAACCAAACTGCTTGAAGCGGTTGGAATGCCAACCCATAAGATTTTCAAGCAAGGATTTGCTCCCGTTTTGGTTCACACCAGTATCACCTATAAGTCACCCTTGTGTCTGGGCGATCGCGCTCAAGTAGAACTCTGGCTGTCTGAGTTGCGAAATGCTTCTGCTACCATGCAATTCCGTTTCCACAACAGCCAACAGACACTTGCTGCTGAGGGCATTCAAAAAGGCCTGTTTGTTGATAGACAAACCATGCGTCCAAGGCGGCTTCTCCCAGAGGAAAGAGCTTTGTTTGTCCCATATTTAGATGTAAGTGCTGAAGCTCATCCCTCAATTTAGAGCAATCAAGTCCCTGTGCTATGTAACGTGCAGCATAACAAATCGCGCTCACCGGAACGGAGGATAAGGTTATTGGCTGAGTCGCAGAGGTTATCGCCGTCCGGTTAGCTCAATCGTTATCCTTAGCTAGTCGATAAATTAACTCTGACAAATCGTAGCTTTAGTCGAGTGGTATCCAGGTTTAGAAATTATGCTCTCTTAACCTGTCCATCGAATTACTTACATCCGCTCAAGTACAGGAATTCCTAGCAATGATAATCCTAGCTTTAAGGTTTTAGCTGTCAAATCGCACAGTACCAATCGGGATGTTCGCAAAGGCTCCTCCGCTGCAAGTACCGGACAGCGATCATAAAACTGATTAAACTTCTGACTTAGTTCAAATAAATGCTGACAAAGGTAGTTGGGTATTAAATCTGACTCGACATAACTCAGAATTTCGCTTAACTGCAACAAGTGCTTAGAAAGAGTTAATTCGGTTTCTTCTTGTAGCAGAATTTTGGCATCTGCTCCTAGCCGCTCAAAGTCAATTTGCCCTTTACGACTAATTCCTTGAATTCGGACATAGGCATAGAGCATATAAGGTGCAGTATTGCCTTGGAGGGCAAGCATCTTGTCATAGCTAAAAATGTAGTTGCTGGTGCGGTTTTGGCTAAGATCGGCGTACTTTACAGCGCTAATACCAACTATTTCGGCAACATTAGCTATAAATTCTGCTGTTTCTTGGCGGTTTTCTGCTTTTAAGCCGTCAGGGTATTCTTGGGCAGATGCTATGTCCAAGAAACCCCGGCTCAATCTTGCTTCCAAGTCAGCACGGGTGCGTGCGATCGCTTCATCTAACAAATCCCGCAGCCGTACCGTTTCCCCAGAGCGTGTTTGCAATTTTTTGCCACCTTCTCCTAGCACCAACCCAAATGGGACGTGGACGAGTTCAACGTTATCTGGAACCCATCCTGCCCGTCGAGCAACCTGAAACACTTGCTCAAAATGGTTTGCTTGCCCAGCATCAGTGATGTAAATAATTCTGTTCGCTTGATCCTGCTCAATTCGGTAACGTAGTGCCGCTAAATCAGTTGTGGCGTAGTTATATCCGCCATTGGATTTTTGAACAATTACAGGTAGCGGTTTACCTTCCTTATTAGTGAACCCCTCTAGAAAAACACACTTTGCCCCGGCATCTTCTACTAGCAATCCCAAGCGGTCAAGATCTTCGACTACTGCTGAAAGTATTGGATTGTAGAAAGATTCACCTCGTTCAATTAACTTTACATCTAATAAGTCATAGATTTCTTGAAACTCTGTCCTTGATTGTTCACACAGCAGTTTCCAAGCCCTCAGAGTATCTTCTGCTCCTGCCTGTAATCGCACTACTTCAAGGCGTGCAGCCTCTCGGAAAGCCTCGTCCTCATCAAACCGCTGTTTAGCTTGGCGATAAAGCGTTACTAAGTCTCCTAAATTTAATGCATTGGCAGTGGTTAACGCTTCTGGGTAGGCAACACGCAGATACGCAATTAACATGCCAAACTGAGTACCCCAATCGCCGACGTGATTTAGGCGGAGAACGTCATGACCTCGAAACTCTAAAATACGGGCAATACAATCCCCAATAATCGTAGAGCGCAGGTGTCCCACATGCATTTCTTTAGCAATGTTAGGGCTAGAAAAATCGACAACCACTCGCTTAGGTATCTTCGCTGCTGCGACTCCCAGACGAGGATCTGACTGAATAGCACTCAGTTGGGCTTCTAGGTGAGCTGGCTTCAAGGTGAGATTAATAAAACCAGGTCCAGCTATAGTGGGCAGTTCGCAAATGTCGGACACCTTCAATTGCTGAACGAGTTGTTCTGCGATCGCCCGTGGCGGTTGTCCCAACTGCTTCGCCAGGGATAAAGCAACATTCGACTGATAATCACCAAACTTAGGATTAGTAGCAGACACCAGCAGCGGATCTACCCCAGCATAGTCAGAACCAAAAGCAGCAACCAAAGCTTGCTCAAATTGATGTTTCAGTTGCTCTATTGCAGCGTCCATAAGTATTTGTCAGTTATTTTGAGGATGAAGGAGACAGGAGTATTCTAGCCTCTAGCTTCCAGCTACCATTTTCATACTCAAATCCAGCCAACTAGATTGAGTAATCGGCGCACTGCTGGAAATATAGTCTACGCCTGTTTCTGCCACACCACGGATAGTTTCTAGAGTAATGTTGCCTGAGGCTTCAATTTTGATTCGATTGTCCCGCTGGCGAATGATTTGTACTGCCTGATCCATTAAGTCGAGCGACATATTGTCCAGCATAATGATGTCAGCTTTATGCAGCAAAGCTTCTTCCACTTGGTCTAAAGTTTCCGTTTCTACTTCTATTGTTAAGGGATAAGGTATGCGGTTACGAATCCGAGCGATCGCTCTACCAATACCACCAGCTATAGCAATGTGGTTATCTTTAATCATCACAGCGTCGTCAAGTCCCATGCGGTGATTGATAGCCCCGCCAACTTGACTCGCATACTTTTCTATTAGTCTTAAACCAGGTGTAGTTTTGCGGGTATCCACTAATTGAGCAGGTAGATCGGCAATTTGTGCCGTGTACTGAGCCGTCAGAGTCGCAATCCCACTCAGTCGCATAGCTATGTTCAAAGCAACTCGTTCACCAGTCAGGATATCGAGCGGACCATAAATACGAGCCACTACCTGCCCAGGCTGACACTCTTCTCCTTCACGAGCAACAGCGACGAAGCTGATTTTTTCATTTAAAAGCTGAAATACCCTCGCAGCAATTGGTAAGCCAGCAATCACTCCTGGAGCTTTGATCACCCACTGAGCTTGTGCTGTGCTGACTTCTCCTATCAGCAGACTTTGTGTTGTGCGATCGCCTCGCCCAACATCTTCTACCAACCAGCTACGCAATAGCGGATCTAACACTAACAAGGGCGGCAAAACAGCAACAGTGTTCACAATCTACTTACTTCCTGATGAACTTACAGGAATAACTTAGCCCAAACCCCTTGTACATAAACATTTCAAAGAGAGTTCAAATTTTTTTTAAAAAAAGGAGTTGACAGATGTATGTAGAGTTGATAGATTAATAAAGCGCCACTAAAGGAGCGACGCAAAAGCGAAGCACCTGAGGCGGTACCGAACCACGAAAACATTATAGTT
>JBGTCQ010000113.1:0-21590 GCA_041748755.1 Chroococcidiopsidaceae cyanobacterium | reverse complement strand
GCGGCTCTTGCATCATCGGGTTCAGTGAGTTCATTGAGGCTGGGACGCTCTAAATCGCGTTGTAAAAAGACAATCACGATCGCCCAATACAAAGCTAGAGGATTTGCAACAGATGCGATCGCCAGCACAATTAATGTCGCTACCGTTGTCCGTCCAGCTGTTGTACGTCCATAAATTGCCTGCACAATTCGACCGCCATCCAACTGTCCAGCGGGCATTAAGTTCAACGCCGTGATTACCAAACCTAGCCACCCAATCACCGTTAGCGGGTGGACATCAACCAAAGGCTGTTGCACCGCGGTACCCAAAATAACTCTGGAGAGCGTTCCTACCAAAATTGACCCTTGGAAAAACTCAGTCGGCACTTGAAATGAACTGCCTGGATGGGAAAGTATCAAGCCTACTAGCAGCATCAACAAAGAGATAATTCCTCCAGCAGCTGGCCCGGCAGCGGCAATATCAAACAGCACTTTGCGGTTCGGCACCAATGATTCAAAGCGGGTAATCGCACCGAAAGCGCCAATTTGCACAGTTGGGAGAAAAAAGGGCAGACTCAGGCGAACTTGATGACGACGAGCAAATAACCAATGACCAATTTCGTGTGCCGTTAAAACTGCTAAAATTCCGGCAGCAATTGGTAAGGGTTTCTCAAATCGCGACGGATTGGCAAAGAAATCAAAGCCTAATAGTAGCCCTCCAGTTGCTAAACTTGTAGCAATTGTTGTTACTAGAAGTAACCCCGCCAATATTTTTTGGGGCAATGTTGTTGTTGGTGGGTCGTTGCGGCTGGGGAGGACAATAACAACAGGCTTCCCGTCCTGGTTTTCGACTGAAAACAGCCGATAGCGATCGCCCAGTCGCTCCTGCAAACTACTAGTCAAACGCTCGTGAACTGCTTCTGGTTCTCCGCGCAGATTGCCTTTAAAAATCACGCCTTCTTGATAAGGAATCGTTTCCGTAGCAAAAAACGTATCGATCCCGAAAATGCTGCGCATCGCGCTCAGATCTTCATCCGGTATCGGCATGATATCCAGGTTCGGCGGTGCTTGTGGCTTTAGTGTATTAGCTTCTGTTGAATTTTCTGGCTGGGTGGAATTGGTAATACTTTCTGTTGCCCGCAAATCTTCTTTGGAACTGCGCCGCAGCACTGCATCCTGACCAGATGCTCTCAACCGATTCCCGATCAAGATGTATACCCCAGTTGAAGCAACTAGCAAGAACAGAATACCGACAATATTGACATAAATCCCAGCAGCAAATAACCCAAAGAATAATAACCAGGGAGCTATCAACACCACCGACTGTAACCAAGCTAAAATTCCCACTTTGCCAAAAGGTCTGGCTCGATAAAATCCCCAACCTAATATACCGAGGGCAGCTAAAACAATTAGCGAGATGATGGAAGTTTCTGAGGCAGTAAACATTTTTCAGGAAACGTAGCAGCTAGAGCCAATAAGTCTACTGTAGCTGAGTGAGATACTCTTTCTCCAATGCGATCACTAATTTGTGGTCAATTGGTTGTCCTAATGGCAATTTTGGTGTACTGCGTGATCGCTGCTATCTAGAATAAACAATGTAATCATGAATACTCAAAACCTTCAGCCCGGATTATTCGGCTTAACTCACTCCAATAGAGACTTTTCTCAAAGAGATAGTTGGGGTAAAAACCAATTTAATAATTCTTTTCCAGCTGCATTAGCCTGTTATCTACATTCCCAAGGATTAGAGCCAGTCTACCTAACCTTAAATAAACAATTAAGCGTTAATCATGAAAAAATAAGCGTTTCTGAGCTATTTGGGATGAATCCATCTTCTCCCGACTTATTTTTTGCGTTTGAAAGTGACTATGTTCCTTATCGTAAAACAGTAATCGGAAGCTTACCAAGAGTAGACCTGGTTACACTCGACACATCTAGAGGCGACTCTTGTTTACGTAGTTTAGAAATCAAGCTAACAGCTTTACCAGATAACTCAACTTATCGCCTTCCAGACGATCAATATGGTTGTGAAATTGTTATAAGACCAGATACTATTGTCTACTTAGCATTAAGCATTGCTGATAAATTTCAATTATCTCGACCAGAAGTATTAGATTATCTCCAACCTGTCTGTTCTCAGATTAATGATTGGTCAAGCATCCATTCTATTTTGCCATTAATTCCTAAGTTAGTTGATTGTATCGATAGGTTATTAACTGCCAATATAGAGCTACAACAACCACTGGTTTTGCAACCAGTGTGGAAAACCATAGGCAAAACATCAAAACTATATGAAAATTGCTTAGATATCTTTATCTGGAGTAATTTTGCTTTTACAAGGCTCTTTTGTGACGTAACTAAAAGTTTTACTAGGTTTGGAACTGAAACTATCCAACGCCCTATGCGCTCTGTTGTTTGGCTAGCAAAAATGCTATACGAATTTGCCTTAACTGGAAAAATACATCATCAAATAATTATTGATACTCTGACATATAATACCCGTAATAATAAAGCATTTGCTTTAAGTGGAGCTAACACACGGCAATATATGACCTGTGCTGAACTTATAAAACCAAGAATAACAAAAGTAGAAATTAAACAGATTATCTTAGGAGGAGGTCAAGACTTTCTCAGTCCAGAGAGGAGGTTTGATGCTATTATTTTAAGTAATCCAGAAATTTTTATGAGAATTTAAGTAAAACGCAGGCGTTATTATGAACTGTGGTAGTCAACTAAATTCACAGCATTCTTCGTTAAAAGTCATAGATCTATTTGCAGGATGCGGTGGCTTATCGCTAGGGTTTCAAAATGCAGAATTTAATGTAATAGCAGCATTTGATAATTGGGAACCAGCAATCAAGGTATATCAAAATAACTTTAAACATCAGATTCTTCTATGTGATATTCAAAAATTAAACCAAGAATTTCAAATTTTTAAACAATTAGAACCAAATGTAATTATTGGCGGCCCCCCTTGTCAGGACTTTTCTAGTGCTGGCAAACGAAATGAAGATTTAGGAAGGGGCGACCTGACTATTTTATTTGCTGAAATTGTTGCTAGTGTCAAACCTCAATTGTTTGTCATGGAAAATGTGGATAGATTAGCAAAAAGTTATAAATATAAAACTGCTAGACATATTTTCAAATCTGCTGGATACGGACTTAGTAAAAAGATATTAGATGCTAGTTTGTGTGGTGTACCGCAGAAGCGTAAAAGATTTTTTTGTGTTGGAGAACTTGCAGGAGAAGATGAAAGTCTCAACCCTTATTTTGAAGCTAACTTGTCTAAGCGACCAATAACAATCAAAGAATATTTGGCAGAAAGTTTAGATATTGAGTATTACTATAGACATCCTAGAAGTTACAAAAGAAGGGCAGTTTTTAGTATTGATGAACCAAGCCCTACAGTTAGAGGTGTCAATAGACCTATTCCTAAAACTTACAAAATGCATCCTGGCGATGCTGCACCAGTTACACCTCAGTTACGACCTTTAACTACTATTGAAAGAAGTTATCTACAGACGTTTCCCCCTAATTTTGTCTTTGAGGGTTCAAAAACTGACCTTGAACAAATGATTGGCAATGCTGTACCAGTTAAACTGGCTGAGTATGTTGCTAAGTGCATCGTTCAATACATTAAAGATAAAGCTAGCAAAGCTTATAATAACTTGGATGCTGAATCTGTCCAGTTTAACAATCAGTTTATCCAACTATGCTTGCTTGACTAGAGCCAATAGAAAATATTAGTAATCTTAAATAAGTTAAGTATTCGCCAAAGATTCACTTCTACCTACTATCCTTTCCTATTCAGAGCTATTTACCATTGCGGCTGTGCTGCCATTAATGCCTCTACTGCCTTGCTACTCACTGGCTTAGAGAAAAAATATCCTTGCGCGTTTTTGCATTTCATTTGTCTTAATTGCGCCAACTGCTCCTTCGTCTCCACCCCTTCCGCAATCAAATCCATATCTAACTTGTGGGCCAGTAATATAATTGTTTGGATAATTTGAATCTTTGAGTTTTCATCGTCACCAACACTCATATTACTAACAAAGGAGCGGTCAATCTTCAAAGTATCAATGGGAAAGCGGTGGAGATAACTTAGGGATGAATAGCCCGTGCCAAAGTCATCTAGGCATATATGAACACCCAAAGTTCGTAGTTGCGAGAGCATAGCAGTTGCAAGTTTAGTATTTTCCATAATCACGCTTTCTGTAATTTCCAACTTCAAACTAAAGGCATCCAGACCTGTTGTATACAGCGTCTGCTCGATCTGCTTGACTAAACCAGGTTGATTGAAGTGTTTATTAGAAAGATTGACACTAATTGTCAAAGGTGGATTTGTGGGAAATTGCACCTGCCATAAACGCATCTGGTAACACGCCTCGCGCAGCACCCACTCGCTGATTGACATAATCAGTCCTGTTTCTTCCGCTATCGGCAGAAACTCTGCTGGAGCAACAAGACCCCGCTCTGGATGCCAAAGGCGTAACAGCGCCTCAAACCCAGTAATCTTGCCAGTGGAGAGCGACACAATCGGCTGGTAATAAAGTCGAAACTCCTGACGTTCAATGGCTCGACGTATATCGCTCTCCATCTGCAACATTGCTACTGCTTGAGTATGCATAGATGTATCAAACACCTGATAGCTACCTCTACCCAGAGATTTGGCATGATACATTGCCGTATCAGCATCACGGAGAAGATTTTCTGGTTGGTCATAACCTGTTGTACTCAGGGCGATGCCAATGCTCGTTGCGGCGAACACCTCATGACCGCTCAAATTTAAGGGCAACACCAATTCCTGTTGGATTCTCCCGGCAACAAATGTTGCGTCGCTGACATTTTTGATGTCTTCTAATAGAATCACAAACTCGTCTCCGCCATGACGTGCGACTGTATCACAGGAGCGGATACACATCTCCAGGCGGCGACTAATTTCAATTAGCAGCTGATCCCCGACCTTATGCCCTAGGCTGTCATTAATAACTTTAAAGCGATCTAAATCTAGAAATAGTACGGCAAATAAATAATCCTGACTTCGTTTTGCTAATTCAGCCACCTGTCCTAAACGATGCATGAATAAAGCTCGGTTTGGTAGTCCTGTCAGGACATCATGAAACGCATCGTGGCGTAATTGCTCCTCGGCGTGTTTAAACTTGGTGATATCTACCATTACCCCGCGCAGGAGTTGAACTGTACCTGCTTCATTCTTGACGACTTGAACGAGGTCACGTAGCCAAAGCATCCGACCATTGGCAGCGATCGCTCGGTACTCAACTACTTGCTGTTTTGCCTCAGATGTTGCCAGCAGATAATGGTTTGCCACCTGGAGGCGGTCATCTGGATAAATGTATTTGGTATGGAAATCAGCATTAGTGAGCCACTCCTTAACTGGATATCCCAGGAGTTCTTCGGCTTGCTGGCTGACAAACATAAACTGGAAGGTTACTGCATCCGCTTCCCAAACGATCGCATCTACTCCTTGAACGAGATCGCGAAATCGCTGTTCTGACGTTTGGGCGATAGTCCGCAAGCGATCGCTCTCTGCCTGCGACCTTTGAATTTTCTTAATCAGATTTTGGAGTTGCCCTTCCATCTGTCCGACAAAACTAACTGGAATCGAGTAGACCAAGAAGGCGAGGGTTGTACCTACAATCGTAGAGATGATGAAAAATCCTAGAGTAACCTTCAGAATCTCGGTCAGAGTTAGCCTGACTTGAACCGTTGCAATTTTGCGATTGTTCAAGATGATCGGCACAGAACCAAGGGGAGCGTTCTGGTTCCACGACTTATTAGCCTGCTCAGTCTGATGTTCATAATTAGCAATTGGTTGCCCCGTCTCGTCCAGAACCTGGATGGTAATGACTCCGGTCTGGAGCAGCAAATTATTACTAATAATCTGATTATATTTATCTTTCTGATCCTTCCAGACGGCAGGAGCTTCGAGAATGAGGTCTTGGAGTTTCTCTGAGAGTTGCTGAGCATAAATGGTCGCACTTCGTTTCTGTTGATTGATTTCAACGATGCAGTAGATCGTTGGGAATCCCATACTAATCAAAAGCCAAATCAGCAACGCCTGCGGGTAGAGCCAATTTGCTAGACGCTGTTCAATACCAATATCTCTATTTTTATTTTTCATAGCCTGGGCGGGAAGTTTATCTTTCTGACATAGCTAAGTAGATAGGTGTCAGAAACTAAAAATAGCTTTTAATCAGGGAGTGCCACTTGGATGATTCATCTTTGGCAATTAATTTAAATCACTCAACTGAACCTAACTTAACTAACTCGCTTCGACTAAGTAATCGTACAATTACTTAGCTGCCTTCAAGAATTAGACAAAGGTTCTTTAATCAACTCTTCAAAGCACTAGACCTCGGCGAATTCTATTCGCCGCTATACAGGCAAAGTCCGCCTACGCGGACTATTGAAAAATTGAGGGTTTTGAACCTGCGCTCATCAGGTTTTGTTTGTCTAGCCCCAGACTTTAGGCATATTTAAATATTAGGTATAAGCAAGTACAAAGCTATTCGCAATCATGTACATAATTGCCAAGTAAAATATCAAAATTGCAATTAAGCTATTTTCATTCTTCGTCAAGGTGAGTAAAAATTAGAATTATTTATAACTTTTACTTGCCTAGAGGCTCTAGGTAGTCTTCAGTGTGATCCTTGTAACTCAAAGCTGCCCTGAGATTACCTTGATGCTCTGCCAAAACGTACTCGCCCTCTTCTGGCTCTAAACCCGTCCAATGCATCATCAGAGCAAGCTTGACGCGGCGATTACTGCGTTCAAGTAGATATCCAGCTGCCTCACGCTCTAACCCTGTGAGGTCTTGCAAAATTTGCAAAGCGCGATCGCGTAGCTTTTTATTTGTAACTGCTACATCCACCATGCGATTGCCATAAACTTTACCCAACTGCACCATTACCCCAGTTGAGAGGATATTCAACGCCAGCTTAGTTGCAGTTCCAGCTTTCAGACGAGTAGAGCCAGCCAGCACTTCTGGCCCCACCAATAGCCGAATATCAATATCGCAATCAGCACTAACTTGGGCAATCGGGACACAGGCAATAAAGATCGTTGTTGCTCCTCTTTGTCGCGCTGCCACAAGAGCGCCGTGGACAAAAGGCGTTGTTCCCCCAGCTGTAATCCCTACTACGACATCTAAGTCAGTAATATGTCGATGGGCGATCGCGGCGTTTCCATCTTCAGCTCGATCTTCTAAATCTTCAGAACTCCGCACCAAAGCAGCTGCTCCACCCGCAATAATTCCCTGTACCAACTCCGGCGGAGAACAAAACGTAGGCGGACACTCAGCAGCATCTAATACGCCCAGCCGCCCACTTGTCCCTGCGCCGACATAAAACAACCTTCCCCCATGCCGTAACGCTTCAGCTGTGCAGGTAATTGCCTCAGCTAGTTGAATTTTGGTAGCCGCAACAGCAGCAACAGATCCTGCATCTTCTTGATTAAACAGTTCCACCAATTCCAGGGAACTTAGCTGGTCTAAGTTCTGACTATTAGGATTAACCTGTTCTGTTAATAAATGACTCCGCTCCTCCAAGTTCTTCATCCTCCCATCACAATAGTCCTTCCAGCTTACGGCGAATGCTGTCAAGATCAGCATCAGAGTCGTCTGCTGGTTGCGCGTCTACCTGCCAGTCAGTTGCTTCGACATTAGTTTCTGGTGGCAGCGCTAAAGCACCCTCTGGAACAAGCTCCCAGTCATAGTCGGCACCTTCACAAAATTCCTTGATTTCCTCAGAATCCATTGCTTCTACTGTGGCAGTAGGAAAATCCTGAGCCTCTAGCATCAGAGCAAAACGGGTGGCATCGTCTTCGGACTCAAACATTAGAACCTGATTGCGTCCTGCTCCAGGCAACGCCGCTTCCGGATCGGCAATCCGAACCGTATGAATTCCCTCGTTTTCAGTCCGGGCATTAAATAGTAAAACGAACACGCGCATAGGAGTGGTCATCTTTGCTTTTATTATCGTTACTAATCTTAGTCAGATTCGGGATTTATCGCTCAAACATCTGTTAGTGAAAAGCTGAAGACAATATATTTAGGTCGATGCCGTATTCTGAAATTGGTACCAAATAAGGAATGTCAGTTACCCCAGTCTGGCAGATCAAGAACGTGTGAAGCGTAAGTTTAAATGCAGAAATTCCCTAATCCAGATCAACAACCCAAACCGAGTCATATTCAACGTCTGCGGTTCCTCTTATTAAGTCGCACTAGCATTACCTTGGGTGTCTTAATGCTGGTTGGATTTGCTGGGGGTGCCTGGTGGTTACGGATTTTTGTTTATGAACGGTTAGCGCCCCTAGTCGAAAAAAATCTCACTCAAACACTCAATAGACCAGTGCAACTGGGAGCAGTGGAACGGTTTTCGCTCACCAGTTTGCAATTTGGTAAGTCATCTATACCCGCAACAAAAACTGATCCAGACCGAGTTTTGGTCGAGGCTGTGGACGTAGCGTTTGACCCTTTGCGGCTGCTATTTACCCGCACGTTGAAGCTGGATGTCACATTAATCAATCCAGATATTTACATCGAACAGGATGCGTTGGGGCGTTGGACTTCTACCACAATTAAGGCAGAAGAAAAGGCAGGACCGATTCAAACCGATTTGGATAAAATTTGGTTTCGCAATGCGGACGTGGTGCTGGTGCCAAATGCTGAGGCGAGGAAGCGAGGGGCGAACAATCTGGAGTCTAAAAAGAGACTGTCAGTGGCAAGCACTCAAGTTAACGGCTTCACTCAATTTTTAGAGGACAACCAGCTAATTCAATTTGAACTAAGTGGTGCAATGGCTAGGGGGGGAACTCTAGCGCTGCAAGGAGAGTACCGCCCAAGTACCGAACAGTATAACTTCCAAATCCGCACCCAAAACCTGCTGGCATCTGATGTAACTCGGTTAATTCCTTTACCACTGGATTTGCAAGCAGGACGAGTTGATGGCAACTTGAATGTTCAGCTGAGAAAACAGCAGGCGGAACTTTTTGGTACTGCTATACTCAAGACGGTCAGAGTTCAAATCAACCAACTGCCCCAACCGTTTCTAAATTCCCAGGGAACGCTACGCTTCAAGGGAACGCTGATTGGGCTGGATAATGTTTCAACTAGCTACGGCAAGATTCCGGCGATCGCTAACGGTGTTGTCGATACCGAAACTGGCTATAACATTGCGGCGCGTGTACCAGCAGTAAGTGTAGCTAATGCCCAGCAGACTCTAAATATCCAACTGCCTGTTGCTACAAGTGGCATTGTCAAAGCTGATGTAGCGCTAACGGGGTCAATCTTGAAGCCGATCCTGTTAGGTACGGTTGCCACAATCAAATCAGCCCGGATCGACAGAGTTAATTTTAGTAACATTAGCGCGCGCTTTGCGTTTGACGCTGCTGACTCTGTAACTGCCTTCAAAGACATCGTTGCGATACCCACAGTAGGTGGTAAAATCACTGGCGCTGGAATTGTTCAAATCGGGCAAAAGGCGGGGCTAGGATTTGATTTAGCGGCTCAAAATCTACCAGGGGATGCGATCGCCCGCCTGTACAATATTTCACCTCAAATCCGGATTGGCACTGTCTCAGCCACAACAGCAATTTCTGGTACTCCTACCAAACCCGAAACAATTGTCAATTGGCAAGCACCCCAGGCCACTTACCCCGGAACTGGTCAAATCCGCATTGTTGATCAAAACACGATTATTTTCCGCAACACCGTTCTCAAAGTTGCGGGTGGCACCATCCAGGGGGCTGGGCAACTAATTAATAATCGCTGGCTGGCAGCGGTACAGGCAAATAATGTCCAATTAGGGCGTTTAGCACAAGTTCCCCCAGCATTACAAGCACCGTTGAGTGGCAGATTTAACCTCTCAGGCACTACAGCTTCTTTCCAACCGGAAGCAATTCAGGCAACTGGTAGTGGGCAGGTTCAGGTTGCTGGCGGCACAGTTACAGCCTCAAATATTCAACTGGCTGGAGGTCGTTGGCAGGCTCAACTCCAAGCTACTGGCGTACAGTTAGGGCGTTTGGCCCAAGTTCCGCCAGCCTTACAAGGAGCTTTGACTGGTATGTTCAACCTGTCAGGAACTACAGCATTCCAACCTGAAACCATAGTTGGAACTGGTCAAGGGCGTTTAAATGTGGCGGGTGGCACAGTTACAGCAACAAACATTCAGTTGGCTAAAGGCCAGTGGCAGGCATTAGTCAATGCCTCGCAAGTTCAACTGAAGCAATTTTCCCAAGACTTGCGGGGTCTATTTAGTGGTCAATTGAGACTGACAGGAACGCTGAATCCAGAGTTATCTGAGATTCGGGGCGCTGGGAGAGTGGGTTTTTCTCAAGGAATTGGTTTGATCCAGCAACCACTCACGGCTTTAGTTGGTTGGGATGGTAAAAAGATAATTGTCCAGCAAGCAACCGCGCCAAACTTAAAAGCTAGTGGACTGATCTTTGCCAGAGTTGAAGGAGTAGGTGCGCCCGAAATTACAGGGCTGAATCTTAATGTTCAGGCACAAAATTATAATCTCCAAGACTTACCTTTTGCACTTCCTAACGCCGTAACCCTAGCTGGAACAGGTGATTTTGCTGGACGAGTCTTCGGCACTTTACCTACGCCAAATGTTGTGGGTTCCGTGCGGCTGCGCGACTTGGGGGTAAATAACCTTGCTTTTGAGCCGATTTTGACTGGAGATGTGCAAGTGGTTCCAGGGCGCGGTGTGGAATTGGAGGTAACAGGTAATCAAGACCGGATTGCCTTCAATCTAGACCGGAATTATCGCCCAACATCTTTTTTGATTCAGCGTGACGAGGCATTGGCAATTGGTCGATCTCAAGGAGAAAATCTGCTGGTTAATGTTGAGAACTTTCCCTTAACAGCGCTCAATCTCAGCCCTCCTAATGCAGTTGGTCCGGGTCCGGTTGCTGGGTTATTAACCGGAGATTTTCAGATTAATCAGACTACATTTACAGGAGTGGGGAATGTGGCGATCGCCCAACCTGCTGTAGGTCGTCTTAAAGGTGATTCGTTTGTCGGTCAGGTAGGCTACAAAAATGGCGTTGCAACTTTAACTAACGGCGAATTTACCCTTGGTCAGAGTCGCTATGCCCTAGCAGGTAGCTTTAGCGATCGCACCCAATTTCAAGGTCAAGTCAACATCACCCAAGGTCAAATCCAAGACGTTCTAACTGCACTACAGTTCTTTGAGTTGCAAGACTTCAGCCGAGGTTTGCAACCCCCCGTTTATGCTGGGGCAAGCGAACTTAAAACTGTGCCAGTCGGTCTACCAGAGGCTCCTTTACTGACGCAACTCCGCCGTCTCTCTGAAATTCAAGTGCTGCTACAACAACAGCGCCAACAGCGCCAGAATAATCTATCACTGCCGCCTCTTGCTGCTTTAGAAGGGACTTTCAACGGGGAAATCTCCGTGGATAGTTCTTTACAAAATGGGGTAGCAGTGAACTTTGAACTGGAGGGTAAAAACTGGGAATTTGGTGATTACAATGCTACTCAGGTAATTGCCGAAGGCAGCTTTAAAAACGATGTTTTGACCCTGCTGCCTTTGCGGATCGAGTCTGAAGAGACGCTACTAGCATTCAACGGTCAAATTGGTGGAACCCAACAATCTGGTCAGTTACAAGTGAGGAATTTTCCAGTAGAGGTGCTGGATAAATTTGTTAAATTGCCAAATAATATCGAACTCACAGGCAAACTGAATGCTACGGCAACTCTAGCAGGCGACATTGCTAATCCTCAAGCAGTTGGGGAATTGCAGCTCACTGACGGAACTCTTAATCAGAAGGCAGTAGAGTCAGCGTTGGGTAGTTTCAGCTATGCCGATGCGCGTTTGAACTTTGGTAGTAATGTGGTAGCTTCTGGACCAGAGCCGATTACAATCACTGGCAGCGTCCCCTTCCAGTTACCTTTTGCTACAGTCAAACCAGACAATCAGATTCGCCTAGATGTCAATGTCCAAAATGATGGGTTGGCGCTGTTAAACCTGTTCACCAATTCCGTTGCCTGGAAAGATGGTCAAGGTCAAGTGCAACTCCAAGTACGCGGGACTACGCAGCAGCCGCTAGCAACGGGAATTGCTACCGTGAACAATGCAACCATTACCGCTGAGGCTCTGCCAGAACCGCTAACAGATGTGACGGGAACAGTGCGGTTTGATTTTGACCGCATTTTGGTCGCAGGTCTCCAGGGTGATTTTTCTAAGGGTAAGGTAGTTGCTCAGGGTGTGATTCCCATTTTCAAAAATTTGCAGCCGGATGATCCAGATATCACCACTCCTCTCACCGTTTCCTTAGACCAGCTAGCACTAAATTTGCCGGATCTGTACCAGGGTGGAGCTAGTGGCAATGTAGTGATTACTGGTTCAGCGCTTAATCCGATAATTGGCGGTGAAGTGCAGCTAGCTGATGGTGAGGTCTTGCTGGCTGATCCCAACGCCACCACACCCAGCGGTACAAATGGAGCTATAGAGGCACTCAGGGGAGTTGAGTCCGGTTCTGGCAGTAATGGTGACGGTGATATTCCAGAGTTTAATAATCTGCGGCTAACATTGGGTGATGACGTAGCAATTGTTCGCCCACCCATTATCAATTTCCAAGCAACCGGCACCCTGATACTTAACGGCACCCGGAATGATACTCGCCCTGCTGGAACTATTAGCCTGGGTCGCGGTAGCGTAAATTTGTTTACTACTCAGTTTGTCCTGGCGCGTGGCTATGAACACACGGCAACCTTTAGCCCAAATCAAGGACTCGACCCAACTTTGGATATCCGGCTTGTAGCGGCGGTACCGGAAGTAACCCAGAGGCGGGTTCCTTCGTCTCCAGTGTCTAGTGAGATTGCTGAGACACTTTCTACAGATTTGGGAGGCTTAGAAACTGTTCGTGTCCAAGCCAGAGTTACAGGCCCCGCCAGCCAAATTTTCGATAACCTTGAACTCACAAGCGATCCGGCACGTAGTCAGTCGGAAATCATCGCCTTGATTGGCGGTGGCTTTGTAGACACTCTAGGACGCGGCGACAGTGCGCTGGGAATTGCCAATCTTGCCAGTTCAGCATTGCTGGGCAACTTTCAGGGAACAGTTACAAGTCTGGGAAATGCTATTGGGTTGAGTGAACTACGGATATTTCCCACACTTACTACCGAAGAGCGATCGCGCAGTTCAACATTAGGTCTGGCAGCTGAAGCTGGGATTAATATCTCTGGTGATATTTACTTCTCTGTACTCAGGGTTTTAACAGCCAACCAGCCCACCCAATTCGGTCTCGTTTATCGGCTAAATGATCGGATTCGGATACGTACTTCGACGGATCTCTCTGGTGACAGCGGTGCAGTGGTTGAGTATGAAAATCGATTCTAACCGAATTATGAGCTAGGAACTAAGGTAAAAAGCCGAAAGAGTTTCTCTAGCCTAAGCGCCCTCTTGCCAGCTTAAGATTCAAAATCGACAAGCCCAAAATTGCCAAAAACAACACTAACCCAATTGTACAGGCATAGCTCATCTCCAAGTTTTGAAAGGCTTGCTCATAAAGATAATAAACAATCGTCTTAGAGCTATTGCGTGGTCCTCCTTGAGTCATGATGTAGACTTCTTCAAAAACCTTCGTAGCAGAGATTGCAGAAATCACGGCTACTAACACCAAATAAGGTTTCATTAATGGAACTGTGATGTCCCAGTGTTTGCTGATGCCGTCTGAACCGTCTATCGCTGCTGCTTCATACAAGTCCACCGGAATGGATTGCAACCCTGCCAGATAGATAACCATGTAATAGCCCAATCCCTTCCACACTGTCACTGCCATGACGCTAAAAATTACCCATTTGGGGCTAGTCAGCCAAGGAATTCCATCCGTAGCGAAGATACCCAGATGTTTGAGCAGCTGATTTAGTAAGCCGTTTTCTGCATAAAGCCATTTCCAAGCAATTCCAGCAACCACCATTGAAATTACAACTGGCGTATAGTAGGCTGCCCTAAACCAATCAATGCTACGGAGTTTCTGGTTCACCAAAATTGCGAGTGCTAAGGGAGCAACCACTAAAATCGGCACGACACCAACAAGATAAACCACAGTGTTCCCCAGAGTCTGCCAAAAAACGTGGTCAGCCCACAGACGACGGAAGTTGGCAAAACCTACCCACTGTGGTGACTGTGTCAGGTCGTATTCGTAGCGCGTAAAGCTAAGGTAGAACGCTTGCAGTGCAGGCCAAAAGACAGTCAACCCCAAGATAAAAAGAGCAGGTAGCAAAAACAGGTATGGGGTTAGTCGCTGTTGTAAGCCCCAGTCTGAATGTATTAGTTTTTGCATATTAAATCGCTGTTTGTCTTTGAGTCTGCTTAGAGTTCTAATTTACCGGAACACGGGTTGTAAGTAATGTCTTTTGCTTTAAACTCTTCGGTTCTAACTGAACCAGGATTCAGCACCATATGTAAATCCCCGGTTGAAGTAATCAAGCGGGGAGGATATCAATAATTTGTTGACTCAAAAAAAGTCAACTATAAATACTAAAAAAATAACTACTATCAGGGTGACTGAGTTGATTCAACCTTTATACCAGCCTGATTCAGCAAGATAACTGGACGTTGTCCAGGGTTGACTCGATTGCTTTGCTCTTGCATGATATTTTCGGCTTGCTGCGGATCGAAGTAGCGGTTGAAGTCTGTCCGCAGACGATTGACACGCCCTTCTGTCAGATTGACTTCCGTTTGAATTTCTTGCAACTTTTCTTGCTGAGATTGGTAATAAGGCAAGAGTTTCACTAGAGCAGACACTGCTGCTGCTGAGAGGAGGACATTAACGGTCAATTTTACTGTAGTTTGAACCGCCATACTCCGGTACGGGCGACAGCGGTTGCGGCTTTTTCTTTGGAGAACAACCCGGCGCGGTTCTACTGGTTGTAGCGGAGGTCTTGACGGTTGAATTGCATTCATAGCTGAAAAGCTGCTCTAGAAAAAGCGGGAGGTGTAGTACAGAAGTTGAGAATTTTTGGAGATTATGAACGTAAATACTTCACCTTAAAAATGATTTGTCATGCCTGCGTAACGCAAGTTTTGACTGTAATAAAGCGTAGCGATATTGGGCATGAGTCAGGAGGCACAACTACACTGCAATGCGCCTTGGGAGGATAGCTCCAAACCGTTTTTTACTTCCAGGAAGCAGAGTTAAACCGTAAACCTTTTCAAGGTAGCCTTACACAACAAAACTCCAAAAGCAAACTACCGCTACTTTACTCTATCTTCAACCGTGGTTTCACTAATAATCTTTCTGATATTTTCTATTTTCTTTAAATAATTTAAGTAGATATACGGTTGTATAAAAAAGCATTTTATGAATGGGAATACTTTTCCTTCTTTTACATGGCATAATTAGATAGCTGAAATACCTGCAATACGGTGACCATCCGATAAGAATGTAGCCCTCTGTCCCACATCAGAAGCATTCCGGCTTTGACAGAGCGCAGTAGTTTTAAAACTCGGTCTCGTTCGCCGATCCGATAGGGACACATTAACGCATCCACTATCAAATGAGTGCCAGCAACTCCTGCGCATCACCAACCGTACCTTCGGTAAAAATGTTAGGATTAAAGGTTAATTTTCTGTCTCATATCTTGGGCATAATTGGTACCTCATGATTGGTAAACCAAAGCAACCTAAGCCTATATCGCCAACTCGTCTAAAGTAGAGGCAGGTTTCTTTAACTTTAGCGTTGCTTTTTAAACCCGCCTAGTGTGGCGGGCTTTAGTTACGTACTTCCTTTCTGACGGGTTAGCGATCGCGATGCTGTTCTAACAACTGTTGCGCCTTCGGCTTGTAAATCAGGTGGAACAACGCCTCAAGGTAACGCAACAAATCCTCACGGTTTTCTTGAGACGTGAAGTTCCAGAACCCATAAATCCGCGCTAGCGATAGTAGCCGTGTGGTGTGAATTTTCCAGGTATAAGAGCTAAAAACTCGGTCAATACCTCGTGTGGAAATTTCATACCAGTAGTTAGGATTCTGTTCGCACTTAGAGGCAAATTCCAGAATTTTTTCTGCCGTCTCCTCTAAATGTGTCGGGTTAATGTAAAAGCCATTTACCCCATCTTGAATAATCTCCAACGGACCACCAAACTGCGTGGCAAAAGTCGGTACTCCTGAAATCATTGACTCCAGAACTGTAAGTCCGAAGGCTTCAAACAAAGCTGGTTGGACAAAGATTCCCTGGTGATCAGCAATTACGCGGTAGATTTCACCAGATTCAGTCTTAGACAAGCGCACACCCAGCCAGCGAATTTTGCCGTGGAGATTGTACTGGTCAATGATTTGGTAGAGTTTGACAATTTCGTCGCGTTCTTCACTATCGCCTGATTCTTCCACACGTAACTTACCTGCAACCAGAATTAAGTTGCACTGCTCTTGTAAAGCTTCACTCTTGCCAAAGCACTCTGTTAAGCCAGTGAGGTTTTTGATGCGGTCCAGACGCGCCATTGAAAAGATTGGTCGCTTGCTGGGGTCATCCAGTTTGCCAAAATAATAGGTGGGATCTTCCCGCGTGAACAGCATTTCTTCTACGGGAGCGCGATCGCTCTCTATCCGGTCTTCGGTACGCGAGTAGGGGAAATAATAACTCTCATTCACCCCAGGTGGCACTACATTAAACTTGGGACTGAATAGCTCAATTCCATTTACTACGTGATACAGTTCCGGCATTGTAAAACACTTGTAAGACTCATACTGCCCCACACTATCCGGTGTCCCCACAATCTCCTGGTAAGTGCTGCTGACAACAAAATTAGCCGCATTCATTGCAATCAAATCCGCAGTGAACTGCAACGAAAAATGATACTTCTCCTCTAGGTCTTGCCAGTAGAGGTTACTAAACAGATATTTCGACTTTTCCAGAGCATGGGCAACGTTGCACTGAGTCACCTTCATTCGACGTGCCAGCAGGAAAGCAACCAAGTTACCATCAGAATAGTTGCCAACGATCAAGTCAGGCTTGCCTTGAAACTCTGAGCGTAATTCTTTTTCGGCATCAACAGCATAGCTTTCTAGATAAGGCCAAAACTCAAACCGCGAAATCCAGTTCTGAGTCATGTTGGGATTGAAGTCCCGCAAAGGCACACGCAAAATCCAGGCATTTTCCGTCCCGTGGACTTTCTCTAAGCGTTGGTTGCAAAGGGTGCCATCACTGTTGGGAATCAGGCGCGTCAGAATAATCACTTTCGGCTTAACACCCATCACATCTAACCCAGCCAGCGTCATATCTTCTTCCAGCTGTATTTCCAGGCTCTTTGCCTGATCGAGTACATAGACCACTTGGCCCCCAGTGTCAGGTCGCCCCAAAACTCCCTCTTGCCCAAACCAACCGTGGGGAGATACCAGGACGATCTTAAAGACCATCGGAATCCGGGAAATAAAGGCTTCTAGGGTTTGGTGATCCGGCGAATCTATGAGTTCATCAAGAATCTCTAGCGTTTCCCGCACGCGACCAGCGGTGTTTCCCCAACCTGGTTCAAAACCCATTAATTGCAGCACAAACCGGAATTTTTCGTAGGGTTCGTTACTATCGAGATCACCGACAAACGTTAGAGCTTTCTTGACCTGCTCGGAGAGTTGTTGCTGCGATTGAATCCGCCCGCTAATCAATAGCTGGTTACTCTCGTACTGGTGGAGGCGCAGGAAATTTAACAGACACTCCAGCCATTGCCGAGAATCTTGAAACAGTTTGCTAGATAGATAACGGTTGAGATACTGTACCCCCTTGCCAATATTTTTCGGGTCACGAATTGCGGGGGAGTAGTCGTAAAACGGACCAAAATCCAGTTCTAGGATTTCGCCTTCGTTGGGGTGAAAGCGATTGACAAAGCGATCGCGCAAATCTAGCAGTTCCTGCACACTCAATTGCTCAATATGCAAATCTTCTGTCAGCCGATAAACTTCTTGACTGGCAATTTTAGGTCGAATAATCAGGCATAAATTTCCGTTCTCTTGAATAATTTCTTGAGTATAGTAAATCAGTTTTCCTAAATTGGAGGAGTGATAAAACTCTTCAGGCTTCTGGTTCTTGTTGCAATACTCGGCATAGACACTGAGGATGTCATTACGCAGCAAATAACGCTTTTCTTGATGGCGTAACTCACTGACAAACGAGCGTAAGTCGCTTCTTTCTTCACTATTAAGAACGTTCTGAATCAACTCTGACATGACAACTCCTTATAGGAAATTAATATTTTTTACAACAACTAAGTCACAAATTTTTACTGAATTGACTCTTACTGTGAATGAAGGCGACAGTAAATGCGCTCTGAAGAATGGAATTAAACTACATAGCTTCTCCAGTTGCTAGCCTTCAGGCAACTATATTTCCTATGTGTAATAGTAGAATCTTCAAAGATTACTTGAGTCTGGCATACTTTTAACGGCAAAAAAGTGGGAGAAGGTCATAGGACTTTTTACTTTTGGGAAGCGGCGCTACACAGCTTATCTCGTATATAGACGTAAACACTTTAGCTTGAAAAGGAAGTTATGTTGATAACACGCCCCCTCCCATTTGGGCTAAAAATCAGTTTTTAATTCCTCTTTAAACAAAAATTACAGAGCGTACAGTTCTCCGTATTTTTGCTGAATGTAGTGGATGAATGGGTCAATACTCAAAGAACCACCCGTGACGCGCTCGATTAGTTCAGGCGCTGTATACTTGCGACCGTGCTGATAAATGTTTTCTTTCAGCCAATCATGCAGAGTGTTGAAATCACCTTTCTCGATCTGGGTAGGAATTTCTGGATTAGCTTTTACAGCAGCTGCAAAAAATTGGGCGCTCATTACATTGCCCAGTGTATATCCCTGGAACATTCCGCCAATCATGCCGCCGTACCAATGCACATCCTGCAATACTCCGTTACTGTAACTAGGCGGGACAATACCCAAGTCAGAGCGATAACGTTCATTCCAGGCTTCAGGGAGATCGTACACTGCTAGAGAGCCTTCTAGTAGCTGTAGTTCTAAATCAAAGCGAATCATCACATGCAGGTTGTATGTCACTTCATCGGCATCGGTGCGGACTAGCGATCGCTCTACTTTATTAATTGCCCGATAGAAAGTCTCCAGAGAAACATTACCCAGCTGGCTAGGAAACACCGCTTGGAGTTGGGGATAGAAGAACTGCCAAAAATTGCGGCTACGCCCAACAAAGTTTTCCCATAAGCGAGATTGGCTCTCATGGACACCGGATGACGTACCGTTAGCAAGGGGCGTGGCTTCAAATTCTCTGTTGATGCCTTGCTCATACAAAGCGTGGCCCATCTCATGAATAGTGCTAAATAGTCCTTCGTTCAGGTCATGTTCTTTAACGCGGGTGGTGATTCGTACATCGCCAGTGGAGAATTTGGTCATAAACGGGTGCAGTGTTTTATCCTGCCGTCCCCGCTGGAAGTCGTAGCCCAACTGTTTAATTATGTTCAGGCTAAATGCTATTTGCTCGGCTTCTGGGAAAGAAGAGTGTAAAGCTGAAGCATCGGCAGTTGGTTGAGAAGCGATCGCGTCCACAATCGGAACTAAAGCCGCCCGCAATTGAGCAAACAACGATCGCACACTTGTTGCCTTCATCCCATAATCGGCGTCTTCAATCAGCGGATCAGCGATATGTTCGTAGCCTGGAAAAAAGTTTGCCATTTCGCGGCTAAAATCCAGGGTTTTTTCTAGGTAGGGCTGCACAGCAGCAAAGTCGTTTGCCGGTCGTGCATTTGCCCAAGCTTCGTAGCATTCAGCAGAATGGTGCGAAAATTTAGCTGTAAATGAGGCGGGAATTTTTACTGCTCTTTGATAGTCATGGCGAGTAATCCGGATCAGGCTAGCTTTGTCGGAGTCGTAGGGTAAGCTAGCTTCATAGTCACGTAAATCTTCTAATAACTGTCCTATGGTGGGGTCAATAAATTTTGTGTGAGAAATATGTCTCAGGGTAGCCATCTGCCGTCCCCGCGCCGCTGCGCCACCAGGAGGCATATATGTTGCCTGATCCCAGTAAAGGAGCGCGGCTACTGATTCGATGTCGTTAATTTCTGTGAGACGGATTTTCAGTTCTTGCAGTTTCGGGTGAATCTTTTCCAGGGTTTGCATGAGTGGGTGTTGATCTGTGATCCTTGTTTGAGATGTTTTATCTAGTGTGCCTCTGAAGGCAGCTTTCTTGCCAATATATCTTTAATAGTCAAAGCTAGCTACGCTCCTCAACATCTGCTTTAAAACTAATCACCAATCAATTCCACCGCATCCCTTCCATCTGAATCCTGCAAGTAAACCTTGACTTGTTCTTCCTTAGCAGTGGGCAGTTTTTTCCCAGTAAAATCTGGGTGGATCGGCAACTCACGATGACCGCGATCAACCAGTACAGCTAACCAAATTGTTGATGGTCTACCGTACTCGTTTACTGCATTCAATGCGGCTCGAATTGTGCGCCCTTTGTAAATTACATCATCCACAAGCAAAACTGTCTTGTTGCTTAAATCAAAGGGAATCTCCGTTTTAGCTGGCGTTCGCACCCCAATCTGATCCAAGTCGTCTCGGTAGAACGTAATATCCAACGCTCCCACTGGTACTGATACTCCTTCTAAGACTTCAATCTGACGCGCCAACAATTGAGCTAAAGAAACACCTCTAGTATAAATACCTAAAATTACTAATGATGATAGGTCACGCGATCGCTCTACAACCTGCGAAGCAAGGCGAGTCAGAGTACGACGGATTTCTTCGGGTGATAAAATTTCAACTACTTTAGCAGGCATTTTTACAAGCTTAAAATTAATGGCGGATAGTAGCAGTTGCTTTTTGTCATACCCCAACCACTTGATTTTTAATGGGAAAGGTTCTTTCGCTCCTCGCTCCTAAAAGATATTAAAGTGCTTTGCGAGTATGGAATAGTCCTCAGTTACTAGTTAACCACACCTACGAGATAGGATTTGAAGGAGTCGGGGGCTGTTTTTCTGGGCAAATACTTTGTCCAGAAATAACAGCATATCAAGTGAAAGTCACTCACTAAGAGCGCGGGGTATGTACAAAAAAACTGATGACCAAAAAGGGGCTAGGGACTAGGGATTAGGGGCTAGGGACTAGGGATAGGGGCTAGGGACTAGGGGCTAGGGGCTAGGGACTAGGGGCTAGGGAAAGAAGGGCTCATATTAGCCCCTGTCAAGTGGAATGATACGCCCCAGCATAAAGGTATGGAAAAAACAGAAAATAATTTGGTTCTCGCGCTATGCGCCTCGAACCAAAAACGTACTGTTACAAATCCCCTGCTTTTAAGTATGGGGATTCCCCTAGCCCCTAGCCCCTAATCCCTAGCCCCTAGCCCCTAATCCCTAGCCCCTAGCCCCTAATCCCTAGCCCCTAATCCCTAGCCCCTAATCCCTAGCCCCTAATCCCTAGCCCCTAATCCCTAGCCCCTAATCCCTAGCCCCTAGCCCCTAGCCCCTAATCCCTCTTAATACTTAATCAATTGCACTCAAACAATGCAATTAAAGGATTAGCCGTAAGCAGCTGGTTAAGTGTTTGGGGTGCGACCGATGCATGGCGAACATGAGCATCAATAAACAGAGCGATCGCTTCAACCAACAAA